>JAICGZ010000211.1 GCA_025922875.1 Pyrinomonadaceae bacterium
ATAGCTATATTTCCGATCCTGACAGTCCTGTTCCGTATCGACCGCGTCCGATTCAGGTGCGTTCGGGATGGCCGATCTGGTTGGTTGAGGACCAGCGTTTCGTCGATCGCCGCCCGGACGTTCTGACGTTTGAGAGTGAGACGCTTACAGAGGATGTGACGGTATCGGGAAGAATAGTCGCGAACATCTTCGCCTCAACAGGGGGGACAGACAGCGACTGGATTGTCAAACTCATCGACGTCTATCCGGACAAGTATGAGACGGATCCGAGTATGAGTGGTTATCAACTCATGATTGCGGGCGATGTTTTTCGTGGTCGTTATCTGAAAAGTTTCGAAAAGCCCGAACCGCTGACTGCAAATGAGATTTACCACTACGCGATCCCGTTTCCCGCTAACGATCACACTTTCAAGAAGGGACACCGGATCATGGTCCAGGTACAGAGTACCTGGTTCCCGGTGATCGATCGCAATCCGCAGACGTTTGTTCCAAACATCTTCCTCGCGAAAGAGTCTGACTTTAAGCCAGCCATTCAAAAAGTGTTTCGTTCGGGGCGGCATGCGTCATACATCGCGCTGCCGGTCGAGGTGAAGTGAGTATGGCTTCCGCGGTTGAGATCTCCAAAATACAGCTTCGCGAGATTGATGAACTCGCGCAAATGCGCGCTGTCGAAGAGTTGCAAAAAGAGATCTGGGGTATTCCGGATCTCGATGTGGTACCGCTTACACACCTGGTGGCGGCAAGAGAGGCAGGTGGTGTTCTGATAGGCGCATTTGATGGTCAGACCCTGGTGGGGTTCGTCTACGGCTTCCCGAGTTTTGAGCGCGGGCAGTTGGCCCATCATTCTCACATGCTTGCAGTCAAACCGGATTATCGAAATTTCGATCTGGGACGACGGCTCAAACTCGCGCAACGCGAACACGTGATGGCCCAGGGGATTGGATTAATTAGCTGGACGTTCGATCCGTTGCAGAGTCTGAATGCGCACTTTAATTTCAGTAAGCTTGGTGTGATAGCGGATCGATATCTGCCGAACTTTTACGGCGAGGACGCGGCGAGTTTCCTTCATCAGACGGGGACCGATCGTCTGTGGGTATCGTGGCTTGTTTCCCGTGAACGTGACAGTGATGACGTGAACTTTAGTTCCGCTCCGTCACTCATTGAAATTGATGTGGATGATTCACCGCGACGCAACAATTTCAGCGATCGAAATCGAGTGGCTATCGAGATCCCGTCGAACATCGATGCGTTGCAACAACAAGATCCGGAGACAGCTCGGAGGTGGCGCGAAGAAACACGTTGGGCGTTCACGGAGGCGCTCAAGGCGGGTTACTTCGTCGAGTCGTTCGTGCGTGAGGTGCGCGATGATAAGCGAATAGGAAAGTACTTACTTCGCAAAGGCACGAGCTGAGCCGCAAAAAGGCACAAAAATCACAAAATGAAAAGACAAAGAATTAGCCGGCGCGAGCTGCTCAAGGGCGTGGGAATCACGACTGCTGCCGTCGTTGCGGCGCCGATGATCAATCGTGGGCGTTTCCGGTTGTTTGCGCATTCGGCAACCGAATACTCGCGGCAAGCGATCGATCTGATTGGCCGTGCGACGGTCATCGATATGCTGAACGTCTTGACGCTCGACTTCAGTAAACAACAGAAATGGTTCAAAGACCCGGAGACCTTTACTGCTTCGGAGTTGCAACCATATCTGGATTCCGGAATTAATGTCATGCATCCGGCGATCGGTATGGGTGGTCCAAACGCATACGAGAACGCACTGCAATTCTTCGCGGCGTGGAACGGCTTTATCGCGAGTGTCGGTGACCATTTCATGCGAATAGACAGCGCCGCGGATCTGAAGCGCGTGAAGAAGTCAGGAAAGATCGGCGTCATCCTCGGGTTACAGAATTCAGAACATTTTCGCCGGCCTGACGATGTCGATCTCTTTCGCGGGCTGGGCCAACGTGTTTCTCAACTCACCTACAACGCACGAAATCTGATCGGCAATGGTTCAACTGAAAGAAGAGACGAAGGCATCTCCGACTTTGGCGTCTCGATCATCGAACGCATGAACAAAGTAGGCATGGCTATTGACGTGTCGCACTGTGGCGATCGCACCACGCTGGACGCATTCGAGATTTCGAAGAAGCCGGTTCTGATCACACACTCGAATTGCCGTGCTCTGGTTAGCGGTCACCCTCGTCTCAAGACGGATGAAGCGATTAAAAAGGTTGGCGAGGCGGGCAGCGTCATCGGAATCACAGGTGTGCGGATGTTTGTCAAAGGAGACGAACCAACCACCGTGGAGCATGTGCTGGACCACTTCGATCACGTCAGAAAGCTGATTGGACCAGAGCATCTGGGCGTCGGCAGTGACATGGATCTTTACGGCTACGACGCTATGCCGCCGGAGTTGAACAAACAGCTTCGCGCTGCTTACAAAGGAAGCTATGGCTTTCGCGAGAAACTCGATATCGAAGGTCTCAATCATCCGAAACGAATGTTTGACCTGACTGAAGGATTGATTCGTCGCAAGTACAGTGACGCAGACATCGAGGGAATTCTCGGCGGCAACTTTGAACGCGTACTCGCGCAGAATTGGAACGTGTGATCGACTTGCAGGAAAAGTCATTGAAGCGTGTATCGTTGCGGCTTCGCCGCCGGATGTGAGGCGCGGCTATGCCGCGCCGCTTAGCTTCAATTTGAGGTTGGGCTGCGCCCTTGGTCTGGGCTCTGCCCGAGTTTTATAGGCCAAAGGCCGAACGAGGGGCATAGCCCCAAACTCTTATTAAACTTTCACGGCGCGGCATAGCCGCGCCTCACATCAGACGGCGCAGCCGCAGCCGAGCGCCAAAAGGGACTTACATCAGACGGTGAAGCCGCAGCCGAGAGCCAAAAGGGGACTTTACATCAGACGGTGAAGCCGCAGCCAAAAGGGACTTTACATCAGACGGCGCAGCCGCAGCCGAGAGCCAAAAGGGACTTTCGTGCAAAGCCGTTTACCTGGGAGAAGGGGAGAAGCGAAATGAAGACTCGATTTACGATGCTAGTGTTGGTCGTGATGTTGGCGGTGCGGGCAGTTGCTGCACAGCAGGCGCCGGGAGCGGATTTTGATGAGTACGTAAACAAGGCGATCAAGGATTGGGGCGTGCCCGGCCTGGCGATCGCGATCGTTAAAGACGATGGAATTGTTTATGCGAAGGGCTTTGGTGTGCGCGAGCTCAACAAGCCTGCGCCCGTCGATACGCAGACACTCTTCGCGATCGGATCTTCCTCCAAAGCCTTTACTGCGGCCTCGCTCGCGATGCTTGTCGACGAAGGAAAACTAAAGTGGGACGATCCCGCGACCAGGCATCTTCCCGGATTCCAACTGTTCGATCCTTACAGCACTCGCGAACTGAACATTATCGACTTGCTGAGTCATCGCAGTGGTCTCGCGCGCGGCGACCGGCTCTGGTATGCATCCGCATTCGATCGCGACGAGGTCCTTCGGCGCGTGCGATACCTCAAACCGTCCTGGAGTTTGCGGTCGCGCTATGGCTATCAGAACATCATGTTTCTCGCGGCGGGCCAGATCATTCCGTCGATTACCGGTAAATCCTGGGATGCATTTGTTCGCGAAAGAATCTTCACTCCGCTTGGAATGAAGTCGTCGAACACGAGTATCAAGTTATTCGCGGGTTCAGCCAATGTCGCTACGCCACACTCGAAGATCAACGATAAACTCCAGGCAGTCTCCTGGCGCAACATTGACAACATCGCTCCCGCCGGCTCGCTCAATTCAAACGTCCAGGACATGGCCCAGTGGCTGAGACTGCAATTGAACGACGGCGTTTATCAGAACCAGCGCCTGCTCAGTGCGGAAGCAATCAAAGAGATGCGAACACCGCAGACGATCATTCGTCTCGAAGGGCCGCAGGCAAACCTCTATCCGGAAGCTCATTTTCTAACTTATGGTCTCGGCTGGTTTCTGAGTGACTATCGCGGACGCAAGCTTATCGAACATGGCGGCGCCATCGATGGCATGAGAGCGGAAGTCGCGATGATTCCTGAAGAGAAAGTGGGACTCGTTATCCTCACCAACCTGCACGGCAACATTCTTCCACACGCGTTGATGTACAAAATCTTCGACTTCTATCTCAACGCACCGCAGCGCGACTGGAGTACAGAGTTGTTGAAGGTGACGAAGAACCTGGAGGACCAGGCGAAGGCCGCCGAGAAGAAAGCTGAGGCTGAGCGCGTTCAGGGCACATCGCCTTCGCTTGCTTTGGAAAAGTATGCCGGAACGTTTCAAAGCGAAATGTATGGTGAGGCGAAGGTTGTGTTGGAGAATCAAAAGCTGGTGCTCCACATTGGTCCAAACTTCACTGGCGATCTGCAACATTGGCACTACGACACGTTTCGTGTGATTTGGCGAGATCCGGTACAGGGCAAAGGTTTCGTCAACTTTAGATTAAACACACAGGCTAAAGTGGACGTCATAAACATCGAAGGCCTTTCGGAATTCACGCGTCTGCCCGAGCCGGCGAAGAAGCCCTTGACCTCAGTGAAGGATTAGCATGTTCAGCCACAAAGAAGCACAAAAAACACAAAACAAAATAGTGAACGCATTTATCTGTCTCCTCTGCATCTTTGTGACTGTGATCGGCCAGGCGCCCGCCGATCCCGTTACTCCACAAAGACCAACTTCTGAACCACCGGTGCCTGCGGCATCTTCAGATCAGCCGCACGAGATGACGGCAGCCGATGTCGAAGCGTTTCTGGATGGATTGGTTCCGCTGCAACTCAAACGCGACGACATCGCCGGCGCCACGATTTCAATAGTGAAGGACGGCAAACTCCTTCTCGCCAAAGGCTACGGTTATGCAGATGTCGAGAAGAAAAAGCCTGTGTCGGCGCAAGAGACTCTGTTTCGTCCCGGCTCGGTTTCAAAGCTGTTCACCTGGACCGCAGTCATGCAGTTGTTCGAACAGGGCAAACTCGATCTGGACCGGGATGTTAACGACTATCTCGATTACAAAATTCCGGACGCTTTTGGTAAGCCGATTACTTTGAAGAACATACTGAGTCACACGCCCGGCTTTGAAGAGCAGATCAAAGACTTATTCAACACCGATGCGTCCAAGCTCAACCTCGGCGAGTACCTTAAAACGCATATTCCGAAGCGTATTTACCCGCCCGGAACTGTTCCAGCATATTCAAATTACGCCACCGCGGTGGCGGGTTACATTGTCGAACGCGTGTCCGGCCGGCCTTTCGAAGAATACGTGGCTGAGAACATTCTCAAGCCACTGAACATGGCCCACTCGACGTTCAAGCAACCGCTTCCACCGGAGCTTGCTTCGTTTATGTCGAATGGTTACCGGTTGGGTTCAGGCACGCCGGAGCCTTTCGAAGTCGTGAATCCGTTTCCGGCGGGAAGCTTGAGTAGTAGCGCGGTGGACATGGCGCAGTTCATGATGGCCCACTTAGCTGAAGGTCAGTTGGGTAACGCACCAATACTGAAACCGGAGACAGCGAAGCTGATGCATAGCCGTTTGTTTGCGCTCGACGACGGAGCGAACGCGATGTGTTATGGGTTCTACGAAGAGTCGCGTAACGGACAGCGGATCATCGGCCACGGCGGCGACACAGTTTACTTCCACAGCGATCTGCACCTGGTGTTGGACCAGAAAGTCGGGTTCTTTGTTTCATACAATAGTGCCGGGCGGGGCGACAGTCCGGGGCGAGTAAATCTCTGGCAAGCGTTTCTCGATCGCTACTATCCGTACACGCCCGCCGTTACAACTTCTGCGACAGCGAAGGAAGACGCGACAGCAGCATCCGGTACGTACATGCTGAGCAGGCGTAGTGAATCCTCGTTTTTGAAAACGGCGTCATTACTCGGGCAGTTCACAGTGTCGGCAGTGGGAGATGGTGACATCGAAGTACCGCAGCTTACTGGCGCGAACGGAAAGCCAAAGCGTTGGCAGGCAGTTGGTCCAATGACCTTTTTAGAGCACGGCGGTCAGGACAAACTGATCTTCAAGCCGGATCAGAATGGCGTCATGCAGTTGGTCCTGCCGTACCCGTTCTTTGTAGGGCAACGAGTAGGGACTCTGGAAAATGGAAAGCTGCTCTTAACCGTGTTGGGAATTTCGCTGGGCCTGATGCTGCTGACGCTTATACTGTGGCCTGTTGCGTGGTTTGTCAGGAGACATTACGGTCACAGGTTGGAGTTGAGTTCGAGTGAACTATTGCTTCGCATCGGAGTGCGGCTTGTGTTCTTGCTGAATATTATCTTCATTGCAGCGCTATTCGGGCTTACGATGTACGGCCTCACTCATCTCGAGGTGTTCGGCGATCGCGGCGCGAAGTGGTTTATGCTAATTCAGATCATTGGCGTTGTCGCCGCGGTGGGAGCTCTGGTTGTTCTGGTCAACGCTGTTCTTGCGTGGATTGGCCGAAGGAGCATTTGGGGCAAATTACAGGCGACGATCATGCTGCTCGCGTGTCTTGGGGTGTTGTGGTTTGCTTTCGCGGGCAATCTTCTGCGCTTCAGTTCGACTTATTAACGCATCCTGTAAATCCCTGAAAAATCTTGCAAATCGTGTCTATACAATCTCGTTCAATCTTTGCTTTCATCGTCACGTTGTTGCTCGCGGCAGCAACGATCGCTCAGCAACCCAAACCTTCTCCGGCGCCCACCGCCTGGCGAGCGTTCATCGGCGAATACACTGGCGATAGCGGCGACACAGTCATTGTCCTCGAGAAAGATCAAAAACTCTACGCGCTATCGAAAAAAGCCGATGCTGGTCCAATGCGTGAGCTCTCTGACAACGCGTTCTACCGCGATCGATATGGAAAGGTCTCGCACCTGAAGAGCGACGGTGTCATCTACACCCGCAAACCACTTGGTCCAGAAGAGGGCGCCAGTCAACTAAAAGTTAAGCCCGTGCGGCCAGTACGGACTTTGATCAAGGAAGCATTGCAGGCCGAGCCTCCAAAAGAAACTGGAGACTTTCTGCCCACGGATCTCGTCGAGCTGAAGAAACTCGATCCGGCGATCAAGCTCGATATCCGTTACGCGACTAACAACAATCTGTTTGGCACAGTCTTCTATTCACAGCCGCGCGCTTTTCTCCAGCGCGCACCAGCCGAGGCGCTGGTTCGCGTTAGTCGCAAACTGAAACCGTTGGGTTACGGTTTACTCGTTCATGATGGTTATCGCCCTTGGTATGTGACAAAGGTATTTTGGGACGCAACCCCGCAGGATAAAAAACTCTTCGTGGCGGATCCGTCGAAGGGCTCGCGTCACAACCGCGGCGCCGCGGTGGACTTGTCGCTCTACAATCTCAAGTCGGGGAAGCCGGTCGAGATGGTCAGCACGTACGATGAAACAACCGATCGTGCTTATCCAAACTATCCCGGCGGTACGTCATTGCAACGCTGGCATCGTGATCTCTTGCGGTCTGTTATGGAAGCTGAAGGCTTTACAGTGTATGAAGCGGAGTGGTGGCACTTTGATTACAAAGACTGGCAGCGCTACCGGATCGGGAATGAACGATTCGAACAGTTAGGCAGCCATACGCGCACAGAGAAGAAGTTAATTACCGCCAACCTTCCCAGGGCCCCACAGCGCTCTTCCAGGTTTTGCACCGGTATGCTCTCCGTTCTTGAGCACCTGCCGGCCATTCACAAAAACATCTCGTACGCCGACTGAATACTGGTGTGGATTTTGAAACGTCGCACGATCCGCAATTGTTTGTGGATCAAAAATAACGACATCAGCGAACATTCCGGACTGTAGCAGCCCGCGATGTTTGAGGCCGAGATTGGTTGCAGGCAAGCTAGTCAATCTTCGCACTGCTTCGGTGAGTGAGATGAGTTTTTCATCGCGCACGTACCTGCCGAGCAGCCGGGCGAAATTGCCGTACGCGCGCGGATGTGCCGCGGATTTTAAAAACACTCCTTCGGTAGCAATCGAAGCTGCGTCAGAACCAAAAGAAACCCATGGCTGGCGAATCTGCTTCCTGAGGTTATCTTCACTCATCATGAAATAGATCGTACCGATGCGAGAGCGATCTTCGAGTAGCAGATCCATGATCGTCTCAATCGGATCTTTCCCTCGCATCTTTGCAACTTCCCCAAGAGTCTTTCCAATAAGCGGCTTCAGACTATCGTTCCTGAAACTAGCCAATACGATCCGCTCGGGAGATCCGGCCAACAGGTACAGATTCTCCCAGTCGTTGGACGGTGTGCGAACTGCCTCCGCGATCTTCTGCCGCATCGCCGGATCCTGAAGGCGCTTGTACGCAGCGTCGCGTCCACCATCAAAAACCCAGGGCGGCAACGAAGCGTCCAGACCTGTTCCACCGGCAGGATACGTATACATGTCGGCAGTGATCTTCACGCCCTTTTTGCGCGCGTCTTCGATCATTTTGATGACTTGATCCATCTTGGGCCAGTTGGCTTCTCCCGACGCCTTGAGGTGATAAATCTCAGCCGGAAGCCCGGCTTCACGACTGATGCGAATCGTTTCCTGCACAGCTTCGATCAACTGTGCTCCTTCACTACGCATGTGCGTCGTGTATTTGCCCTTGTACTTCGCCGCGACCTTGCACAACTCGATCAACTCCTCGGTCTTTGCGAAGAACGCAGGCGGATAGATCAAGGCCGTAGTGATGCCGAGTGCGCCGGCCTCCATCTCGCGGCGTACGAGCTCGCGCATCTGGTCTAGTTGTGCGGGCGTGGGCTGTTTGTCTTCAAGGCCGATAACGTATTCACGGATCGTAGGAGCGCCGATGAACGACGCGACATTTTGCGAGATGCCTCGTTTTTCAAGATGGTTGAGATACTCGGCCAGCGTGGTCCACTCGATCTCATACTTCAGATCGCCTTGTGACTCGCGTCTCCGCTTTTTCATTTCATCGTTGAGAGGGCCCATCGAGCTTTCGCCGAATATCTGAGTCGTAACGCCTTGCAAAAGTTCACTCAACGAACGGCTGTCGACAAACCAGGAGGTCTCGGAGTGAGAGAGCATGTTGATGAAGCCTGGTGCGACGGCGAGACCTTTGGCGTCAACGATCGTTGGAGCGGTGGCATTACTCAAGTTTCCCACCGCGGCGATTCGCTCACCCTTTAGTCCCAGGTCTGCTTTTACCGGTGCGCGGCCAGTTCCGTCATAAACTGTGCCATCTCGAATAATGACGTCGAATTGTTGTTGAGAGACTGAGCCGGAACGTCCTTGCGCAAAGACGATGACTGCCAGCGCAAGGATTAGCGTCAGAGATAAGAGCTTGTGCATATTCAATTCCATTGCGGTGGTGGAGGAGGTAACGGACTCGCGGTTCGACCAAAAAACGCTTTCATCTCGGGTTTCAACCAAAATATCAATAGCGGAATACATACGGGTAAACAGCATGCGCTGGTTAGCCCGATGCAGATGAGCACCAGCCCCAGGATCCAAACCCAGCTCTGGCGCGGCAAGAATGGAGCTAACGCATAGGGAACGAAAAACACGAGGCTCAGGATAAGCATCACTGAGCCCATTATTTTCGCCTCCGTAGCACTCATGTCGCGGTCAGGTTCAATGAACATGAACGCGATGCCCATTGCTGCCGTAGCCAAATACAGCAAAGCCATCAAGAGGCAGTAGGCGACGAACCACTTATAGACGGGAGGAGTTGCCGTATTCAGTGAAGCATTGCATCGCTTACACACCTCTTCATAATCCCAGTTGACCAGACCGCATTGTCGACATTTTTTGGCCATGCTCTTTTGACTAGACCAGGGTTGGGCGCAGTGACTTAACGTGAAAGCGTTGGCTAATTTTCAGCCCGGTTGGAACGCAGCGACAACTGTGGGGATAGCAATTCGCTGCTGTATCAACCCTGAAGGATTAGCGCCGCACATGCCTAACGCTTTCAGCGTTGCTATTCGTTTGTTCGTTTTCATGTTTCGATCGGCTTTGCCCGAAAAGTCCTGATCGGATTTCTTCTCTGTGCAATCTCTGTGTCCTCTGTGCCTCTGTGGAAGGCTCATTCATAAAAACAACCACAGACACATAGGACACAGAGAGGACACAGAGGTTGCACAGAGAAATCAGACTTTTCGGGCAAGCCGTTTTGATCCCAGAGTTTGTCGCTGCGCTCCGACCCGGGCTGAAAATTAGCGAACGGCTTCGGCCTAATTGATCCAGTTTTCAAAGGATGCCGCTTCCTCACATTCCTTCTAATCACAGTTTGGGCGAAGTATAAAGGCGTTATCAGCTATCGTCCAACTTTTAAATCCAACAGCAGCCGCACAGAACTCATACCAAGGTCTAATAGAAACCCGTTCATCGAAGTATTACCTTTGCCTTTCAATCAAAGCTTTGCCTTCGTTTCAACGCGGCCCTGGCTTTGACGGATACGGTCGCGCCGCAAAAGCGGGTGCGCCGGTTCGACTCCTTACGCGGAGTCTCTCAGCCGCTTTCACGAGATCGGCGAGGGAGTCGACCTTCATCTTTTGCATAACCTTGCCCCGGTGTGCCTTCACGGTGATCTCGCTAATCCCGAGCTTTAGACCGATCTGTTTATTCAACAGGCCGGAGACTACCAGTTCCATGACCTCTCGCTCGCGAGAAGTGAGTGACGCGTAACAGGTGCGGAGCTCTTGTATCTCCGCCTCTTGACCGAGTGCAATCTCGCTTCGCTCAAGAGCGTCACGGATCGCGCACAGCAAGGCCTCGTCGTCGAACGGCTTCGTCATGAACTCGAGGGCGCCGGCTTTCATGGCCCTGACTGTCATCGGGATATCGCCATAACCCGTAATGAAGATGATCGGCATCTCGAAACGATCGGCGGCGACACGCTCCTGCAGTTCGAGGCCGTTCACGTCGGGCAGCGACACGTCTAGGACCAGACAACTCGGGGCGAGGACTCGCGGGCGCGCGAGGAATTCCTGCCCTGACGCGAACGTCTCCACCCTCGCAAAGCTGATCAGCAGTTCCAGCGATTCCCTCACAGAAACGTCGCCATCGAGGACGAAGACAGTCGGCGGACGGCCTGTGCTCGATAAAACTTGCGACATGACGATCCTCCCCTATTCTCTTAAGCAAAGTTGAGCACATTGTGGGCGAGTAGGGCTGCAGGACGCATCACGAGATAGGGTGTTTCACCCATACCTTGAGAGAGGTAATGCGCTGATCCCCTATTGGGGTAAGTGGAACAGGTGAGGGGGCGACTTCTTCTCTGTTGCACAGAGCAGAGCGTGTATGCAGCATGCGCCGTTCACCTGCGGATGTCTATTATCCTTTGGTATCAAGTTGCTCGATACTTCATGCTCGTGGTCTACTCCGCACGATGAGCGCCGCGGCGGTTCGAAAAGAGCGAACTCCCTACCAGCAGCCATTAGAAAGAGTTGTGGCTGAGCTCGGGACCGATTTGCGGAATGGCCTGACTCA
>JAICGZ010000212.1 GCA_025922875.1 Pyrinomonadaceae bacterium
TCCCCGTCTCCTGCAACAGATTATTTACGCGATCGAGGAACTGCGTTTCAGTGATGAACCATTCCGGCGCGAGCAACGAGATCATTGCTTCCAGTCTTCTATCCGGCACGTTCGGATCGAGCGGCGCAAAGACACAGCCGGCTTTGAGAACGCCCAGAATGGCGATCAGGATCTCGACACGATCGTCTGTGAGCACGGCCACAGGTGCGGCGGCGGCAGCGCCCTTCGCCAGTAAGAAGTTAGCCAGGCTGTTCGATCTTTCTTCCAGCTCGCGGTAGCTGATCTGACGTGGACCAGCCGCAATCGCGACATTGGTGGGGAACTCGGATGCAATCCGACTAAAAAACGAATGCACACTTTCGTGCTTCATAAACACTCCTGAGGGCTCTATTTTTTGTGCTTTTTGTGGCTAGTTGAGGCTGGGCATGTCGAACGTATCGAGGAAAATGCCGAAGCTAAGGACAGTCATCAGGAGGTCGCTTTCAAACGGCAGGTTGAGGTGAAAGTCTTCTTTTGAGTAACGAGCCTTGAGCCGCTCGATCGCACCGGGATTGAAATAGCCCTGGCGCTTGATCCGCTCGTAAGAGAGCAGGTCGTTTATCCAATCAATGTTTTGGCGCAACAGGTAAGGCGTGCCCGGAGCGTGAAAACCGTACTTCTCGCGGTTAATAATTTCAGGCGGAACGAGATCCTCGGCGACCTTCCTCAGAATGTATTTTTCAGTGAACTCATTGAGCTTCAACTCGGGTGGAATGCACTTCGAAAACTCCACCAGGTCGATATCGAGAAACGGATATCGTCCCTCCACTGAATGCGCCAGGGCCATGCGGTCGCCATGATCGGAAATGAGGTGGTCTGCAAGCCTGAGTTTGAAATCGAGATAAGAACGCTGATGAACAAAATGCCGGCCTTTCAGTCGCTCTTTGTCAACCAGCGGGAAATTGAGGCAATCGAATTCATCGAACGAGTCGTTGAGCATTGCGGAATACAGCGCCGACCTGATTTCACGAAAAGCATAATGCTCGGTTTCGTAAAACAGCGTCGCATCACCCCATAGTTTTTCTCTCAACTCGTCTTCCAGCATCGACCCGAGATCGTGCTTCTTCTCTGTACGCAAGCCGAACTGATCGAAACGATAACCCACATAGCCCGCGAACAACTCGTCCGCTCCTTCGCCAGTCAGGATCACGGTAATGCCGGTGGCTCTGGCGGCTTCCGACAACGCCATCGAACAGGTGTTGTAAGTCTCCTTCACCGGACATTCGCTGTGATAGATCATGCGCGGCAGCCGCTCGGCAATCTCTTTCCAGTCGAACATGATCTCGTGGTGCGCTGACTCCGAATACTCCGCCATCATCCTTTGGTACTTAGCTTCGCAGATCTCTGTTTGATTGAACCCGATGGAGAATGAATGTCTCGTGACGTCAGGTGAAACCTTGCGAATCATCGATGCAATCATCGACGAGTCGAGCCCGCCGCTGAGATAGAAGCCCACGGGAACGTCGGCCTGCAGGCGATACTTCACCGACTGGGCGAAGAGGTATTTCAGTTTCTCGACGTAATAACTTTCCGGTTTGTCGCGGGCGATCTCGCCGGCCTGCGGGTAATCGAGATCCCAGTACTGAGTTATTTTTACGTTGCCGTTTTTGACGAGGATGTAGTGCCCGTTTGGAAGACTCTCGATGCCTTTGAACATTGTTCGCGGACTTACGAGGCCGGGAAACGAGAAGACCTGGTCCAGGCCGGTCAAATCCACTTTACGGTCTATCGAGGGATGCTCGATGAGTGCTTTGATTTCCGAACCGAAGATAAATGTTCCATCCATCACCGTGAAGAACAGCGGGTTGATCCCGAAGTGATCGCGAGCGAGAAACAGCGTTTTTTGTTTCCGGTCATAGATGACAAAAGCAAACTGTCCGTTGATCTTGTGCAATAAGTCGACGCCTTCGTCTTCGTACAGATGCAACAGCACTTCGACGTCGCTGTTAGTGCTGAACACATGTCCTTTTTGCTTGAGCGTGTTTCTGAGTTCGCGGTAGTTGTAGATCTCACCGTTGCAGAGAAGCACGAGTGAGCCGTCCTCGTTGTAAAGGGGCTGGTCGCCGGAAGCAAGGTCAATAATGCTCAACCGGCGAAAGCCGAGACCCGTGACGCCTTCGACGAAGTAACCGTCGGAATCCGGCCCGCGGTGGACCAGGCGCTCAGTCATCCTGGCGAGTAACGACCGCGAGACCTCACGCTCGTTTTTTAGATCCGTGTATCCGACAAACCCACACATGCTTTAATCCTTTAAAACCAGCCACTATTTGTGTCCGTTAAGTTTATCTCCATTAATCACCAGACTGAGGTAGCGATCGTCTTCCTGGAAGAGCAACCCCTTTTCACGCAACCCTGCTACTTCCTTGCGAGCGTCGAATCCCGGAATGTCGCTGAATTCTCGAGCCACATCGCCCACTCGTTTCGGCTTGTCAGCTAAGACGTTCAGGACACGAGCGCCAATCGCTCCTATGCGGTACTCCTTTACCTCACCTGAACGTGAATCAGTAATCATGCTTTCATCGCCATTGCCGGAAAGCACGAGTTTCGGAACTGGGCCATTCCTCCAGGCATTTATCCAGCGATCAGCCTTCTCTCTGATTCTCCCGATCCATTTCGACATCGTCTGCGCGTACTCAGCATCAGTATTGGTATCGGCAAAGTAATAAGCCAGATTATCCAATGCGTCCTGGGGGAACGGATAAATCAACGAGTAGTAATCTAATGGACGCAGATTGAGCCCGTATTCCTTGCTCTTCATGAAGTAAGGGCTATACCGGTCGAACCGTACGGGGTACACGCCCGAGGGCGGCGGAAGATGTACGAGTAAAGGAAGATCATCGATATACTTCCGGTACACGTCTTCACCTTCTCCTGGAAAGCCGATAAGAAGGTTCCATGCCGGGTCGATCTGATAAACGGCGCAGTCTTTCATCAGACCAATGTTACGAAAGGCAGTGGTTCCTTTCTTCATCAACTTCAAGGTTGTGGTGGCCAGGGATTCGATCCCCGGTTGAATGGATTTAACACGCGCTTTAGCCAGAACCTGCACGTCCGACTCACTCAGATCGGCTTTCACCTCATAGAAAATCGACATGTTTTCCGGCGTTTTCACAAAGGGCAACACTTCCTGAAAATAATTTTTCGGAAGGATGTTATCGACGGCCTCCAACCGGTTCACTTTCGGAGCAAATTCAAAGAGCGATTCAAACTGCTTGAGAGCCAGGTTTGGATTCATCGCCCGGTACGCCATCGATATTCCGTTCAAGCCGCAAAACGTACAGTGCGCACGTTCACCCCACCAACAACCACGCGAAGTCTCAAACAGCAGGATGGGCTCAATATTATTTCGCGGGAAGTTTTTGGTTAACGTGTTCAGAAACGGTTTGTAGTCCAGGTCGACGGACACATCAATGCTCAACTCTTCACCAATCGCGTCGGGCCCCGACTGAAAGAAGTAATTTCGTTTGTTGAACACACCTTTCATCGAGTCGATTTTTCGTGGCTCTTTGGCCAAACAGTGCTGCACGAGCTCTGGAAATGATTTAAGTGCCGGTCCCGAAAACACGTAGTCGATCGCCGAAACATGTCTAGCGATCACCTGGCCCATCGGTGATTCACAGTTCGCGCCGCCAATCACGGTTGTAATTTTCGCATCACACGCTTTGAGCTTCCGGGCCATCGAGAAAGCGGCGGCGTTTTGCTGGAACATTGAAGTAAACCCGACGAGCTGCGCCTGATTGAGAGCATATTTCGAGATCAAACGGTCCATAAAAAGATCCAGCCCACGGCGTTTCTCCAACACCCGGCTCTTCAACATGTTCATTTGCGCCGTGTGATAAGGAAAGTATCGGGAAAGATAAACTTCCGTATTATTCGCCTGATCGGGGAAGGCAATCTGGCGAAAGAACCAATCGCCGAGACCGGAGTTTTGCGCCTCGGCGGCCCCTATTATGGACTCATAAAGTTCCAAACCAAGATAGTTGGCGAAGTCGTGATTCAAGTAGTAGACGTCAACCGACACTTCGTTCTTGAATCTGTCGTCAACCACAGACTTCAACTGTGTGAGGGCGATTGATGGCATTTGCAGGTTAGCAAACGGCATGTTTATAAGAGCGATCTTATACACGGGGAACCTCCTTAGGCTTTAGTGGCTTTAATCCTGCGAATCCTGAAAAATCCTGTTAGTCCTGTCATCCGTAAAGCGGCCAGCGCTCATATTGCTCACGCGCTATTTGCAACACATCACTTTCGACCAACAGGTAGTATTGTTTTTCGGTAAGTAACTGCCCATTCGTGCGCAGTCGATCCTGCATCCTGCTGCGGTGAAACTCCTTCAACTCGCGATCGAATTGCAGTTGCCCGGTCGAGAGAAAGCGCACCGCGCCCTCCTCGTCGCGCGCAGTTACAACTTCGCCTCGATTGTGAATGCTCGGTGAGAACGGGACGTCGAGAAATCCCTGGCGAAAAGCCTGCGCTACGCCTCTCGCAAGACTCCCGCGTCCGCAGTGGATAACGCTGTCGAGAATGAATTCGACTTCACGTTCGATGATTGCGCACTCATCCGCGATCTTCAGTTCGTCCAGCGGCAAGGCAGCCGCATCCGCCACGCCGGTTCGCACCAGATTGATCGCGTCGGCGTTGTCCGCAACCGTCGGGATCCTGAGAGACTCAACACAAGTCTTCACGATGACGCGCGTCGCGCCTGAAAGCGCCGCCGTGATTGCGGAGTTGTAGATCAGTTCGCGGGAACGTTTCTGCGTTTCCGGGAACGCGGCCATGTACTGGTGAAACACCGTGCTGACCTGCACGTCTTTATGGCCCAGGTTTTTGAGCACTCGATCCGCTACGCGTCCCAGCACGCGAATCGCCGCTACGTCCTGAATGCGATTTCCCTGTTCGGCATAACCCAGACTTACAGATTTGACACCTTGCTTGACCGCCAGAACAGCCTGAATGACGTTCACTACGATCGCGAGGCACGGAGGAATCAACGTGGCTGTGAGTGTGCCGAAGAACTCGCGATCGAGGACGATGCCGAATTTCTCGTGATACCAACCAGTAAGCCGATCAACGTATTGCCACGCTTTGATCGATTCATCCAGAGGATAATCGCGGTAGTAAGGGATGTTGTAACAAATGGCCCCGCCTTCGAACGAGGTTACGCCGCCGGCGTAGGAGATTTCCGCTAAGAGTCGTGGGTCGCGTGTGCTATGCCGTGTTTGCAGTGGAGTTTTAACTTCCGTGATGATCCGTCGCAAAGCAGGCACGCCTTGATTGACGACCGGAAAACCATTGAGACTCGAAACACCTGTCGCGCGACTCTCACGAATTGCCTGCTCCGCGCCGGCGTAGTTATTGTTACGTGTCAGTGAATCGACCTGATAGGAAAGCACATCAGCGCCGGCGCTCTTAAAAGCCTTGAACAATTCGATCTGTGGCTGCACGAGTGACACGCCGCTGCGAGGCTGAATGAGTATCGGCAGGCGATTACTGCGCGCGTTTGATTGCGCTTCAACGAAGGAAGGTTGGCGTGCGATAAACTCGGCATTATCTTCGAGACTTCGCGCCGCGTGACCTGTCTTCCACATCTCGAGCACGTCCCGGCGCGTACGCTTCATTTCTTCCGGATCGAGAAGTTCATCTGAAACAGGTGCGGGCAGGAAATGTTTTTGACCATTTCGTTGGCGCCACAGAGTTGAACCATTGCTCTTCGGATCGACGCCATTCAGATCGCGCTTGAGAATCTCCAGCACGGAACGAACGTCGATAAACTTCACGAATGCGCGATCGAAGCCCATCTCGAGAAAGCCGTTTTCACAATTCAGGCCGTCGCCGAGATGCAGATTTCCTCCGACGTACCAGAGCGGCCGGTCAACCTTCAACTCCCTGATGAGTTCCGGGAAACCACGCAGGTAATACCGGCCGTGTCCATCCATACTGGAGATCATCACTACGTTCGCGAGCGGTGCTATCTGGAAAAAATCTTCGAGCCGGTTCTGCGTGCCGAGGTAGTAGACGTGGTAATCGCTCATCGACAAGGCGTGCCGCAGAATAGTCAAGCCGACGGAGTGCGCATCGCCTCCGATTCCACCAAGAGCGATGGTGTGTTTACGAGACTCGGCTTGCATTGCTGTAGGCGAAGCAGAGCGTTCCCTACGCGCGTACTAACGCGCGCATGGACCAGCTATGGGCCCTGGCGTTCCTTAACTTATTGTTAGGTTTACTGTCGGGCGCCGGGCGGCGAACAGCGTTCAAAGGGAGGATGAGCGGCGTTCAAACTACATAGCTACCGCATTGTGAGCCAAACAACTCGATCTATAGTTGAGTGATTTTTTGGACTGAGCAATGAAATTGTGCGCGCAGTCTCGCACAGTCCGGTGTAGAGATCAAGAGTTTATGTAAAGCTGGGCAAATAGGGACATTACTCAGCTTTAAGCGATAAAGGAGTCAGTTTGAATTACGCACCTCCCTGGAGGGAGGTACACAATTCAACTGACCCACTACTCAAAAGGTTTTCAATGAAATTCTTTTTGCCTTCTTGTGGCTTCATTGCAGACTGAGCAACACCAGAATCTCACCCTTGCCTTGGGCAAATGGGTTCCAGTGCCTTGCCGATCAACGTCCAGGCGAATGAATCTTCCTACCGCTGATAACGATTGGCTCAGACTTCATCGCCAGGCCGGGCGTATCGCTTGTAACCAACAGATCCCCGATCTGAATTGGAGCGTGCGTCGCATCAGCTTTCACTCGCACTCGACCGGTCGTGGCGACGAGAACTTTGCCTTCGCCGCTTTCTCCAAGAGCAATGCCTGGCTGCTGAGAGAGCGGTTTTTGCACGAAAAGTCTGATTCTCTGAAGTCCGATCAGGACTTTTCGTGCAAAGCCGGGTCAAGGGGTCAAGCTTTGGCGTACTACCTCAAAACTGCCACTTTGACGACTTAGCGTTTGATGGTTTATTAAATCTGCTTCTTTTTTTAGAGACGAAGTGCGCCACAGACGGTGTTTTCGCGCGTGACGGTATAACGGTGATTTCAGGATAGGGGAGGAAAACAAATTGAGTGGAGAGATTTCGCGTCGCACATTTTTACGCGGGACGTTGGCGGGAGCTGTCGTCGTCGCAGGGTTTGATACTCATCTGCGTAGTTGGGTGAGCGCGGCGGAGCTTGAGCATCGCGCGACTGCACTGGCGGAAGACTTCCCGACGTTTGACGGTGTGCTACTGCTCGACGACGCTTCACGCGCGGCGGCAGCCGACGATTTCGGTCGTTTAGTTCATCGCCAACCGCTTGCCGTCTTGAAGCCCGGTTCAGTGGACGATGTTGTCAAGCTGGTCCAATTCGCGCGGCGCAACAACATTAAGGTCGCAGCGCGAGGGCAAGCTCATAGCACGCAGGGCCAGGCACAAGTCGAAGCCGGCGTGGTCGTCGACATGGCGACGCTCGCCACCGTGCACGAGATCAACCCGACGAATGCGCTCGTTGATGGCGGCACGCGCTGGCTTGATCTGATTACCGAAACCATTCCTCAGGGGCTGACGCCGCCAACGCTCGTAGATTTTCTGGAGTTGACCGTCGGCGGGACCGTCTCGCTGGGCGGCATCGGTGGTCAAGCGTTTCGCTTTGGGCCAAACGTAGACAACGTCCTGGAGTTGGAGGTGGTCACAGGCCGGGGCGAACTCGTCTCTTGCTCCCCGGTCCACAATGTCGAGTTGTTCGACGCTGCGCGCTCGGGCCTGGGCCAATTCGGGTTGATCGTGCGTGCGCGTGTGCGGCTGATGCCGGCCCCACCGAATGCGCGGCTCTATCAAGCCTTTTACAGCAATCTCACCGGCTTTCTGTCTGATCTCGAAAGGTTAATTGATGATGGGCGGTTCGACACGGTACAGGGCTTTGCCGTGCCGGATGGTGCTGGCGGCTGGCTCTTTCAGTTGGAGACTACGAAATACTTTTCACCCGGCCAGGAGCCTGATGATGCGAGCTTGCTGAGCGGGCTCAGCTTCAATCCCGGCACACAGTCGGCGCAGGACATGACTTACTTCGATTACCTGAATCGACTTGCGCCGCTGGTTGCGTTTCTTCGCCAGATCGGAGTCTGGGCATTTCCGCATCCGTGGGTCAACCTGTTCGTCCCGGCCGCCAATGCGCAGACCTTGATCGGCGAGACGTTGTCAACTCTGACGGTGGACGATGTGGGCCAAGGTCCTATACTCATCTACCCGTTCAACCGCGAACTTTTCCGCACCCCGTTCTTTCGCGTGCCCGACAGCCGTCACTTCTTCATCTTTGCGCTGCTGCGCAACGCCGTACCGCCAACGCCTGAGCGTGCAGCCCAACTGGTCGCCGCTAACCGCACACTCTTTGAGCGTGCCATGATGCTCGGCGGCAAGCGTTATCCTTTCGATTCCGTCCCCATGACAAGACACGACTGGCAGAAACACTATCAACCTTTATGGGGAGCACTCGTGAGCGCGAAACGTCACTTTGATCCAGACGGGATTTTGACGCCCGGCCAGGGCATCTTCTGAACTGAGGAGTACTTGAATCGCCCGCGCCCGGATCGACGAATTGAAAGCAGGACACGGTTTAAGTTCTAACTGGATTCGTGTAAACGATTTTGCAGACTAACAGTGCGCTACTTGCACTCGGGGTGTCCGCAGTCGCACTGGTTATCCATTCCGCCTTCCTCTGCTGTCGCACATGTATCGCTGCAATAATCACCGCTTGCTGGTCTCGAACATTTGCAGCCAGGATGTTGGCGTCAGTTTTTTCGATTGCCGTATTTGAGGGCATGGAAGCTTGTACTCATTGTAGTCTCAATCTTCGCGGTTCAATTTGTGGCCGGCTATTTCGGAGGATTATATGCAGACTATGTCCAGCTTGATTGGCGCACTGGCAATTGGTTTCGAGACATGTATGCCATGCTGGATCTGTGGGGAAGTGCGCTCATATTCGTTACCGGAATTTTCTTTTCTTATTTTTTCGGAGGTTATCTGGCAGGTAAACTATCGCCATATCGCTATCTTGCTCCCTATAGCCACGCAGCCGTTGGATCATTCGCTTTCGTGATGATTAGTCAAGGTGTTTTTCAGTTTTTTAAGGTGTGTGAGTGTGGTCCTCCCACCTTAGACGATGTAGGCCGTATCGCACTAACCGTTCCAATCACCTTGGGGCTTTCGTTGGGAGGCACTTGGGTCTCGACCCACACAGAGGCTGCAAAGAGAGTTGATTCATTGGCCCGTGCTTTTTCTGATGACATCAAGACACAGTTTTCGCGGAACAAGGAGTTCGATCTCGTTTCCGAAAAGCCAAAGATAAACTCAACGCTCGCAGAAGCCGGATCGATACCATTAAAACAAGCCAAGAGCCGCGTTGGTAGCAAACGTTCAAAACGATCACGACACAAAGGAAGGAAAGGTTAACGTAGGCACACGAGGAAGCCCGATAAAGTACCGGATGAAATTATTGTTTATGGTCAGCCGCCAGAAAAGAGACACTTGGGTAACTTGGAAAGGGTCGATGAATATCCCAAAGGTTCCAAAGTAGGTGGTCCAAGCAGGGAGCCAACGTGATTAGGCGTGTAGTGGTTATTGGAGGCGTTGGGGGATGCTGATCCCGATTGCGATGCTCGCGTGCTGTATCCCGGACGCGCTGCGTCATGAGTGAGCAATATGGATTACGACTCGACTGATATACCCGCTGTCTACGACCGTGGTCGCGACCATGGGCCAGAGATGCTACAACTCTGGATGAAGGTCGTCGCTTCGTCCGTTGGAAAGCAGAGCATTAACACGATCCTCGATCTGGGGTGCGGCACCGGGCGCTTCTCTGAAGCTCTTGCAGCTCATTTCGATGCGGAAGTTATAGGAATCGATCCGTCCAAAAAGATGTTGGACCAGGCGTGGAAGAAGCTGCGGGATCGCCGTGTTCAATATGAGCATGGCTGTGGTGAAGCGATACCTCTCCCTAACGATTCTGTCGACCTCATTTTCATGTCAATGTGTTTCCATCACTTTGACGATCAGATGCTCGCAACGCGCGAATGTCGCCGAGTACTTCGAGATGGAGCGACCGCGATTCTGCGCACTGGTACTCGCGACCGCATCCCGTCATATCCTTACGTCGACTTCTTTCCGAAGATTCACCCTATTCTGAAAGATCGTCTTCCCACCGCGGCCTTCATCCGGGAAGTTTTCGAATCGGCAGGCTTTAGCACCGTTAGCTCTGATATCGTAATTCAGCAGATCGCCCCCGATTGTGCGACTTACATCGACAAACTGTCAGCGGGCGCTGACTCAGTGCTCGCGCAATTGTCTCCGGCCGATTTCCAAGCCGGCATAGAGGCGATGCGTGCGCACGCGGCCCGCGCCGGCGACAAACCAGTCTGCGAGCCGATTGACCTTTTTGTTTTTCGTTAGTGGGGAGACACGTGACATCGACCCTGGACGTAGTTTGGACCACGCGAGCGGGTGGAGGAGGTCGCACCGAACGGCGCTTCCTCGATTTCGTGATCGATGGAGTGAAACTGTCGTCACGACTCAATGTCGATTTCATCTCGCCGTTTGGCTGGTTAGACGCGGAGGATCAGCAAGAAAGCATCGATCGACTTCTTGGAAAGATACCTCCGGACATGCCCCACGGTCGAACTATGCTCTACATCTGCCCAGAATGCGCCGACATCGGATGCGGTGCCGTAACGCTGTCGGTGCAAAGGGAAGCGGGCGCCATCATCTGGAAAGAATTTGGAATCGAGAACAACTACGAGGATGTCGTCCACACCGAGGGTTTTGAGGACATCGGCCCGTTCACCTTCGATGGGAGGCAATATCACAAACTCTTTGAGCGCATTCGAGAGGATCTGGTATCGGGGACATGAGAAATGGAGGTCTGCAATGTAGCAGACCTCCATCCAGTCTCGGACGACCAACGTTCAGAACGTGAATCGGAAACCAAGCTGGGCCGTCAGCGGCCGACCAACCGGCGGTCCAAATCCCGGACCATACAACGACACCGGTTGCAGGAAACTTCCGGCCGCTGTTGCTGTACTTAGAGCCAGGCGTGAAGCATAGGAAAGGTTCTCCGTATTCGTCAGGTTGTACAAGTCAATGTAAGTGCTCAAGTTTAAGCGCTCGCCAAACCGGAACATCTTGCTCGCTCGCATATCGACGTTGAAGAAGCGCCCGCTTTGATCGAGGCGAACGACCTGTCCTGACGGTTCCACAATCCGGCCGTGACGGAGATCGTTGACTTGCGCTTGAACGCAGCCCGGCGGATTGAGTGCCCGGATCGCGGCCGAGTTTCCACGCACTGCAAATACAGCCGCCGGATCCACGCCGGCGCAGAGCCTGTCGTTCGTCGCAAGACCGTCACCGTCAATGTCGA
>JAICGZ010000213.1 GCA_025922875.1 Pyrinomonadaceae bacterium
CGCCGCCACATAACCAACCAGCGCTTTCTCGTCCCGCTCATCCGCTCGCGCAATCACCACTGCCTCGCTCACTTCGGGCAACTCTCCCAGCGCTGCTTCGATCTCTGCAGGTTCCACCCGGAAGCCGCGAATCTTTACCTGCTCATCATTGCGACCGAGAAATTCCAGCGCTCCATCCGGCAGTCGTCTCGCTAAGTCCCCCGTTCGATACATCCTCTGGCCGGAGCCAGTCGAGAAGGGATCCGGTAGAAAGCGTTCTGCCGTCAACTCTCTCTGTTTCAAATAGCCACTAGCCAATCCATAACCAGCGATATAAATTTCGCCAATCATGTTTTCGGCCACTGGGCTCATTCCCTGGCCCAAAACGTAAATTCGCGCGTTCGCTGCCGGTTGCCCGATAGGCACAAAAGTGCGGCTGTCAGCCAACGCGTCAAATTTGTAAATCATGCAGCCAACCGTCGCTTCCGTTGGTCCATACTCGTTGTAGATTTCCACCCCGCCGAACGACTCCGAGACTTCCCACGCAAGCTCGCTCCGCAAGGCTTCGCCACCCACAATCAAGCGCTTGATACTGCTCTGACGATTATCTCCCTCTTTAATTAAGGACAGGTGACTCGGAGTCAGTTTCATGATGCCGGCCTGGTTCTCTCGCAGCACTTCGCTGAGCGGCGCGACATTGCTCTCTGCACGATAGACAACTACTCGATTACCTGAGATCAAAGGAACGAAGATGGAGGTCACTGTCAGATCGAAGGCCAGTGACGAGTAAAGCGGAAAAGCCAACTCTTCGCCGCGCAGATAAGTGTCCTTGGCCCAACAGACGTAGTTCACCAATGCCTGGTGAGGCACGGCGACACCTTTGGGCTCGCCCGTCGAACCGGAAGTATAAATAACGTAGGCAATACTCTCGACCGGAACCTCGGTATTGATATTCAAAACGCTTTCATCCGCAATGAACATCCACTCGCTGTCGACACAAATCGGCCGGACCTCGCCGGCTGATAGCGCATCTGCAAAACTCTGCTGCGTTAACACCACCGTCACGCCTGCGTCCTTCAGCATGAAAGCGAGACGTTCCGCTGGATGCTCCTGGTCCAACGGCAGGTATGCGGCCCCTGCCTTCAGCACTCCCAACAGTCCTGCTAATTCTTCAAACGAATGCTCCAAACAAATACCCACCAGATCACCGGCCTGAACTCCTGCAAACTGTAAGTATCGCGCGACCTGATTAGCTCTTCGGTTGAGTTCCGCATAACTCAAATGGTCATCTCTAAATACCGCGGCAATGGAGTCAGGCGCGGTTTCCACTTGCGACTCGAATAACTCATGAATGCACGAATTGACGGGATACTCCGCATGGGTTCGGTTCCATTCGGAGAGCGTCTGAATCTGTTCATCCTCAGTCAACAGCGGCAGTTCAGACAGCCTTTGGCTGGGGTTAGCTGCGATGCCTTCCAACAGATTCCGGAAGTGCTTAACCATCCGCGCAGCCGTGCTCTGATCGAAGAGATCGGAATTGTATTGAAGCCCACCTGCTAATCCGTCACTGCTCTCCCACATGTCCAGCAGTAAATCGCATTGCGAGGTTGTCACTTCGGCTGGCGGGAAACTCAGCGTCAAGCCCGAAAGCGTCAAATCCGTCAGCGTGGGTTGATTCTGAAGGCTAAAGATCACCTGAAACAGTGGCGAGTAACTAAGATTCCGTTCCGGCTGCAACTCTTCCACCAGCTTCTCGAAAGGTAAATGCTGATGTGCGTAGGCGTTGAGCGTCGTTTCCCGCACCTGCTTGAGAAACTCATCGAAAGGCGGGTTTGCAGAGCAATCAACTCGCAACGCAAGCATGTTTACAAAGAAGCCGATCAAACCCTCGATCTCGGATCTTTCCCGGTTGGCTACAGTGGTGCCGACGACAAGCTCGTCCTGAGAGGTATACCGGTGCAGCATCACCTGGAAGGCTGCCAGCAAAGTCATAAACAGAGTCACACTATGCTGCTGGCTCAAGCCTTTCAGCTTCTGCAAAACATCTTTAGAAAGCGTGAAGACTTCCGTAGCACCTTTGAAGGTCTGCACCGGCGGCCTCGGCCGATCGGCGGCCAATGGTAATAGCGGTGGCGCTTCCGCCAGGTTCTCTTTCCAATATGCGAGCTCCTGGTCCAGGGCATCTCCGGACAGCCACTCGCGCTGCCAAGCAGCAAAGTCGGCATACTGTATTGTCAGCTCTCTGAGAGGCGAGGGTTTGCCCTGACAAAATGCTTTATACAGTTCCGATATTTCGTTCACCAACAGGCCCCTGGACCATCCATCACTGATGATGTGATGGAGCGTGCAGAGCACCATGTGGTCCTTGTCGGAATATCGCAACAGCGTGATTCGTGTAAGCGCTCCGGTGGTTAAGTCAAACGGCCTATTCAATTGTGCTTCTGACAGACCGCTGGCCGTGGACTCTTGCTCCAACGGATCAAGGCCGTGCAGATCCACTACTGGGAACATCGCCTGGAAAGGAGCGTGGATAACCTGAAAAGGCTTGCCATTCCTGCTCGGAAAACTTGTTCGCAGGTTCTCGTGGCGTCGCATAATTTCGGCAACCGCCTGCTCCAGCGCAGATCGGTTCAATGGCCCTTTCAGTCTCAGTTGAAGTGGGATATGAAAAGCCGCCGTCTTGGTAAATTGCTCGACGAACCACATCCGCTGTTGCGCGAATGAGAGCGGCAGCTCACCTTCGCGCGATACCCTCGGGATGGCGGTCAATTCACTCTGCCTGCCGTGGCTGATCTGCTCTTCGATTAACCGCGCGAACTGCTCCAGAGTTGGCGCTTCGAAGACGCTGCGGACCGGCAGCTTCACTTTCAAATGCTCTCTCACTCGCGCCAGCACTTGCGTTAGCAAAAGCGAGTGGCCGCCCAGGTTGAAGAAACTTCTGTGGCGTCCGACAGTTGGCAACCGCAACACCTCACACCAGATGCCCGCCACGATCTCTTCGATCGGAGTCAAGGGTCCGTTTTCCTTACCTGGCTCAGGCTTAATGAATTCCAGCGCCGGCAATGCTTTGCGATCGATCTTGCCATTCAACGTGCGCGGCAGTTGGTCCAACTCAATGAACGCGGAGGGCAGCATCGTCGCCGGCAGCCGTTCTTCCAGGTACTGCCGCAATGTCTCGCTGCCCGTGCCGTTCGTCAGCGTCACGTATGCAACCAGAAACTTGTTGCCTTCACTGTCGTCACGATCGATGACCGCTACGTCAGCGACCGCGGAGTGCGCGCGCAACAGATTCTCGATCTCACCCAACTCGACTCGCACACCACGAACCTGCACCTGCTGATCGCGCCGCCCCAGGTGTTCCAGATCTCCGCCTTTGAGCAGGCGACCATAATCGCCTGTCTTGTGGACGATGTCGGTCGGGTCGTCGCTGAAAGGATTCTGAATGAAGACTTCGCGCGTCAGTTCCGGCGCACCGTAATAACCGTGCGAGCGATACGGCGTCTGAATGTGGATTTCGCCAACAGTGTCTTCGCGGCAGAGCTGTCCTCTGGAGTTTATGAGTATGCCCTTGGAACCCTCGATCGGTTTACCAACCGGGATCGACGGCCGCTCAACGTCTTCCGCTTTTATTTCATAAACAAATTTCGACAGGCTGGTCTCAGTTGTTCCGTAGATATTGAACAACTTCACTCGATCGCCAAACACATCCATCCAGCGCTTCACGTCTGCGGGGTACAACGGTTCGCCCGTCATCACCACACATCTCATCGCTTCGAAGTAACGGTTGTTCAATCCTTCATTCAGCAACGCACGGAACAACGACGGCACGCAGTGCAACACGTCCACCTGCTCCATATCCAACCAGTCTGCCAGGCGCCACGCATCCAGAACCACATCCCGGGTCTCCGGCGCACAGACCACGCCTCCCGAACACAACGGCACAAATGCATCTTTCAAAAAGCCGTCAAATGATGGCGACGCAAGCTGGCTCACACGCGTGCCTGGTCCAGCTTCAACCGCTTCGATCTCCCAACGCATAAAGTGATCGATGCCTTTTAGCCGCCCCAGTATCGCTTTTGGTTTCCCGGTCGATCCGGAGGTGAAATAGATCGAACAGGGCGCCTCAGGATCGCTGGTCACGTCTGGATATTCGCAGCGCTCATAACTCAGGTAATCGCCCTCATCAAGGCAAACTATCTTCGCCTCAACATGGCCCAACTGTCCCAGCTTCTCCAGGTGCTTCGCTTCACTCACGTACCACTGCGGTTCAACGCGTTCGCTCATCACCCGCAGCCGTCCTTCGGGAAACGTTGGGTCCAGCGGCACAAACACTGCGCCTGCTTTCAACACGCCGAGAATGCCTGTGATAATCCGGATCGAATCGTCGGTAAACAGACCAACCATCGTGCCTTTGCCGGCGCCGCTTGCGAGGAGGAAATTCGCCAGCCGGTTTGACTCTGCTTCCAACTCGCCGTAGGTCACACACCGCGCGCCGCGTTCGATCGCGACGTGCGTTGCAAACCTCGCCGCAGTGCGGCTGAACATTTCCTGCACGCTCTCGTAGCTCATTTATTACTTCTCGTCACGCTGATTGTTTGATTGAGTAGTGGGTCAGTTTGAAATTGTGCACCTCCTTGGAGGGCACAATTTCAACTGACCCATTACTGTTTGGTTGAGTCTGCCCCGGGGCTGTGCTTAAGAACAGAAGTTCGGCGGGTCAGCACCCGGCTGAGTTATGACAAGCTACCGCCATTAGGACCACGAAAGGTCCTATGCTTTATGGAGTGACTGAAAGATTTTTAACGTGTCGGAGTGTGAGTTTACAGGGACGTCTATATCAAACTCAATCAGTTCTGAGCATCCTGAAAAAACGTAGCTGATAAACTACTCTTATGAGCGCGCCGAGACTATTCTTTTTGTTCTTAAAAGTCAACGCAGCTAATGACCATGGTAATCCGTCCGCAGTTTCTTCGAACGCATGCGCGCCGCCGAGCAGGCGCCGCTTGTTTTAGCGAGAAAATAATTCCCCCGCGGCTTGCGGAAAAAGTCATTTGGCGTGGATCGCTCCGGCGACGAATTTGAAATCACTTCAGTAGTTTCCCAAGGCAGGGCACAGAGAACATTCAATGAATCTTTGTGCTTTTGTGCCTCTTTGCGGCTAAAGTCAGGACTCGTCGTACGCGCGCATGGCCGGGACGCTCACGAACTCACCGGTTTCAATAATGTAAGCCGTTAAGTTGTAGCCGTAAACACAACCGGTATCGAGACCGATGGCTTTCTTCCCTTGTCGTGGCTCGGGCGCGGGCCAATGACCGAATAACACCACCTTGTCTCCCTCATAGACATCGTACCAGGGCGTACCATCATGGCTCTCTCGATCTTTTCCCAGTGTGCGCAGCAGGGTCATATCTTCAGTCGTTTGAGAGTACAGCTCGACATTGGGACGCAAGCCCGCATGCACGACCAGATGGGTATCGAGATCGATCGTGAACGGCATCTTGTTAAGAAAAGCGACATAAGTCTCTTTATGTGGTTTGAGTTCTTTGTGCGTGGCCTTTTGTGCAGCCTTTAACTTGATCTTCTCGCCATTCCACTTGCGACGTAATGCCAGATCATGGTTGCCGATCACAGCACTGAAACGGCCATCAGTCATAAATAGCTCGAGCACTTCGCGGTCCTTTGGACCCTTGGTTATCAAATCGCCTACAGAAACAACGCGGTCGTTGGCCCCGAAGTTAACTTTCTGAAGTAACGCCACCAGTTCGTCGTAACACCCGTGAATGTCTCCAACTACAATCGTGCGGCTCGTCATCCACACCTCCGATATTTTTGCGGGTTTGCAGTCTATTTCATCAAATAGATTCAATCAACTTTACGAGATTCTTGAGTTGATGAGGCGGGAAATGTTAATCTTCGCCCCTAATTACCTGCTAAGGAGAAGGAAATACTGAATGGCAATTTCGGGGAATCAACTGCGTTACCGCCATGCCCTGCTGGCATTGATTACTGTCCTTTCACTCGCTACAGTCTCTTCAGCACAAAAGCAAACAACCGAAGACTCAGCTGGGATCAAGATCAAGAATTTTGGTCAGATGGACGACCGTTTCTTCCGGGGCGCACAGCCAAAGGAGAAGGATTATAAAGCACTGGCGCAACTCGGGATTCGCACAATCATCGATCTGCGCGATGATCCGGAAGATTATGAGAAGCCAATGGTCGAGTCATTGGGAATGACTTACGTACACATTCCCATGATCGCAAAGAAGTACCCGACACCCGAAGCGTTGGGTCAGTTTCTCAAAACTGTAAACAACCCCGACACCGGTAAATTCTTTGTCCATTGCGCCGGCGGGCGGCATCGCACCGGGGTGATGGGAGCCGTTTATCGCTTCCAGTTCTATAACTGGAACTTCGATCAGGTGTACAAAGAAATGAAGCAGTACGACTTCTATACGAGGTGGGGACACGGCGCCTTCAAAGACTTCGTGCAGGACTACTACGCACAAATGCAAGGCCAGGCGATAGAAAACAAGTAAGTTCAGTGTGACAGGATTTACATGATTATCATCAGGATTAACATGTAAATCCTGTCAAACTATTTGTAGAGATAGGTTTTGCTTTCCTTCTGATCCCACTCAACGCTATCGACATTCTCGTGGTCGGCTGACAGTATCTCCTCGCTCAACTTACTTGTGCTGACCTTTGTGTCCAGGTTCACGAGGTAAACGATTTTGCCCGTGGGCTCTTCCTCATCCTGACGGTCGAGTTGTCGAAGCTCGAAATCAAAGCCATAACGCGCAAAGACTCGTTTGAGCACCTCGTCGGTCTGGTCGACGTTGCGCGTCCCTACTGAAACTTCCATCGAACGGAAGACTTGCGACTGTTCGGAATATTCCAGGATCGACAAAGTAAGGAGTACAAACAGCGTCAGGATAATAGCCATGTCCCAGCGTCCTACGCCGGCAGCCAGACCCACTCCGAGACAGACCAGCAGCACCGTAATCTCCTTGGGATCACGAATGTTGGTGCGGAACCGCACGAGCGAAGCAGCGGCAAAAATACCAAACGCGCGCGCGGCGCTATCACCCACCACCATCATCATCGCACCCGCTACCACTGCCATCAGGATCTGCGTCTGCGCCACGTAAGGATTGCGCCGTGTGACCGCGACGCCGCGGCGTGGCCGAAACGCCAACAGCGCTGCCAGGAATGCAGCGAGAGAAAACCGCAAGGCAATTCTGGCGGACGCTGCCTCCCAACTCGAAATGCTGGAAGGAGAAGATGCCGGGGTGTCTGCTCCGAAGAGTTCTCCCAGCAAGGGGTGGCTCTCGACGGGCGCCGGCGATGCAGTCGCACCTGGCTGTGGTGTTGCAACAGCGGGTCGCTCGGAATCGCGCAAGACGTAAGTTAATAGTCCGCTACCCACCAGGATGACGACAAACGTCGCCAGCACCGCAAGAGACACACGGTTCATTTTTCGTTGTCCTTTCTAGGCCTCAAAGTAGCTTTCCACGAAAGTACTCAAATCACATTTGGAGACCTGTGTGCGAAACATTTTTCTCACGCAAAGGCGAAAAGAAAACCCCTGGAAACGCGGTAGCGCTTTGCGCCATTGCGCCTTTGCGCGGGAAATATTTGTTATTAGTTCTCGCTGGCGCCCTCCTGGGGCTTGGTCCACATTTTCTTTCTCTTTAATTGGTGAACGTTTCCGACAGGCGGCGAACTGTTTGGACCTTCGAAAAACAACTGGCTGTTGAAAGGCTCTTCGCCGGGCGCCATTGGTGGCATTTCGTAGCTGCCGTCAAAGTTCATCACGCGGGCTTTCACGTTGTCGCGCAGGTATGCCGCTAACACCGTGTCCTTCAAATAACTTTTTGACTGCGGATCCATCACCGGCGTCACCACTTCAACACGCCGATCGAGATTGCGCGTCATCCAGTCAGCGGATCCAATGTAAACTTCTTCTTCGCCGCCGTTCGCAAAGTAAAAGATGCGACTGTGTTCGAGGAAACGACCGACGATACTCCTGACGTGAATAGTTTGAGAGAGTCCCGGCTCACCGGGACGGATCATACACGCGCCTCTCACGATCAGATCGATTTTCACACCGGCTTGTGACGCTTTGTAGAGCGCTTCGATGATATTTAGATCAGTCAAGCGATTGACTTTGGCCATGATGTGCGCGGGCCGGCCAGCCAGTGCATGTTCCGTTTCGCGCTTGATCAAATTCATCATGCGCTTGCGAAGGTTCAGCGGCGCGACGAGCAAACGGCTGTATTCCTTCTGTATCGAGAATCCGGTCAGGAAGTTGAATACGTCGGTCGCATCGTCGCCGATTGCGGGATCGCTGGTCAGCAATCCGAGGTCTGTGTATAGCCGCGAGGTCGTAGGGTTGTAGTTGCCGGTGGAAATGTGAGTGTAAGTTTTAAGACCATCCTCTTCGCGCCTCACCACCAACGTCACCTTGCTATGCGTCTTTAGACCCACCAACCCGTAGACCACGTGCACGCCGGATTCACTCAGACGCTTGGCCCACTCGATGTTGTGCTCTTCGTCGAAACGAGCCTTGATTTCTACTACCGCCGTCACCTGTTTCCCACGCTCGCTGGCTGCGATCAAGGCCTGTGGAATCGGAGACTTTTTCCCTGTCCGGTAGAGACACATCTTGATGGCAACCACCTGCGGGTCGTTGGCTGCTGAGTCGATGAAGTCGACGATCGTTCCAAAGGCGGTGTAAGGATGATGAAGCAGCACATCCTGTTTTTTGATCGCGTCGAAGAGCGATTCCTTGTTTCGTAATGGAGGAGGCACCACCGCCTTGAGCGGTTTGTCTTTTAGCTCCGGCTTGCCGATGCCATAAAGCTCCATCAGATCCGGAACGTCAAGTAGTCCGTCAATCTGGTAAACGTCGTCCCGATCAATACCCAGCGACTTCGTCAGGTACTCAACCATCTCGTTGGGCATCGACGAGGACACTTCCAAACGGACAGGCAAGCCGAACCGGCGCTCGCGCAACGACTCTTTTATCAGCACCAATAAATCCGCGGCTTTGTCGTCGCGGATCTCGACGTCGGCATCGCGCGTGACCCGAAAGAGATGCCCTTTACTCAGGTTCATACTCGGAAACAGAGAATGGATGTTTGCCTCGATCACTTCCTCCACCAGCGCAAACTTCGTCTCTCCCGGGGTCACCGGTATCAGGCGTGGCACCACCGGTGGAACTTTGATCCGTACAAATCTCGCCTCATTTCCCAGCGGCACTCCGGCGAAAGTATCGTCGGGGTTGGTTTCAACCATAAGACCGATATTCAGACTAAGGTTCGAGATGTAAGGAAACGGACGCGCCGGGTCGACAGCCTGAGGCGTGAGCACCAGAAAAATATTTTTCATGAAGTACTGGGCCAGGCTGTGCTTTTCGTCCGGTGAAAGCGTTGCGTAGGGTGCGATGATTACATCGTGAGACTGGAGCTCGGGGATCACCTCTTCGTGAAGGCAGCGTGTCTGCTCCTCGATGAGCGTGAGCACTTGTTTGCGAATAACTGCGAGCTGATCCGGAGGCGTTAATTCACCCGGCATCGGTCCAAGCTCTTCGATATCCAACATCTCCTTGATACCGGAGACGCGTACCATGAAGAATTCGTCCAGGTTGGAGGAAAACACCGAGAGGAACTTTAGCTTCTCGAGCGCCGGCGTTGTTCTGTCACTGGCTTCTTCGAGTACTCGTCTAAAGAACTCCAACTGGCATAGATCCCGGTTGAGTACCGACCAGGCAAAAAAACGTTTGGGCTTTGACTTCGATTGAGGCTGAAATTCAGATTGCATCTATTTATTACCCTGATGTTCTTTGAGTCTTCTCTGCCCTTTAATTCGAGCAGCGCGCGTCGATGATCATCCGTGCCTTTCGTTCAAACTCCGCAGTCCACTCTGCCGCGGGACGATCGCGCTCCGCATTCCGCGAAGCCTGGAAGACTCTGGTGATTGTTTTGTCTCGTTTCTCGGCGTCGAGTAGTCGCTGAAGCCCGTCTGCCAGCAACCGCCTGCCCTCTTCGCTGATGCTTGTATCGCCGACGCTCTTGGCAGTCGTACTGCAACGTCCGCCACTCACCTTGATCGGATCTTTGTGACGCCAGCCCTCAAGCCTCGCCTTCTTTTCACTGGAGCTTGAGAAGCCAAAAGTCGATCCCATATCGCCGACGTAGAAGACCGCCTCACCCGGCTCGCAAGTGCGTGTATTGTCGCTGTTCTTTTTCGACTTCAAACACGCGAACTTGTGATTGTCAGTCTTCGTGTCGCCATGATCTATGAACGCAAGCCAGAGTTTGAACGCATCGATCTCTGCGCGCGGAGCTCCGTTCTGTAGAAGCTTCTGAAGTGATTCAGCCAGCGGTCCTGAATCCTTGTGGTTGCACTTCACATCGATTCCCCTGGCCAGCGGAAGCTCTATGCCCGCTGCCGGTTGAAACGGTGAGAAACTAGCTCCCTGAAAACTCCGGGTCAGGCTCTTCTCGCAGTCCGGACAACTGATATCGGCGACCCATGAGTCGTCAGCGAAGAACCCGAGGGCTTTCGAAAAGCGTGACGATAAAAACTCGCCATAGATCTCGCCGTTTCTTTTGTCCATCGACTGCCCCTTGAAGTGAGGCTTCACCTTGTAGCGGATCGGATTGCCGTCGTCATCCACCAGACCCGGAACCACGCAGTGAAACTTGGGCGTCGTGCCGGCGCCGGGTGACTCATCTTTATGCGCTACACAATTGATCGGCTTGGCTAATCCATTGTCATCAACCACCGGCGCACCGCGGCGCGGGCCTGTCGCGGGGTTATAACCAAGCACCGGGTCATAGTCGGGATCGGGTGCTCGATAGACTCTGGCGGTCTTCTCAGCACGTGCTCGCTCCTCAGCGGTAAAGCACGCCTGTTGCGCCACGGCAGGTTGGACGAGAAAAAGCGCAGCGATAAGTGTTAACAGGGCCGGGAGCCACTCCCGAGACGAATTTTGACGCATTATTTATCGACCCTCGACGGACGTAAAGAGCTAAACAAGATAGCATTGAGCCACAAAGAAGCACAAAAAGCACAAAAAATTTCAGTTCAGAGTTCAGCCTTTAGGCTGCCATTCCGAGGCCGCAAGCTAAGCTTGAACTCTTGAACTGCCTTTGCCCGAAAAGTCCATTTTAGGAGAAGAACTCTCGCGCAAAGGCGCAAAGGGCGCAAAGCGCTACCGCGTTTCCAGTTTTCTTTGCGCCTTTGCGCGAGAAAAAGTTTCGCACAGAAGTCTCCAAATGTGATTTGAGTACTTTTCGGGCAAAGCCGCTTGAACTCTAAACTGCATTCACTACTTTTGTGCTTTTTTGTGGCGGGACTACTTACTACAATCATGCGGATGACG
>JAICGZ010000214.1 GCA_025922875.1 Pyrinomonadaceae bacterium
AACGATCGATGTTGTGCTTTATAGCAAGTAACACCGCACCCGTCGCCAGGTAACGCGCTCGACCAATCCGGCCCTGCCAACTCCAAAGATTGAATACTTGTGAGCTCAAGTTTTCACTCCTTCCGGCTAATTAAGATCCTCCGTGCAACCTCTGTGTCCTCTGTCTCTGTGGTGTTTTGAGAGTTGAAAACCACAGAGCACAGAGGACACAGAGGTTGCACAGAGAATCAGATGGGCACTACCCTCTCATTTCGGTTTCAATCTTGTCATCGTCAAGCGACTCGGCCGCATCGCGCAGTTCATCCACAAGGCGCAACGCCTGCTTGCGTAGCGGCCGCATGAACGGATTGCTGGCGAGGTGGATCAACTTATCCAGCAGGTCCACCGTGTGATCGATGAGACGATACGTGCGCCGGTGCTTTGGTGATCGATCGTGAATCCAAAACAGAACGATCCCCATCGAATAGACCCAAAGCAGGTAAGGCAACTCCGCTCGCAGGTCTTTTGGAATACGTGCTTTTGCGTCGTCCAGCACCTTATCGAATAGCTGAATGCTCGCCTCTCGAACCGGATCGGATTCATCCGAAAAAGGATTCAGAGGACTTTGTGGGTGTGCGGCAGTTTTGAAAAGCACGCCCGCGAACTGGTGATACGGTTTCATCGTGTCGATTTTTGTTCGCATCACCGTCAGCAGGCGTGCTTTCAGTGTTTTTTCATTTTCGAGCGCCGGCAACGCGACGGCGAGATGACTGTCGTGCATACGTTGATAGAAGGCCTGGATCAGGTATTCCTTCGAGCGGAAGTAGTAGTAAGCGTTGCCAAGCGACACGCCTGCTTTTTGGGCAATGGCGCGCATCGTGGTTTCGTCGTACCCGCGCTCGCGAAACATCTCGAGCGCAGTCTCGAGGATCAGCGCCCTGGTCTGATCGCCTTTGACCGTTTTCGTGACCTTCTTTTTGTGCGTTGCCTTCATCTCGTTTACCTGTAGAGTCCGGCTGCTCGACTAATCTGGTAACGATTTTGGGAAATTAGTGAAACAACTCGTTTTGTAGTGGGCAGCAGTTCCGGCGTCGCCAGGCGATAGGCCCAGTCGCGATATCTTGCGAGCGCCCACAGGACCATCAACCACGCTTTCGGGCCGAAGTAGACCCCGCCGTCATCGCCCACCACTGTCAGATCCTTCTTTGTCAGATCGTGATCGAGTTGTGGATAGCGTTTGCGCGCTTCGTCAGAAGCGCAGGGCACAAAGTTGAGCTCGACTATCTTCGATTGTTCCGCGAGCCATTCGTGTGCGCGTCTGCACAAACCACACTCGGGATCGTAAAGCACGGTTAGGGCAAGCATGGCTCAGGCCTCCTGCTGGACGGCGGTAGCGGTGAAGGTGTCCGGGCTCACCGGAGGATGATTGTGCTGTGTTGAGCGGCGGCGCATGCGGCTGAAAACGAAGAGATTGAAGAAGTGCATCCCGCCGAGGACGAGCAGCACCATGCCTATCTTTACGGACAGGGCTTCAATGCTTTGTTCGGCAGTGTCGACGGCGTAGCCGAGCTTCAGGGCCAGGCTGACGTAGCCGAAATTAATGAGGTAAAAGCCGACGACGAGCAGGTGATTGACGGAATCGGCGAGGGCTTCGTTGCCATGAAAGACGTCGACGAGAAAGACGCGTCCGTTTTTGTGGAGGGTGCGAGCTACCCAGACGGTCAGCGCAATGCTGAGGGCCAGGTAAATCAGGTATGTGCTTATTCCGATTGTCATGGGTCAGCCTCCTTTAGCTGAATTTGAACGCTGATTTGAACACGTTCAACTATGAGCAGGGTACGCCTGGCCCGAGGGGCTGTCAAGAAGTTTTTGAACGAGTTCAAAAATAGACAGGATTACAGGATTTTTTAAGATGGACAGGATTATCCGTTGCGGCAATAGGCAATTGGCAATGACCAGTGTTATCCTCCCGGCGCACTATCACGCCCCAAGGAGAAAACTAATTGGCAGCAGAAGACCTAATTCCGGCGGAGGGCATAATCATCGACAAGCAGCCCAACGCCTTTTTCAAGGTGCGTCTCGACAACAGCGAACATGTGGTATTGGCCGCCATCTCCGGCAAGATGCGTAAGAACCGCATCCGGATTTTGGTTGGCGATCGCGTTAGTGTTGAGATGTCGCCTTACGACTTGTCACGCGGAAGAATTACCTACCGGTATAAGTAACAAATAATAGATTGGCCAACTTATTAACTGGCCCTATCGCGCCCAGTTCCTTAGTGACGCTACGGATATTGGCGTGGTAGTATGCCCGTAACATGCACGCCGATGTCATCCTAATACGAGTTATATTTACCGCGGTCTTAATGATAGCGGGATACAAGCTCGTACCCGTCGGCGATGACCCATGGATTTCAGCCGCAGCGGGCCTTCTGATCGCCATCTGTATCATAATTTTTGAGCTGCGGATTCGGCGGGCGACCCTTAAAACTCTCATCGGCGCAGCCGTTGGCTCGATCCTCGGAATCATCGGTGCTTACCTGATCGGCTCCTTAATCAGTCGACAGGAATCAACAGCGCTCGATGCGGGCATGAAGACTTTTCTGACCCTGTCCCTGACCTTCTTTATGGCGTATGTCGGCCTGATGGTCGGCGCTGCCAAGGGGGACTATCTCGATCTTTCGGCGCTGGGCGGAATCTTCAGTGATAAAGTGGCCCGTCGCGATCTCAAGATCCTGGACACGTCGGTAATCATCGACGGCCGCATCGCGGACGTGGCCGAGACAGGTTTTTTGACGGGCTCGTTGATCATTCCGCAGTTCATCCTCCGCGAGTTACAACAGGTAGCTGATTCACCTGACTCATCCAAGCGCCAACGTGGCCGGAGAGGTCTCGACATGCTGAACCGGCTCCAGAACAACAGCTCGCTCGACATTCAAATCGTAGAGACTGATTTTCCTTCCGTGCGCGAAGTTGACCTGAAGTTGATCGAACTGGGCAAACAGCTCGACGCCGTGATCGTCACGAATGATTTCAACTTAAACAAGGTCTCCCAGCTGCGCGGAGTCAGCGTGCTCAATATTAATGAGTTGGCAAATGCGCTCAAGCCAGTCGTACTCCCAGGCGAGGCAATGAGGGTTTTCATCCTGAAGGAAGGCAAGGAATACAATCAGGGCGTGGCCTATCTCGACGATGGCACGATGGTGGTGGTCGACAACGCGCGGCGTTTAATCGGCAAGAACGCCGATATCGCAGTGACCAGCGTGTTGCAAACCACTGCCGGCAAGATGATCTTCGGCCGTCTCTGGGAAGAAGCGGAAAATGGTGGACACAGCGATATTCACCGCACCAACGGCGCTTCGCGACGTCAAGTGCGGGATTCGCGTAATTCTGGACCAGCTCCAGTGCGTATTTCTGAAAGCGAACCAATTACTGAGAGCTGACGCCGCACGCCCGTTCTACGTTCCCTATCTCTCTTAATGAACATCGCGATTATCGCTGCCGCCGGTGCTGGTACCCGGTTGGAGAGCGATCGGCCGAAGCAGTTTCTGTTGCTCGCAGGCAAGCCCGTAATCTTTCACACACTCGAACCGTTTGAGGAGTGTGACAGTGTTCATGAAGTGATCCTCGTCCTGCCCGCGGAAGGGTCTGCGGGCTTCCTGGCAATGGCGGGGAAGTACGGACTGAGAAAACTCGCGCGTGTCGTTCCGGGAGGAGCGACACGGGCCGACTCAGTGAAGCGTGGGTTGATGGCGATCAGATCGACGACCGCTGAGATCATTGCGGTGCACGATGGTGTTCGTCCGTTTGTTACTGTTGCCGAGATCGAGAGCACGATCGCGGCGGCGCAATCGGATGGCGCGGCGATTCTGGTCGCGCCAGTGACAGACACCATTAAGCAGGTTAGTGATCGTTCTGTAGTTCAGACGCTCGATCGTGGTGTATTGCGGCGTGCTCTAACACCGCAGTGTTTTCAATATGAGTTGCTGCGACAGGCGTACCAGCGTGCCGATGTAAACGATCCATCGTTGACGGACGAGAGCGTGCTCGTGGAACAACTCGGTCATCGCGTGACTGTCGTCGAAGGTAGTTCGAGGAATATCAAGATCACAACGCCCGCTGATATTGCGATCGCGGAGGCATTTTTAGCCGCGGATTAACGCAGATGTTACGGATTGGGATTGGCACTGATACGCATCGTCTGGTTGAAGGGCGGCCGCTTGTGCTGGGTGGTGTGCACATCGCGTCCGATCGCGGCGCGGAGGGCCATTCGGACGCGGACGCGCTGAGTCACGCTATCGCCGACGCGATTCTCGGTGCGCTTTGTGAAGGTGACATCGGAGTGCATTTCCCGGATAACGATCCACAGTGGAGTGGCGCGCATAGTCTTGAATTGCTTTCGCGGGTGATGTGGTTAGTCCGCGAACGCAGTCTCCACGTGGTCAACGTTGACTCGACAATTTTGCTTGAAACACCAAAACTCAGGACCTACGTCGATTCGATGCGCGAAAATATCGCGCAAGTGCTTGGAATCGATACCGGCTGCGTGAGTGTGAAAGCAAAGACCGGCGAAGGATTCGATGCGGTGGGGCAGGGGCTCGCTGTGACCGCTCAGGCCGCTGTTCTGATGGAGAGCAACTAAGGAAAAGCAGCTTGAGACCACAGGACGTCATCAGGAAAAAGCGGGACGGGCTCAGTCTATCGCGTGAAGAGATCGGCTTCTTTGTCGGCGGGATCACCAGCGGTCGCATTGCCGACTACCAGGTCAGCGCGCTGCTCATGGCCATTTACCTGAACGGCATGAACCCGGAAGAGCAGCAGGCGTTGACCGAAGCAATGCTCAACTCCGGCAACATCCTCGACTTCTCAGACATTCCCAAACCAAAAGCAGACAAGCATTCAACGGGTGGCGTCGGCGATAAGACATCGATAATTATCGCTCCACTGGTAGCCGCGTGTGGTGTGTGCGTGCCGATGATCTCCGGTCGTGGTCTGGGCCATACAGGTGGAACGCTTGATAAGCTCGAATCGATTCCCGGATATCGCGTTAACCTGAGTACAAATGAGTTCAAGCAGGTGTTGGACGAGGTTGGTTATGCAATGGCGGGCCAGACTGCGGAGATCGCACCGGCAGACAAAAAGATGTATGCGCTGCGCGACGCGACTTCGACAGTCGAAGCCATACCGTTGATCGTCGCCTCGATCATTTCCAAGAAAGGCGCCGCCGGTCTCGACGCGATGATCATCGACGTGAAAGTCGGTAACGGCGCGTTCATGCGTGAAGAAGCAAGGGCGAAAGATCTGGCCCATGCGCTGGTGAGCACCGGAAATTCCTGCGGCATCAAGACGCGTGCTTTACTGACTGACATGAACCAGCCGCTTGGCCGCGCGGTGGGAAACTCTCTCGAAGTTGAGGAGTGCATCAATATCCTGCGTGGTGAAGCGAATGAGGCTGCGCAACCCGTGCTCGAGTTGTCGCTCGAACTTTCAGCGCACATGCTGCTGTTGGCGAATGTCGAGCAAACGACAGAAGCAGCTCACAGGCGTTTGGCGGAAGTTTTGGATTCGGGCAAGGCACTCGAATGCCTGCAAAGTAACATCGCGGCGCAGGGCGGCGACCCTCGTGTTTGCGATGCGCCGGGCGATTTTCTGCCTTTGGTAAGAGAAACCGTTAAGGTAGAATCCCCGCGCTCCGGCTTCATTACACGAGTCGATACCACGGAGATTGGTCACGCGATCGCGGCCATCGGCGGTGGGCGCGTGCGCATCGAAGACACGGTGGATCCCACGGTTGGTTTTACTTCCGAGTTGAAGTTAGGTGATCAGGTTCGCGGCGGTGACGCGATCGGCGTTGTGTACTGCGCTGACGAAACAGCCGCTGCCGGAGCTGCACGTCGTATTCAGGCGGCATACGAGATCGGAGACGCACCACCTAACCAGCCGCCGAAGTTAGTTAAGGAAATTATTAACGAATGAAATACAACGAAACAAAGAATTACTCCCGCAAAGAAAAAATGATTGGACTCACAGTCCTGCTTGCATTGGGCTTGCTGCTCTCCGGCTGTGGCGGCAGCTCCGCCGCTGAAGACAAATCGAAGATTAAAGTCGGCATCGTCTTCGACATTGGCGGTAAAGACGATCGCTCGTTCAATGCGGCTGCGTGGCAAGGCGTGCAGCGCGCTGCGAAAGACTTTCCGATTATGCTGCGCGATATCGAGCCAGGGACGCCAAACGCGATCGAGCCCGCAATGCGTGCGTTCGCCGAGCAAAATTTTGATCTGATCATCGGAGTAGGTTTTGCGCAGGCGCCGATCATGGAGCAGGTCGCCAAAGACTATCCCAACATTCAGTTCGCCATCATTGACGGCGTGAGTAAGTTGCCGAACGTTGCGTCTTTAGTCTTCAAAGAGCATGAAGGTTCCTACTTAGTGGGCATACTCGCGGCGAAAGCGTCTCGAACTGGCACGATTGGATTCCTCGGTGGAATGGACATCGGGTTGATTCATCGCTTCGCACAGGGTTACGAGGAAGGCGCCAAATCAGTTAACCCAAACATACGCGTGATTAGACATTTCGTGGGAGTGACTGATGCAGCGTGGAACAATCCGGGCAAAGGCAAAGAACTCGCGCTGGCCCAGATCGGCAATGGCGCTGACGTGATCTTCACCGCGGCCGGCAATTCGGGTTTGGGAGCTTTCGATGCGGTCGAGCAACAGGGAATGCAAAACGGACGCGCGACGCATTTCGTTATTGGTGTGGATTCAAATCAAAACATGGTTAAGCCAGGCTTTGTACTCACAAGCATGGTCAAGCGCGTGGACAACGCTGTCTACGACATCGTTGCGGACGTCGTGAATCGTGGCTTCAAACCAGGGGTGCACGTCTTTGGTCTCGATAAAGACGGCGTGGGTTACGCGATGGATGAATTCAACAAAGATCTCGTGACGCCGGATACAATTCAACTAGCCGAAGAAGCTAAAAAGAAGATCATTGCGGGCGAGATAAAGGTCACTGACGCGATGGGGAGTTAACCACAGATAACACGGATCTGTGGTCTAAAAATGCTCGAACTCCGACAGATCACAAAACGCTTTGGCGATGTACTGGCGAACGATCGCGTCGACATTGTCGTAAAGCCCGCGACTATTCACGCCATTGTTGGTGAGAATGGAGCGGGTAAGTCGACGGCGATGCGCATCGCCTATGGTTTCTACACTGCTGACAGCGGTGAGATTCTTGTTGACGGGCACGTGCGTGATATCAAGTCGCCGCACGATGCGATCGCGCTCGGGATTGGGATGGTCCATCAGCACTTCATGCTGGTAGAGACTATGACGGTCGCTGAGAACATCGTTCTCGGCGCAGAGCCTGGTAACACGCTGGCGCTGGACATTAAGAGTGCAGCTTCCCAGATCAGGAAACTCTCCGAAGAATTCAAGCTCGCCGTAAATCCAAATGAACCAATCGAGCACTTGTCGGTCGGCCAGCAACAGCGCGTGGAACTGTTGAAGGCGCTGTATCGACACGCCCGGTTATTAATCCTCGACGAGCCGACGGCGGTACTGACACCGCTCGAAGTCGAAGAATTCTTTGCGATTCTTCGTCGCATGCGCGAGCAGGGCAAAACAGTCATCATCATCACTCACAAACTCTCGGAAGTGCTCGCGATCTCAGATGAAGTTACAGTGATGCGCGACGGCAAAGTCGTCGGTCGGGTGCAAACGAAAGATACGAACGCTGCCGAGCTGGCGCGACTCATGGTAGGCCGCGAAGTCTTGTTGCGCGTCGAGAAGAGCGATCCTGACGTTGGCCGCCCAAAACTCGAAGTAAACAAACTTTCGGTCATCGATAGAAACGGCAGCAAACGAGTTAACGACGTAACGTTCAACGTTCGCAGTGGTGAGATCGTCGGCATCGCCGGAGTTGAAGGCAACGGACAAACCGAACTAATCGAAGCACTGGCTGGACTGGTTGATCCCGCGTACATCAAAGGCGAGATGATCTTTGAAGGCAAAAGCCTTAACCACATGGGCGCGCGTGTCCGTCGTGAACTTGGAATTGCACACATACCCGAGGATCGTCACCGGCGCGGCTTGTTGCTCGACTTCATGCTCACCGAGAACTCGATCCTAGGCGTGCATTACCGCCCGCCTATTACTGCTTTGGCCGGTGGAGTTTTTCTTGATAACAACGCAATTCAGCGACGTGCCGATGAGATCATTCAACGGTTTGACGTTCGCCCGCCGAATGCGGCACTTCCTGCGCGCGCGCTTTCAGGTGGTAACCAGCAGAAACTGATCATCGGGCGCGAGTATCACGTGAATCCGAAGCTGTTGCTCGTTTCGCAGCCGACGCGCGGCGTTGACATTGGCGCGATCGAGTTTATTCACCGCCAGTTAGTAGCGTTGCGTGACGCGGGTTGCGCGATCCTGCTCGTGTCGGCAGAGCTTGAAGAAGTGACCAGTCTTTCCGATCGCTTATTGATCATTCACGACGGCCGAATCGCAGGCGAGGTAGATCCGAAAGTTGCAACCCTCGAGGAGATTGGGTTGTTAATGACGAGAGGACATTGATTGTTGTTTAGAGTTCAAGCGGTTTTGCCCGAAAAGTCTGATTTCTCTGTGCAAAGCCGGTTGAACTCTAAACTAACCAAATATGACTAAACTCGCGCGTGAGCTTCTGTTTCCCCTGATCGCCGTGTTGGCCGCATTTATTGTTGGCGGCATTCTAATACTTCTCATCGGCGATAATCCGTTAGTCACCTATCGCTTACTCTTCGGCAGCGCGCTCTCGTGGCCTGATGGAATCGGCTACACGCTCTTTCATGCAACTCCGCTGATCTTCACTGGTCTCGCAGTCCTGGTTGGATTTCGCTGCGGCTTATTCAACATCGGCGCGGAAGGTCAACTCTACATCGCCGCCTTCGCAACCGCGTGGGTTGGAATCACTTTCGCGAATCTGAATCCATGGCTTTTGATTCCGTTCTGTTTCCTCGCGGCGATATTCAGCGGCGCGTTCTGGGGAGCGATTCCGGGTGTCTTGAAAGCGCGATTTGGATCGCACGAAGTCATCAACACGATCATGTTGAACTTCATTGCGGTCGCTCTGGTCAGTTATTTCACGCAGTATCACTACAAAGTGCCGGGCGATCCCATACTGCAAACATCACCCATCGGCGAAGGGGCGCACATCGCCCGCCTGGGTAAATTTATTCCCGGTTTTCCTGAGCGCATTCCTTTGAACGTGGCGTTTCTGCTCGCGCTACTCTGTTGCCTGCTTGTCTATCTATTCCTCTGGCGCACGAAGTGGGGCTACGAGATACGTGCGACGGGAAGCAATCCATCGGCGGCAGAATACGGCGGCATCTCAGTTCGCACGCAGATCGTTCTGGCGATGGCAGTGTCAGGCGCACTTGCAGGCATGGTGGGAATCAACGAAGTGCTTGGCTATCGTTATCGTTACTACGACGGGTTTTCCGATAACTATGGTTTCACCGGCATTGCGGTCGCGCTGCTCGGACGGAATCATCCGGTCGGCGTGATTCTCGCCGCATTGTTATTTGCCGCTCTACAGCACGGCGGCATCTACGTCGATGGTTTCTCAGAGCACGTGACGAAAGATATTGTGCAAGTGCTGCAAGGCATCATCATCCTGTTTATCGCTGCCGAGGCATTCTTCAAGTGGGTTTTGGGAGGAAGGTTCTCGATGCATCGTTTGAGAGCAAACGTATGAGAGATATCTTCACATGGTCGCTCATCGTGTCAGTGGCAGAGTCGACCATTCGACTCGCGACACCTCTCGTGCTGGCGGCGTTCGGCGGTTTGTTCTCGGAACGCTCAGGTGTGATCAATATCGCACTCGAAGGGAAAATGCTCGCGGGAGCCTTCACCGCGGCGGCTGTCACGTACGCTGCTGACACGAGATTGGGAGTGGGAACTGCAAGCCCATGGATTGGCCTGCTGGGCGGGATGGTTGCCGGACTTTTCATCGCAGTGATTTACGCTGTGAGCTGCATCAAGTACAAAGCGGATCAGGTGGTGAGTGGCGCTGCAATCAACATTCTGATGATTGGCATACCGGGTTTTCTGAGTGGCGCTTTGTTTCTTTCGTCCGGATCCACTCCTCAAATTCCGAAGGACCACCTGCTGCCGCAGTCGCCATGGCTTATCGCTCTGGTAATCCTTCTGCTGTTAGCTGCAATCTCGTACGTGCTTTACAAAACGCCTTTTGGATTACGATTAAGATCCGTGGGAGAGAATCCGGAGGCTGCCGATGCCGCGGGTGTGAGCGTGAGTCGCATACGATATTCGGGCGTGTTGCTTGCCGGAGTTCTAGCGGGGCTGGGCGGCGCGTATCTTTCGATTGGACAGTCGTCGTTGTTTACGCGAAACATGACTGCGGGTCGCGGCTTCATCGCGCTCGCGGCGTTGATCTTTGGAAAATGGCGGCCAGTGCCAACTCTACTCGCGTGTCTTCTATTCGGATTTACTGAAGCGGTTTCGATTCTGCTGCAGGGCGTGTATAAGTTGCCGTCGGGTGAAGATATTCCAGTGCAGTTCATTAACATGGTGCCGTACGTCTTGACCATTGTGGTGCTCGCGGGGTTTATTGGATCGTCCCGGCCGCCGCGCGCTTTGGGTATACCCTATGAAAAAGAGAAGTAGGCGGGGGTGTCGAAATGGTTGAGCGAATGGCAAGCACGAGTCTTTACGCACGCGCCGAACATGCCACCAGGGTCATCAGGACTCGAACAAGTGTAGAGCCACGCATCGCAATTGTGCTTGGCAGTGGCCTCGGCGGATTTGCCGACGACTTCGATGAAGCGACCGGCATACCTTACGAAGAAATACCCGGATTTGTACGCTCTACGGCACAAGGCCACGCCGGGCGATTAGTTGTCGGTAAGGTAGACAGCGTTCCGGTTGTGGCGATGCAGGGCCGCGTGCACTATTACGAAGGCTACTCGTTTGAAGAAGTCACATTTCCGATCCGTACTTTCAAACTGCTGGGGATCAAAACGTTGATTCTGACCAACGCCGCGGGTGGTATCAACGTGCAGCTAAGCCAGGGCGCATTAATGGTGATCAGCGATCATCTGAACTTGATGGGCGACAATCCACTGCGTGGTGCAAATGACGAACGATTTGGACCACGTTTTCCGGATATGTCGGCGGTCTACTCTCCTGAGTTGCAGGAGCTGGTGGTCGAGGAGGCTAAAGCCATCGGCGTGGAAGTCCGACGCGGCATCTACGGTGCTCTGTCTGGTCCAAGTTATGAAACCCCGGCTGAGATCCATCTGCTGCGAAACCTCGGCGCGGACGCCGT
>JAICGZ010000215.1 GCA_025922875.1 Pyrinomonadaceae bacterium
CTTCGGACACCTCGCGTTTATTCAGGTGGGCCTTCCACTGCACTGGCGGGCCTTTGAATACGACTGCTCCGAAGGATTGGTTTACGGTGACGAACAAAGGGTGGGAATTAAGCATTAAATAGTGTGGTCTGTCTGCCGCAGCGGATAGATTGCTGGAACGGGTGTAGCGAGCGACTTTTCAGTTTCTACGACGGCTGATAGTTCCTTACGCCCAGACACGTCTGCCCCATTTTTTGTGAGTGCCGTGAAGCAAAATCGTTTTGGAACTCTGAAAAAAGTCTCGGGTAGGTTAAGACAGATGTGGTCGAGTCGAGACGCTGGCGCCTCGAGAGAGATACCAATGCCTCGGCTGCTGATCGTCGACGACGAGGAGTCGATCTGCTTTTCCATGAGCGAGTATTTTTCGTTGCATGGGTACAAGGTGGATACGGCCCGGGAGATGGAAGAAGCTGAGAAGTTGCTGGAAGCTACCGAGTACAAGGTAGTGATTCAGGATCTGCGCCTCAGCATGAAGCACGATGCGGACGGGCTCGACATGATCCGCATCATCAAAGAGCAGAACCCGCAAGCGAGAATCATCGTGCTGACCGCGTACGGCTCGGCTGAAATGGAAGACGAAGCACGCCGCGTGGGCGCCGATGCATTTCTGAGAAAACCAAAACCATTGTCGCAGGTGGCCCAAGTGGTCCAGGGACTGATCGAATCACCGCCGCGACACGCCGCCCGCCCCGCCTAATCCGCGGTTTTTTGGAAACGCGGATCAATGAAAGTCATGAGAAGTTGTCGCTGCGACTTTGAACGACAGCGGCTGCACGTGACTTGCCTTCACTGAAATAACGTTGTCCTGGTTCTGCAACGCACCTTCGATTAAAAGAAACGGGTGGTCCACCAGCTCGATCCGGTAACGATCGAAGAGCTGCGGCGTGACAATGATGTTGCTGACACCCGTCTCGTCTTCGAGCGTCAAAAACATGAACCCCTTCGCCGTCCCTGGCCGCTGCCGCACGATCACCCAACCGGCCACGCGCACGAGAGTCCCATTGCGTAGCTTGCGAATGTCTATCGCCCGCAACGCAGCGAGCTTGTTCAACTCAGCGCGATGATACGCAACCGGGTGCTTACCGATAGTCAATCCAGTGCCGCGAAAATCAGCGTCCATTCGTTCCGGGATCGTCATCGGCAGCAACGGCGATTCACCATCTTTCTCCGCCAGCTCTTCATAAAGTTTCCCGGCCGCGCGAGTGACGCGCTCGACCTGCCACAGCGCATCACGCCGGTTAACTGAGCCTTGAATAAAGTTCAACGCCCCAATCGCGGCGAGTTTTCGTAATTCGTCTTTGCGTAATTCAGGGACGCGATTGCAAAGATCGTCGATACCGGCAAACGGACGTATCGCTTTTTCACGAACGATGGCCTGACCCGATTGCTGGCTCAGGCCTTTGACATACTTGAGACCGAGTCGCATTGAGAGGGGACGAGGGGACGCGGAGACGGGGGGACACGGAGATCGCCGCATCTCGCCATCCCCGTTTCCCCGCGTCAGCCTGTCCCCGCTTTCCGGCGTCTCTTCAATCGTGCACAACCAATCGGAGCGCGTGATATCGATCGGCAGCACTTTCAACCCATGACGCTGCGCGTCTTTCACCAGTGTGAACGGTTGATAAAAACCCATCGGTTGGTTGTTGAGCATCGCAGTCGTGAACGCCGCCAGGTAATTACACTTCAGGTAGGCACTCGCATAAGCGATCAAAGCAAAACTCGCGGCGTGCGATTCCGGAAAACCGTAAAGCGCAAACGAGCTGATCGCGAGCACGATCTCCTCCTGCGTTTTGCCGGTGATGCCGTTTCGCGCCAGCCCTTCCCGCAGCTTCACTTCGATCGCTTTCATCCGCGCTTCCGAACGTTTGAAACCAAACGCGCGGCGCAACTCTTCCGCCTCGCCGCCCGTGAAGCCGGCGCAGACCATCGCCATTCTCAATAGTTGCTCCTGAAACAGCGGCACTCCCAACGTGCGTTTCAGGATCGGCTCCAGCGCCGGATGCGCGTACGTTGCCGGCTCCCTGCCCTGCCGGCGTTTAAGATACGGATGGACCATGTTGCCGACGATCGGCCCCGGCCGGATGATCGCGACCTGCACCACGATATCGTAAAACTTCGCCGGCCGCAGTCGCGGCAGACACGACATCTGCGCGCGGCTTTCAACCTGGAACAGTCCGATCGTGTCGGCCTTTTGCAACGCCTCGTAAACACCTTGGTCGTCCTGCGGCAGATGAGCCAGGTCGACGTCTTCGCCATATGAATCACGAATCAACTGGATCGAATCTTCCAGCACCGCCATCATTCCGAGCCCGAGCAGGTCGACTTTAATTAGTCCGAGATCGGCGCAGTCTTCCTTGTCCCATTGGACCACGACGCGGCCGGGCATGGCCGCGGGTTCGAGCGGCACGATCGAATCGAGTTGTCCCTGGCAGATGACCATGCCGCCGGAGTGTTGCCCAAGATGGCGCGGCAGGTCCTGGACCAGTTGATAAAGCTGGAAGAACTTCCGGATGCGCGGATGGGAAAGATCGAGACCGGCATCGCGAAACTGACGTTCACTCGAATCCTTCGGATCTTTCCATTCCCATGTATGGACCAGACGCGCGAGGCGCGAAAGCGTGTCGTCGTCGAAATCGAGCGCCTTGCCGACTTCGCGCGCCGCCGACCGGCCGCGATAAGTGATGACGTTGGCAGTCATCGCTGCGCCCAGTTTTCCGTAGCGCTCGTAAACGTATTGAATCGCCTTCTCGCGCTTGTCTCCACTCGGCAGATCGAGATCTATGTCCGGCCATTCGCCGCGTTCTTCAGAAAGAAACCGTTCGAACAGCAGGTCCATGCCGACGGGATCGACGGCCGTTATCCCGAGCGAGTAACAGACGGCGCTATTCGCCGCCGAACCGCGGCCCTGGATCAATATTCCCTCACGGCGGCAGAACTGGACGATGTCCCAAACGATCAGAAAATAGCCTTCGAGTTTGAGTTTCTCGATCAACTTCAACTCGCGTTCGAGTTGCGGGCGGGCCTTTTCATACGTTGGCGCGCCGTGAATGCCGGTGTAGCGCCGGCGCGCGCCGTCCTCAGTGCGTTTCCGCAGAAACGACGTCATCGTTTCGCCGTCCGGCACCGGGTATTTCGGAAACTCATAGCCGAGATCTTCCAGCGTGAATTCCAGGCGCGATGAAAGCTCGACGGTGCGCGCGATCGCTTCGGGCAAGTCGGCAAATATCTTCTGCATGGTCGCGCCCGGTTTGAGGTAGCGTTCGGAGTTGCGGGCGAGCAGGCGGCCGGCTGTTTCCAGGCGCACGTGATTACGAATGCAGGTAAAGACGTCGGAGACTTCGCGACGCGCGGGCGTCGCGTGACATACGCCGTTGGTAGCGAGCAGCGGCAGATGATGGCGGCGGGCAAGTTCGATCACTGCCTGGTTGCGCGCTTCCTCTTCTCTGTCGAAATGGCGTTGGAGTTCGGCGTACACATCGTCTTTACCGAAGACGTCGATTAACCATTCGACGGTTTTTTGAGTTTCGCCGTCACCGTGGTTGAGTGCGGCTGCAATTGGCCCATCAAATGCGCCGGTCAAACAGACCAACCCTCCGGCATGCGCAGCCAACTCTTCTGCGGTTACGGAGCAGGTGCCGGGCTTCGCGTGTTTTGGCACGCGCAGTTTCATCAGCGTGATCAACCGGCAAAGGTTTTGATAACCCTGACGCGTTTTTACGAGTACGGGGATTGAGGAGACTTCGGGCGCGCGCGCAGAGGCTGGGAGTTGGACGCTGATTTCGGCGCCGATGTGCGCCTTGATTCCGTTCTTCTTACCCGAGAGATAAAACCTTGGCGCGCCGTAAACGCCGTCGCGATCGAGCAGGGCCATTGCCGGCATCTGCAATTCAAGGCCTGCGGCAATCAATTCCTCCGGTACAGATGCGCCTTCCAAAAAACTGAAAGCCGATCGCGCATGCAGTTCGACGTACATTGGTTTTGTACTTTGTGCTTAGTTCTTTGTGCTTAGTTCTTTGTGCTTAGTTCTTTACTAAGTACAAAGCACAAAGTACCAAGTACTCTTAATCGTAAGCGCCTTCTACGAACCAGATATCGGTTTTCAACTCGCGATAAATGCGATAGAGGGCTGGCTGTTCCAATCCGTGTTTACCTAATTCGACTGCCACGTCCCACTCGTCACGCGCCCAGCGATCGTCGCGCCACCAATCGCCCGTCGTACGCCATGGTCCAGCCACGTCAACCACCTTGCCGTAAACGCTTCGTTGCTTGCCCCAGGCGCTGATCCGTGCCGGTAATCCGCGATCGACCTGGACCACGGCGCGCAACGGCGGCCGAAACGTTCGGAACCCCAGACATGGGTGTTGATTGTCGATGGTTCTCGGTTTGGCCGCCGTTTTTCCACGTTTACGAAAATCGGATTTTGTATCGAGTACAAACCGCTTGACGCTGAATGCGTCGGGCCGGTGAGTGTCGAGCAAAACGGGCGAGCCGATGTTTTCATCGCCTACGAGTTTTGCGAGTCGCGCGAGTGTCAACTCCAACTTGTCGGGCGCCGGAGCCAACGGCACAAACAATCCGTTCTGTATCACGCGCGGCTTCACGGGATCGCAGGAAATCGAAACTGCTTTGACCGCCGACTGTGGCGGTTGCTTTTCCATCTCGAGCACCAGCAACTTCAGAAACACTTTGTGGTCGCGCATCGGGTACGGCAACGACAGCGTGCGATCGTGTGAAGTTTGATCTTCGAGGGGCATCTGCACCGTCAGCTCGTTCGTAGCCAGCGCATAGGCATTGAGCGTGGCGCAGAGTTGGTTCAGCAGTCGCGCGAAAATAAATGAGAGTGGTTCGAGTTCGCGAAGTGCGTGGTCGAGTTCGATCGAATAGGCGAAGACAGGCGCCGGTTGTTTGACCTTCAAATGCCGCTCGGTTTTTCCCGCCGCGAGTTGTTGCAGCCGGATTCCTTCCTGTCCCAAACGTTCAGAAACGCCCGTAACTGGCAGTGAAGCGAAATCCTGAAACGTCAGGATGCCCCAGAGCCGCAGCGTCTCGAAGATCTCGTCAGCCAGTTTTTTCTCGACATTGACGAGAGAAAATTCGAGCGCTTCGATCGGAAACTCGCCAAGACAAATCAACTCTTCGCCGGGCGAGACGAAGGTGATGCCTTTGAGACGCATCGCGGCATGAATCGCAGCGTCGGGGTTCGCGGCGATCGCTACATTCACCGCGCCTTCCAGTCCACCTTTGACGCGCGATTCTTTTGCGCGACGCGCGACGTCGGTCGCGAGTTCGTAAGCCGAGCCAAATAAAAGCTCACACCCGTCGACGTCGATGACGACAGTTTTCCCTCCAGCCTCCTCGACGATCGGCGAGAAGCCGTAAGCAAACTCCGCCAGCGACAGTTCTGCCGGAAGATTGGGAGCGTGAATACAGGCAAACATGGAAGCCGAACATTAACGAAAATTTACGAAATCTGTCAACTGGCACGATAAGCGCGAAAATGACTCTCGTTAACCCACGGCGAGAGCGGGCGCTGGCGATTGACCTTGATCGAGTTACAACGCAAAAGATTTCCCTGCGTGACCATCTGAGTGATCGCCGCGCGCTTTGCGGGAATCTGCTTTCGCAGGGGCACGACGTTCGTTTGTTCCGCGTTTGCCTGCGACCACTCCGGCGTTCCCTTCAGCTCCAGAGTCAACGCTGCGCATGAACGAGTACACGCTTCTTCAGACATCACGACGATCGACGTTGGTCTATTTTCCACGGTGCGACGGAAGCGATACCACCACGACGGAATGATCCGTCGCGCATCCTTTGCCGCGACGTCCGCCATATCGAGTACTACCATTCCAAACCCGCCGGCATGTAACAACAGGTCTGCGGCTTTGAACGCATTCTCGAGGTTTCCCTCACAGCGGACCCACAGCAACCGGTCGAAGTCGATCCCCGACGTGGCCGCAGCCGCCGGCGCAAACACGTCGTTGATGTCGACGAGCGCGCAAGTCTCTTCGTGCCTGGTTGCATAAGCCAACATTGAAAACATGAGGCTCGTGCGTCCGGACGAAGCTGGTCCAAAGATCTCGCTGATGGCGCCGCGCGGCAATCCGCCAGTCAGATCATCAATTTCGTTGACGCCCGTAGACAGTGTCTCGACGACGGTTTTTTCATGGATCTTGAACGCGTCGCCAAAACGGCTGGCTAAATCAAATTCGTTTAATCTCTGTTTCAAATTCATGGCGTGTAAGAATTCGTAGCCTCACAGGCCTACAATGAAATATGCCTTTGAAAAGCTCGGCAGAAGATCTGATTCCGCCTCGGCCAACGCTCCCCGCGCTCAAATCCGCCGCTGCTGATTGCCAGGCTTGCGACCTCTGGAAAACGGGTACGCAAACCGTTTTCGGCGACGGCTCGCGGCGCGCGAACGTGCTGTTCATCGGCGAGCAGCCGGGCAATGAAGAAGACCTGACCGGAAAACCGTTTGTTGGTCCTGCCGGTAAGCTTTTCGACAATGCGCTTGGAGATGCCGGCATCGATCGCAAACAGACTTACGTCACCAACGTCGTCAAGCATTTCAAATGGGAGCCGCGCGGCAAGCGCCGCATTCACAAGAAGCCGAACGCTGTCGAGATCGCCGCTTGTCGACCCTGGCTCGAAGCGGAGATCGCGCTCGTCAAACCTGAAGTGATCGTCGCGCTTGGGGCCACGGCGGCGCAGGCGCTTCTTGGTCCAAAATTTCGCGTCACCAAACAACGCGGCGAATTCATCGAATCAACTCTTGCGCCGTATGTGATGGCTACTGTTCATCCCTCCTCTATTCTCCGGGCGCCGGACGACGAAACGCGTCGCCTCGAATATCGCCGCTTCGTCGACGATCTGAAAAAACTCGCGCCCGCGCGTGCAGGCGCCGTAATCAAGTAGCTCGAGCCGGTGTCAATCACACCGTGCCGTTAGCCCGGCGAGTGGATTCAAGTGACCACGAATCCCGAACCACTCACCATTTTCCGGGACGACGTGAGGTGGCAACACCTGATCACCGGGCTAACGCCACGGTGTGATTGACTGCGCTCGCGCGCAATCAACCCGACCGAAAACCTGCTCTCTCAAAAAACTTACTTCCTTATCGAAAAAACCTCTTGACTGCCCATTCGATATGTTCGAGAATGTTCGCTCGATTTTCGGTTGTCAACGAAAATCTATACGAGGTGTTGCTGGAAAGGAAAGTGAGGAACATGCCCCATGCCCGTAACCGCTAAACAACAGCGAGTATTTGAATTTATTCGGCGTTATATCGAGTCGAACCACGAACCACCCACGATCGCGGAGATCGGCCGGCAGTTTCAGATGAGTTCATCGGCGAGTGTTCACGCCATCTTGATAGCGCTTGAACGTGAGGGACTGATCAAACGGATTCCCAATGTCAGTCGGGGAATCCAGATCGTTGAGCAGGAGATTGCGGCTGATGAAAGTAATGACATTCCGCTGCTCGGGACCGTCGCAGCAGGCCAACCCATCGAGGCAATACTGAGCCACGATACGGTGTCGGTCCCGAAGGACATGCAGGGACGCGGACGTACCTTCGCGCTGCGCGTACGCGGGGATTCAATGATCGAGGAAAACATTCAGGACGGCGATATCATCGTCGTCGCTTCACAGAAAACTGCTGATAATGGCCAGGTGGTTGTCGCCCTCATCGACGGGAATTATGCGACAGTGAAGAAGTTCTATCGCGAACCTGATTTTATACGGCTGGAACCGGCGAACCCGCAGTTCAAGCCAATCTTTATCAAGACCCCCGAACGAATCCAGATCCAGGGCGTCGTGCGCGGTTTGATCCGCACGTACGATCATTGAGCGGTGCTCAAGGCGCGGCTCCTGGGTTTGCGTACAACGATAAAACCGATACCGGCGATGATCATGGCGCCACCCACCAGAGTGCGCCAGCTCAACTGCTCGTCTAAAACGAGCATGCCGAGGATCACTGCCACCACGGGCGTCACCAGGGATATCAACATCGTTTTGGTGACGTCCATGTGCTGAATCAGCCAGTAGTAAAGAAGGAAGGCGACGACTGAACCGATGACGGCCAAATAGAGAAGACACAAAACGGCGATCGCGGTCCATCGAAAACGGAAAGGGTTTCCTTCCAGCGTGATGCCATAAAGCAGTAGCGGAATGAGGCCGAAAAACATTTGATAGGCAGCGAGCACCGCTGGATTCAAATTCTTTCCGCGCGTCTTCACCAGCACGTTTGAATAGGCCGCGAAGAATGCGCTCAGGACCATCGCGACGCAACCCGCCAGCGCCTGTCGTCCTGAGATCGCTAACTGGTTGGAGAAAACTACGCCGACGCCGCAGACGCCCAACAACACGCCGGCGATCTTGACCCAGGTCATGCGCTCTGTCGGGACATGAATGTGAGCGAGGATTAGTCCGAACGCGGGCAGCATCGCCTGCAACAGCGCCGCGAGCCCCGAAGTAATGTATTGCTCCGCCCAAAACACCAGACCGTAGTTCAGGCTGAACGAAAGGACGCCCGTTCCGGCCAGCAGAATCCAGTCGGCGCGAGTTTTCGGTAATGGCAGACGTCGCAGCCAAACAAGCGGGAAAAGAATGGCGCAAGCGATTACGAAACGAACGCCGGCGAAGGTGATGGGAGGCAGATCGGCGAGCCCGAGCTTAATGAACAGCCAGGTTGAACCCCAGATGCCGCAGAGTATCAGCCAGACGAGGCGTGCTTTCATTCAGGTTACAGTACGTCGGAAACACGGATTTTGATGAATTAAGTTTTGGTCCAACCCACAATCAAACACAAAAAAACGAAATGCGCTACTTCCAGCAAGCTGAAAGCAGCGCAATCCGTTGTCCTATAGATTGCCGAAGCGCCCCATAGGTGGCAGCACGAGCATGTACACGCTCAAGCCACCGATTTGTATCCCGATGACTAACTGGCGGTCAGCTAATCTCCGGTCAGCACTCGAATTATTTTCATAACCCTCACGTTCCGAAGAACGCGGTGCCGTTAGGTTTTTTTTGTGGTGGCTTTTCCTCCACCGCCGGTTACGATCCGGCAACGAAGCTCAACTTTCGTCGAGCTGCTTCGCTCCCTTCGGCGGGTCCTTGCCTCCGGGTGCCACTCGTTTTTATCCGAATGGCTTGAGAAAGTCTCGCAACCTTCTCTAGCAGAGCCTTTCGGCTCCGACCAGGGTTGTAACAGAATCAACAGCCGCCTGTCTCATCTCTCTCTCGGGCGTCACCGCACCGATTGCCGTTCCCTGTGTCGGTCTCGAAGGCCGCAACCCTCGCGACAGGAGCTTTATACTCCTATGCGTTTTTTAGATCAAACTTTTACGTGTTTTATTTTGACGGACCATGAAAACTTTTATTGACTCTTGATCTTCTCAACTGCAGCAGCGATCAATTTCTTCACCGCCAACATCTCGTCCTCGTTTTTATATTTCGTTCGCGGCCAGAAAAACCCTTTCAATCCATCTTTCTTTCGTCGCGGTACAACGTGAACATGCAGGTGAGGGACGCTCTGACTGACGCGATTATTCATCGCCACGAACGTCCCTTCAGCATCGAGCCCGGCCTGCACGGCAACTGAAAGCAATTGTGCAGTCTCGAAGAATGGTCCAACGAGTGAAACCGGCAACTCGCCGAGTGTCTCTACGTGCACGCGAGGCACCAGCAACGTGTGCCCATGAAACAACGGGCGGTGATCGAGAAACGCCACCGTTTGCTCGTCTTCGTAAACAATCGTCGCCGGCAATTCGCCAGACACAATTCGACAAAACAGACAGTTGCGCAGGTCCGCGCCGTCTTCCGTCATCACAGCAACTTCCTTTTCAATCACCTCGGTTAATTAGGTTCGCCGAGGATCTCGTCAAAACCCGGCCTCACAAACTCACGCGCGTACGGAAACGTTTTTTCCACTCTATGGCGCAAACGTTCCAACTGAAGTATCAGCGGCACGATCGACACTTCGCGCTCCGGCAATGAGAGTTGCATCAGTCGCCACGCCGCAATAGAACGATCGATCCCGATGAGCGCCACTTTCGCAGATCCATCAGAATCTCTGAAACAATCAGCGTCATCCGCGTTTACGGCTTCATCCATGCGGGCCGAAAGCGCGCGCATCGACTTCACCGCGATTTGATACTGATACCACTGAATCACTTCGCGCGCATCTTCCAAACGTTCTGATGAATTTTGTTCGGGTTCACCCGGGCGATCGACAGCGCGCATGTCGCTTACCTCAACCGTTTGGTCCAGCTCGCGAAACCAGTCGCTCGCGTCGTTTGCATACTTCTTCCCCGCCCGTGCGAGCGGATGATTATCGACCTGTTGACGACGTCTTTTTCGTTGCGCCGGATCGTCTTCGTCATCAGCCCTGGTTAGATCTATGCCGGCTTCTCTGGCCCACTCGGCGATCATGTCGCGCGTTTCCTGAAAGATCGTTCCGAGTTTGCGCCAGAATGCTTCGTTCGCGAGATCGTGTGTTTGTGCGGAATCGTCGTCATCTTTCTCAGTTGCATAAACCAGGCAACGTGAAGTCAGCGGACAGCGTTCACACCAACGATCGCAATAGTTATAGATACCCGAAATCAAGTCAGGATTACTGGCAAGTTCGGTGAGGGATCTTCGCTGCATTTTGTTGTCTCCTTGAGTATGAGGATTTAAGGTTGGCCGATTCTACGTTAACATCGCGCAGAATGACAGCGGGTTTGCGGGAACAGTTCAACAAAGTCTTCGCGCAACTACAAAGCGACGGATTTCTACTGTTGTCAGATTCCGAACTTCCAGGCGTAAGCGGGCTTGTTGCTGGTGAGAAACTGCGCGGATCGTGGTGGTCCCACAAACGCGCTCAGGTAATATTCGAGGTTTCTGAAATGCTCGAGGACCACACCGACGTTTTGGTCATGAAATTGATCTCAAGCAAGGTGACATTCGTTCATCGAGATCTCTGGGACCGAATCTATGCAATCGGTGTCGCGCGTGAAGATTGGCAGTTGAACAAACTACCGCCAGACGCGCGCCGATTACTCGAGACCGTAGACGACGCCGGGTCGATCCAGACCTCCGGCGCTACCGCTCGCGACCTCGAATTACGCCTCCTTATTCACGCTGAACAGATTCATACTGAATCGGGAAAGCACGCGAAAGTGCTCGAGACCTGGGACGCCTGGGCCAAACGCGTTGGCTTTCGAGCGCGCGCGAAAGATCCGCGAGCAGCGCGGCGCTTTCTCGAACGACGACTGACA
>JAICGZ010000216.1 GCA_025922875.1 Pyrinomonadaceae bacterium
AGAGACCGCGCCTACGACTACGAACCTCCCAGTACCGTTGAGCACCGAGAAGTGGCCAGCGAACTATGTGTCTGCTGAAGCACAAACCTCGATCGAAGTGCCAATTGCAATTGCAATCAATGTACAGAGCAGAAACGCAGCAATGAGAATCACAGCGGCGGTGTCGCTCCCGCGGTCGACAAAGCTTTTCGTTTTACCGGAGAACATGAGGATTGCCGTTAAGAGCGCCAATGCCGTAGGCACGACCGCAAGCTGAGCATGATTCATAACTGTTCGAGATCGGTAGGAATGGAGGGCGGCGAGTTTCCAAAGTCCCTCGCCGCACGTGATAAGATTTGCAAGTCCCGAGCAAATCGGCGAGAGTTTAGTATCCACCGATACCCGGCGCATCAGAGAATCCACTCACCACTGAGTATTAACACTCACCCGCTGATCCTTGGCGCAACGTATAATCCCGAGAGCGAGCCAATGCCGTATTCGTCTCTCAATAAAAGGTAATTGAGCGCTAACATTTCATTGCTCAGTTGGTCACTTACGTCGAGTTCGCGCAGCGGTATGCGATCGCCCAACTGAAACATCGACCAACGTATAAACTCTCGGAGCGGTAAGTTTTCTTGCCCCCCGTCAAGCAGGTCGAGTTTGAGGGCGTCAACGATGTCGACCGCCGATTTACCCGTGTATTCCTTTTCGCCAATACGGAACAGCATCGCTTCAGAATAGGCACATATGAATCGGAGTAAAACCGTGGGATTACTCATATCGCTTAGGTGTTTACTCCAATGTGAGTTCCGGGCACGGGTGTTAATGGGTAGATATGAGCGTTATACTCGGGATCAAAAATGGGCATTCGAAAGAGACTATTAATCCTGTCCATAGGAATCTCCGTTCCTTTGATTTTGGCCGGATTGCTAATGCTCTGGGCGCTCTGGCAGGAAAACAAACGGGAACTTACTCATTCGATCGAAGAACAGTCGCAATTGGCCGCGGTCGGTTTTGAAAAATGGATCGACGGGCAGCGTCAACCGTTGTCGACGTTGGCAACCATCGCGGCGGAGCATCCGCAAGGCCCGTTGCCTTTTGCGGGCAGGTTATCTTACATCGTTAATACACGACCATACTGGATCGATCTCTGGATACTCGACGATGCCGGCAGCCTGCGCGCGTCATACTCGCCCCAGGCAAAGAGTCTTCCGGTAGAGGTTCTCGGGACACTTCGGACCGAGATGCGTCGCCGCAATTCGTGGTCGGTGACAACAGACTGGACTCGCGGAGAAGGTTATCCACTGCTTGCCCTGGCTGTGCCGGTGACAACTGGCGGCATGATTGTTGCCCGCATAGATGGCGCAGCGATCGCCGAGCTCTTCCGTAGTATTCAACTCTCCGAAGGAGCGGTAATTGGAATTTTCGATTCGCAGCGGCGTGTCCTTTATCGCAGCTCGGCTGAGAATACATACCTGGGTACAGATAGAAGCGACTCCCCGCTCTTCGCGCCGCTGAAGAATCAATCAAAAGCTGTAGTTGAAACGACGAGCCCTTACGACGGCGTTGAGCGGATCTACGGATTAGTTGTCGTCGGTTCAACGGACTGCGTTGTGGCCGCGGGCGTCCCCAGTTCAACGCTTTACAGTCCAGCCCGAAGACAGATTGGCCGGTATCTGATCTTTAGCTTTCTGGCGCTTCTTTGTGCGATTACAGCCGCGATCGTTATTGCGCGAAGGATTGCTCGTCCTATTCTGAAACTAAGTAGTGCTGCCGAGGACTTTGGTCGCGGAGAACTTAAGGCTCGCGCAAACGTGAAGGATGGTGGTGAATTGGAACAGCTAGGCGCCGCGTTCGATGAAATGGCGGAGCGCATCGAAACGCGCACTCTACATTTAGCTGAACTCGACCGATTGAAATCCGAATTCGTTGGAGGTGTATCACACGAGCTGCGAACGCCGCTTACGACGATAAAGACGCTTACGCGTGTTCTCTTGAGAGGCGGCGAGAGCCAGGAAGAACGCCGCGAGTATCTCGAAACCATCGGCGCGGAGTGTGATCGCCAGATCGATTTGGTCCTGAATCTTCTCGATCTCACTCGGATCGAGGCCGGTGTCTTTACTGTTTGTCCCACAAGAGTGGACGCCGCCGTGGTTGTAAAAAACTGCGCTGTGATAGAACAACACGCCGCGAGCACACGGTCGCACGATCTTCAGGTTGATTTGCCTGACGGAGAGCTATTAGCGGTAGCTGATGCAAACGCACTGCGACGCGTTCTGTGCAGTCTGGTGGAGAACTCCATAAAGTACACGCCCGACGGCGGTATTATCAGACTTTCAGCAAAGTTGGAGGACGAAGAAATCGTGATCAGAATCAGTGACACAGGATGCGGTATCGAAGCCTCTGATGTTCCGCACGTGTTTGAAAAATTCTATCGCGGACGGCCCTCGACATCAGTCAAAGGAGTAAACAGTGATGCATCACCATTGGATGCTCCGGGCATAGGACTGGGGCTGTATCTGGCGCGCACGATCATAGAAGAGTTCGGCGGCCGAATATGTGTAGAGTCCAGCACTAATCGTGGAACAACGCTCGCCGTGCACCTGCCGCTATTCCGTGAACAAGTAGAAACAAAGGAAGTTGATCTTGTCGAAGCGTCCAGCTCATTCTTGACGACCATCCGAAGTTAGTCCGTGAATTAGCTGCCTGCGCGGCGAAGGCCGTTACGGACCTCAGAAATGGAACCTCACCGCCAACTGGATCTGCCGCTCGCGAAAGAAAAACGAGTTGTTCAGCCCTGTACTTCCTGGTAATCCAAAATCTGGTTCAGCAATCAACCGCAGATTATTGGCATCGCTCGAGTCGAGGGAATAAAGCGTGTCGTTCACGCTCGTCACATTGACCTTATTGAAGAGATTGAAAGCTTCCGCCAGGAATTCGAGATTGGTGCTCTCGCTGAAATGAAAGCGTCGCGAAAGACGAAAGTCGACGGTCGCTTGCGACGGTGCACGAAATATATTCCGCGTAATGAAGGGCACACGGGCGCCGCCACCACTGGAACCGGTCAGGTTGTTATCGGCTTGTGCGGTAAAAGGCAATCCTGAAAAAATCGTAATAGCCGGAGCCAGAGTCCAGCCACCAAGCAGTGCCCTCGTCAGAGAACTCCTGTCAGAAGAAAGAGCGGGACTCCACACCGCATTGGCAGCAAACTTATGTCGTCTGTCGAAATTCGAGTATCCGGATTCGGAGCTCAGGTCGTAAGGATTGGCCGGCACGTTTGTCGTCGTGAAAGTTTGGGAGACCTGATTGGTATCGGTCGCGCGGGACAGCGTATAGCTTGTCTGGAACTGAAAACCATTAGTCAACCGGCGATTAGCCTGTAAGACAAGCGCATGGTATTCAGATTTAATCGTACTGCTAATCTGAGTTATCGAGCCAAAACGCGGATCGATCCGACCGGAAAACCTTGGAATCGTAAACTGCTGTCCGTCGAGATCTCCGCCAACTACTGTGAACGTTCTTGTCTGAGTTGGAAACGGGAGGTTGACGTCAACAAAAGTCGGCAGCTTGCGCCCAAGACTCATAAGGTACGAAGCCGATATTACGGTGTTCCTCGCGATCTGGCGCTCGAGTATCAGATCAGCCTGGTGAATTTCGGGGTTCGCCATGTTCTCTGCAAACACGACGATACTTGGTGTGCCTGCAGCAGAAGCTGACTGAAGTGTGTTGGGATAAACCGGTGCGTTCGACGCCGTCTGACTGACGAACACACGAGTTTGTCCCGCATCCGTACCGGTGTTGGTTATCGCATTGGAGATGGTTGAATTTATGATCCGACCAAAATAAATTCCGTAACCACCGCGAACAGAGGTCTTACCATCACCGGTCATGTCATAGGCGAAGCCGAGTCGGGGACCGAAATTGTTCTTATCCGATGGGAACCGTGCCGTCGGGGGATACAAGGGATTTGGTATCTGTGGCTCAGGTAGTTGCTGGTACTCATAACGCAGACCGAGATTGAGCGTCAGCCGGTTGGAAGCGCGCAGGTCGTTCTGTACGAAGAAATTATAGTCGTTGGTAGCAAACTCAAAGCGCGATGGTCCAAAAGCCTGGCTAAAACTGCTCGTGTAGCATTTCCCCGCTGTGCGCGTACTGCGAATGCACCGTATTCCTGGAATCGCGGCGCGACTGTTTACATCATCGATAATGAAATCATTGATGTTGTTGTAACTGTAAGCTCCATTGGCATCAAACAGATTATCCAGCACATCGTTGACGTGGTTGAAGTCGAAACCAAATTTGAGAGTGCTATTTCCGCGGGTAATCGTCATGGTATCCGCAATTTGATAGCGCGTTTCGTCCGGAAAGGCTGCGCGTGGCAGAAAGTTTGGCGTTCCGAACGTGACACCACCAGTGAGACTCACGGAAGGCGCGCGGCCATCGGGGGCTGTGGTTGGCTCACCTGGCGCGGGCGGTTGTGGAACCTGCGACTCGTTGTCTCGCCCATATTGAAATCGCGCCTCGTTGAGAACTGTCGGTGAAAGGATTGAAGTCAGGCGGACATTAGTGAAATCGAGATTGACGATGTCGTCGCCAAAACTAGCGATGCCACGCGTGACAATCGCCGGCGTTTGTACTCCTGCCGGCGAGTCGGCACGCAAACGATTATAAGTAACGACCAGAGTATTCGCGTCATTAATCCTCCAATCTATCTTGGGGAGGATGATGTACTGGTCCTGTCGACGCGGAACGACGCCAGTCAAACTGTTGAGGAAATTCAGGCTTGTATTTATTTGGGCATCCGTTAAACCGCGACTATTGAGAGTCGGACGATCGACCGTCGCAAGGTAATTGGGATTAAAAAATGCTGCTAACCCCGGGAAGTTACGGCGCGAGTTGTCGTAAGTGAAAAAGAAAAAGAGTCGGTCACGTATTATTGGACCACCGAGCGATCCTCCAAACTGTTGCCGCCGGTCCTCCGGTTTTAAGGCAACAATGTCTGTGGCTCCGCTCGGCAACAACACCGTCTGAAAGCTCTGTGGGTTTCTTGCCCCCAGCTTATTGTCGCGAATGTAGTAGAACGCCTCGCCATGGAAATCGTTGGAACCACTTTTCGTTACTGCGTTGACTACACCACCTGCCGACCGCCCATATTCGGCTGAATAGTTTGACGTGTTAACCTGGAATTCCCGAATGGATGATTGGCTAATCGCGTACGGAATACGCGTGCGACCGCGCTCTTCTGAGAAGAACGCCTGATTGTTGTCTCCGCCATCAACAGTATTGTTGTTTAGCAGGCCTGAGATGCCACGAAAACTAACCAATCCAAAATTGCCGTCAGGCGAAGTCCCGGGAGTTAACATAACCAGGTTCGACCAGCGACGTCCGTTGGTAGGTACGTTGTCGATCGTCACCTGATTGATGTTCTCGGAAAAATCCTGCTGTGTCGTGTTAATGACAGGAGCTTCGGCAGCGACCTCAACGGTGCCCTGTACTGGCCCAACATTCAGCACGATATCCAGGGTCGTGACGCGGCCGACCTCCACCACAACTTGATTCGAGTTGAATGGCGCAAAACCCGGCGAATTCACGTCGACGGAATAAGTTCCCGGTTCGAGTTGAACGACGCGAAATCCACCATTGTCGTCGGTGTGCGCGATAGCCTCTTTATTTGTTTGCGTGTTGCGGATTACAACGTCCGCATTTGTTATTACCTCTTTATTAGAATTACTCACAGTACCCTTAATAGCTCCGTCAACGGAGGATTGGGCTTTCACTGTGGCGATGAGTGTTGTCAGTAGCAATGCCGCAACGAAGTAACGTAAAGAGTTGTACATGAGTGCCGCCTTTTAACGAAGATCGTCAGGGTAAACGTTTCGCCTGGTTCGCATCTATCAGTTTGTCCTGGTAGATAATCTGGTAAAGCTGCCTGGCTAGTTTCGGATCGAGTAGTTCAAGTTCCCTAAACTGTTGGATCGCCTCATCTCGTCTACCCAACGACAGTGAGGCTAGGCCAAGAAGATAGCGTGATTCAGCATGCTGAGATTGCAGTTTGATCGTTGCCTGGAATTCCTGGGAGGCTCGCCTTCTCTTACCAAGGCTGAAGTATGCATAGCCGAGAAAGTGGTGGGCTGATGCGGCGCCGGCATCAATAGTGGTAGCCTCGGTCAAGACAGCAATGGCCTCTGGAAAGTTGCGCTGAACGATATACACCAGACCCAGGTTCGTGCGAGCCGTGATCTCATTTGGCGCTAGCTTGATCGCAGTTTGCAGCATTCCGGCAGCTTCTTTGTATTGAGATTTTTGGAAGTAAAGCGCCGCCAGTCCCACATAGGAATCTCGGTAATTGGGATACTGATGAATGATGCGCTTGTATTCCTGAATCGCCGCCTCGGGTTGATTCAGATCAGCATAAGCGCCAGCCAAACTATACCGGGCGCGCGGATGATCAGGCTGCAGAGTCAGGACGCGTCTAAAAGCTTCGACGGCTTCTGCGTCCTTACCCTGGCCATCGTAAATAACACCAAGATTGAAGTGAGCGCTAACAAGATCGGGCTCTAAACTAAGGGCGCGTTTGCAGGCTCTTATTGCCCTATTAGGGTGACCGGCCCTTGTGTAGCAAACACATAGTCCGTTGTGAGCCATAGCCCAATCAGGCCGGACTGTCGTTATGTTTGTCAGGACTTGAACCGCCTCCTCAAACTTGCCCTCGTCGTACAAGTCACCCGCGGCTTGATACTGATCGTCAGAATCGCTGCTCGCTGCACGTTGAGACACCCGGTTCTGGCCCAACGCACAAGTAAGCGACAGGAACATGCAACACAAAGCTGTTGTGAGAGAGCCGATCTTTGTCCTCACCTCACCTCCGTTCAGTCCGGTAGGAAGCAAACGCAACGATCTACAATTTCGACTTTGGAGGCTCGCAGGCCCAAGTCAGACAGGAAAGCTCACGCCCCGCTCAATAGACTTGAAGGCTGGATTCTATCTGTGGTGGAGTTTGCCTGCTTGAGTGTAAGCACGCATGCTGACTGGGTGTTTCTACTTAAGACTGAATACGTCATCGCTTCAACAATTTGAATATCGATCCAAAAATCGGCATTTACCTGAGTCCCTTTTTCTTGTTAGACATCTCCCGCCATCGCTCGATCAGAAAAAATCTCTGAGTATTTACACGGATGCAAAGGAAAGACGAGAGATTGAGTATTCTCAATCGTCGTATTCTGATCAAAATGGATGTTCGTTAAAGGTGTTCGGCTCGCATGGTCCATCGGGAAACAATGCGAGCGTCGTTTTAGTCAGACAAGCGTTTCTAGGTGTTGTCACTCATGTTTGCATTTTTGACATGAGTAATTACACACATATGCTGGCGCAGTTTTGTGATCTGAAATCTCCTACCGGAATTTAAGTTGCCTGTCCATCTTCGGCACCATTCGACTACCAGCAACGACAGAACGGTGCCCAGTCATTCGTAATTCAGGCACATTGAGGTTCAACAAGTAACCGAAACAGTTTCGGTTGCACTTGTTCCACTTGTTTTCTGCATTCAACTGGAGTTGGAGTGCCTGAGGATACGTCTGCCTGGAAACTAATCGAAGTGAGGCCGAATACCAGATTCGGTTTCGCCCCCAATCTTCTTTCAACTTCCAGAAATGAGATGCCCACTCTGAAGGAGGCAAAATGAAAAGGTTCATCAAGCTATTGATCCTGGGACTGGCCATTCTGACGCTCCAGGTTGTTGCAATGGCCCAGTCATCGACGCACGGATCCTTAACAGGAACGATTACCGATCAGCAGGGTGCCGTCGTATCCGGTGCGACGGTCACTCTTACGAGCGCTGTTGCCGGCTCCGCTCGAACGGTCATCACCGATAGCAATGGAAATTTCGACTTCCAATCGCTACTGCCGGGGACCTACTCAGCCTCTATTGAGGCTCAGGGCTTCAAAAAGGCGGTTGCTCGCGAGATCGTCGTGTCTGTAGCTCAAAATACTCAAGTAACTGTCCCGTTAGAGATTGGACTAGCGAATGAGACTGTGACAATCACTGCTTCGCAGGAGGTGATCAATACCGCGAACGCTTCGCTCACGAGCACGGTTAATACCAGGCAAGTCGTTGATCTGCCGCTGCCGACGCGTAATCCACTGGAGCTTGCGGGTCTTCAGGCAGGCATAGCGGTTATCGGCAATGGCGTACGTGGAGCATCCATCGCCGGTCTGCGTCAGACGGCGACAAACGTGACGCAGGACGGCATCAATGCGATGGATAACTTCGTGAAGACCAGTTCACTCTTCGCAATCAGCACGCCCTCTTTGAATTCCACTGCTGAGTTCAGCATCACTACAGGAACGACTGGATCTGATGCCGGCAGAGGCGTCGCGCAAGTGACTCTGGTAACCAAGTCGGGAACCAGCGACTTTCATGGTGGTGCGTTCTATATGAACCGCAACGACTACACTCAGGCGAACGACTTCTTTAATAACGCACTGGGCACGCCGCGTCCCAGACAGAACCAGCACTTCTTTGGGTTTGACATCGGTGGTCCGATTTACGCTCCGTGGTTCGGCGAGGGCGGACCAACTCACTGGAACGGAAAAGACAAGGCAACCTTCTTCTTTGCCTATGAAGGCTTCCGCGACAATTTTTCGGTTACACGAAACCGAACTGTCCTAACCGAGACAGCTCGGCAAGGAATCTTCCGTTACTCCAGAGTCGGCTGTAGTCCAGCGGGTTCGGCCGCCTGCGTGCAAACGGTGAATCTGCTTGCGATTGGCACGCAGAACACACTGAACCCGATTACGATGAGTGTTCTGAATACCCTGCCCCTGCCGAATAATGCGGACGTCGGTGATGGCTTTAACCTTGGTGGATTCCGCTACAACGTTACCGGAGTTAGTAACAATGACAAGTACGTGGGCCGGTATGACCATCAAATGGTTGAGAACACGCGACTCGGTTCGCATAAGTTTGAGTTCGTACTCAACTACTTCAAGAATATCCTCTCGCCTGACACATTCAACGGCCTCGAGGGGCCATTTCCAGGTCTGGTTAACTCAACTCAGGGTGGACCTCGTTGGCTGGTCACTGGCGCATTGGTCTCCAGTTTTGGCAGCAGCGTGACGAACGTCGTCCGTGTGGGAAAACAATGGGCACCGGTCGGGTTCCTGCTGGAAAGAGATCCCACCGAACCGTTCCTCAACTTTCAAGGGATCACGGATCCTTATGCCGGAGGTAATTTCCAATCGCAGGGTCGTGATACACAGGTTTGGAATATCAAGGATGACCTCACCTGGTCGAAGGGTAACCACATCTTCAAGATGGGCGCGGACTATCAGCAAATCTTCGCTACCACCTTCAATGATGTCGGCACTAACCAAATTATTAATCTGGGCACACCCTCACATAACCCGGGTGGTATTGACGATTCAGATTTTCCGAACTCGAACGCGACCATCAGAACAAACGCGCGTTCGATTTTTGCGAACCTCGTCGGAAATCTTAATAGTTCGTCTGCTACCGTGAACGTCGAAACTCCGACCTCAGGTTTCGTTATTGGTGCCACTCGAGAGAGGTTGTTCCGGCAAAGGGATCTAGCTTTCTACATTCAGGATCAATGGAGAGCGCGCCCCAATCTAACGCTCAATCTTGGTGTGCGTTGGGACTACATGGGCGTGCCAACGATTCCGAACGGCCTCGCGATCCAGCTTACTGACCATCGTCACGTCTTCGGTGTATCCGGCTTTGGAAACCTATTTAACCCGAATGCGCCAGCAGGTGCGGCGCCGGCGATCGGAACGCTCGATTTCGTGAGCGGAGATACTGGCAAAGGTTTGTATAACAACGATTGGAACAACTTTGCACCGTTCTTCGGGTTCGCTTGGTCTCCTGAGTTCAACGGTGGACTGGGAAGATGGCTCTTCGGTGAGCCCGGCAGGAGCTCGATCCGTGGCGGCTACTCGATCAGCTACATTCGTGACGGCTTTACTGTCATAAGTAATGCGATGGGTGTCGGTACAACCAACCCAGGCCTGATTGCTACAGCGGCGGAAACGACTCTCACCGGCGTCTTAACTGGACCGATACCGCTTAGTGCGCCCACTTTCCAGATACCGCTTACAGACAGGGAAAACAACGTACTTAATCCAAACAACTCGTTATGGGCGATCGATCCGAACCTGCGAACCCCGTACGTGCAACAATGGTCGTTTGGAATTGAGCGGGAGATCGCCCGGGATACAGCCCTGGAGATTCGTTATGCGGCCAATCACGCAATCAAACTCTATCGCGCGGTTGACTACAACGAGATCAACATTTTCGAAAACGGGTTTCTAAATGAGTTCCGGAACGCTCAGCGAAATCTGGCGATCAATACAGCGAACGGTGTGAACAGTAGCTTCGCCAATCTGTTCCCGGCTGCAGGTACAGTACCACTGCCGATCTTTTCAGCGTTCTTTGCCGGAGTGTCGCCCGCGAATGCTTTCCAAAATGCCACCTTCATCAGTCACCTGAACAATAACAACGTGGGCTCGATCGCTTCCACGTTAGCATTTGTCAACACCTACAGGGCCGCACGTGAAAACCCGGCTAATGGAATTCCAGCGAATTTCTTTGTTGCGAATCCAAATTCCCTCGCTTCCCGCTTGTTGACGAATGATTCGATGTCTAACTATCACTCACTGCAAGTCGAAGTTAGACGCAGGTTCTCGGCGGGCCTGTTGTTCCAGGCTGACTACACGTTCAGCAAGGCGCTCACAGATGCTCCGGACGCTCAAGGGAACAACCAGAGCACGCTTGAGAATTTTCTAACCTTCCGCGACAAGCGTCTGGACTATCGACGGTCCAACGACGACCAAACGCACAGGTTCGTGGCGAATAGCATCTACGACCTGCCGTTTGGCCGGGGACGCCGGTTCCTGAGTGGCGCGAATACCTTCGTCGATAAAGCTCTTGGAGGTTGGTCCGTGGGTGGTATCGTCGTTTGGTCATCTCGCCCACCATTCTTCATAACCTCCGGTCGCACCACCTTCAACGCCTGGCCCGCCGGAACTGAAGCCAACAATCTTCCGGCTCAACTCGTGGGTATAAGTTTTGAAGATTTCAAGAAGAACGTTGGACTCTTCAAGACGCCGGGCGGCGTTTTCTGGTTCAACCCGGACCTGCTCAACATTACGACCAACTCACGCGGTCAGGTAACCGGCGCAACACTCAATCCCGGATTGTTGGGCCAACCGGATCCCGGCACGTTTGGGAATTTCCCGAAGAACAGTTTGAACAGCGGCGACTACTTCAATCTTGATATGTCGCTTACC
>JAICGZ010000217.1 GCA_025922875.1 Pyrinomonadaceae bacterium
GAGAAGACCCAGTGGATTTCGAAGCGAGAAACAAAATGAGCACTACACAATACGAATACATCGTCGTCGGCTCGGGCGCCGGTGGGGGACCACTCGCCGCTCATCTTGCGCGTGCCGGCTTTAAAGTGTTGCTGTTGGAAGCCGGTGGTGATCCGTGCGCCGACAGCAAGCTTGGGCGTCTTATGTATGAAGTGCCGATCTTTCATGGCCTCTCGACTGAGTATCCGGACTGCCAGTGGGACTATTTCGTGCGTCACTACGAAGACCCCGAACGCCAGGCAAAGGATTCAAAGATAGTCGAGGTCGACGGCAAACCCCGGGTTTGGTATCCACGCGCCGGTACGCTTGGGGGTTGCACCGCGCACAACGCGATGATCACAGTCACTCCGCAGAATAGTGATTGGGACTATATCGCCGAGATCACGGGAGATCGATCCTGGAGTGCCGACAACATGAACCGGTACTTCGCACGGCTCGAAAACTGCGGCTATGTTCCGAAGCCGGGCAGCTTGAGGTACATCTTGAAAGGTTTGGTCTGGTCGGCGATTGCGCTAAGGCACGGGCGGAAAGACTGGCGTGATTGGCGTCACGGTCATGGATTTGAAGGGTGGCTCCACACCAGCGAGGCTGATCCGCGTCTCGTTTTGAACGATTGGAGAATCGTTCGCATTCTGGTCAAGGCTGCTAAGCGAACTTTGAAGGGTCGTCTCGGTAATCCGCTTTTGAGCATTCTTACGAGACTCGACCCGAACGACGTGCGTGGCAATATCGATGCCCGTGAGGGGTTGACGTTCACGCCACTGGCAGTCGCGAACGGCAAGCGGAATGGGCCACGCGAGTTTCTGCTGAAAACAAAAAAGGAGTATCCGGACAACCTCACGATTCAACTTCACTCGCTTGCCTCCAAAGTATTGTTTGAAGGTAACCGGGCAGTTGGAGTTGAGATTTTCGAAGGCAAACATCTTTACGAAGCCGATCCGGCAGCACGCAACGGTAACGCACCTGAGTTCGTCAAGCGTGAAGTGTTTGCCTCGCGCGAAGTTATTCTCTGCGCGGGCGCCTTCAACACTCCACAACTCCTGAAACTCTCCGGTGTTGGACCAGCAGAGGAGCTGAAGAAGTTTGACATCGACGTCGTCGTAGACTTACCTGGCGTGGGTGAGAACTTGCAGGACCGTTATGAAGTGGGAGTGATCGCGGAGTTTGAAAAACCGTTTAAGTTGCTGGAAGGCGGCGCTACCTTTGCTCCGCCGCAGGATGGTGGTCCAGTGGATCCTTTCTTCACCATGTGGGAATCGGGTAAAGGGATCTACACGACCAATGGCGCGCTGCTCGGAATCCTGATGCGCTCGTCACCCGATAGAACAGAGCCGGATCTCTTCATCTTCGCGCTCCCCGGATATTTCAAAGGTTACCAGCCCGGTTATTCTGAGTTGTTCGAGCGATTACGCACTCGCTTCACCTGGGCCGTGCTGAAAGCCTATACAAAAAACCATGCGGGCCGGGTCACGCTTCAATCAAAGGATCCGAGGAAGTCGCCGCTAATTGATTTCCACTACTTTGTTGAAGGTAACGACAAACAGGGCGCTGATCTCGATGCGGTGGTGCAGGGCGTGCAGTTTGTTCGAGAGATGAACAAGTACGTCGGCAGGCATACCGAGATCGTCCCGGGAACCGACTACAACGACATTGAAGGACTAAAAGAGTTTATCCAAAACGAGGCGTGGGGACACCACGCTTCATGCACCTGCAAGATCGGGGCGGACGACGATCCGATGGCGGTGTTGGACAGTCGTTTCCGTGTTCGCGGAACCAAAGGACTTCGCGTGGTTGACGCTTCCGTCTTTCCGAGGATACCCGGCTACTTCATCGTCTCCGCGATCTACATGATCAGCGAAAAAGCCGCGGACGTGATCATCGAAGACGCACGTCAGCCACAAAAAGGCATAAAAGGCACATAATCAGACGAGTTGCAGCTTTCCCGATCGTTTTGTAGGCCTGTCGTCCAGTTGTCGCTGCGGAGTTCTCTATTTGAATTGAGCCCCCTTCACTGCTTTTTGTGCTTTTTGTGGCTAAGGAGTCTTCGTGGCTAAGCGATCTTTGATGCTTGCTGGTGGCGGGTTGAAGATTGCGTTTCAGGCAGGCGTGCTTCAGGTGTGGCTCGACGAAGCGGGCATCGAGTTCGATCACGGCGACGGTGTCAGTGCGGCATCTTTTAATCTCGCGATGTGGGTACAGGGATTTAGCGGGACCCAAATCGCTGACAACTGGCGTCGCTTCCGGCCGTTCGCCGCGGTAGACGTCAACTGGATACAACTACCACGACTGTTCTACGCGAAGTCGCTGTTTGAACTGAATCCTTTCCGCAAAAAGTTCTTTCGACAATGGGGGCTCGATTTCGAGAAGATTCGCGCGAGCACACGCGACGCTTCGTTCAACGTCTACAACTTCTCGAAACACACTCTGCGTCCAGTGGCGCCCGCCGAGATGACCGAGGACTTGCTGATCGCCGCTGCATCGTTGCCGGTTTGGTTTCCACCAGTGCAGATCGATGGCGACACGTACATCGATGCAGTTTTCAACACTGCGAGTAATCTCGAAGAGGCTATCCGGCGTGGCGCCGATGAGCTCTGGGTGATCTGGACCACCAGCCAGCGCGGGCAGTGGCGCAACGGCTTCATTGGAAACTTTTTTGGGATCTTCGAAGCAACTGCTAACTACGGTTACAAGCAAATTCTCGCGCGCATCGCAGCTAACAATACTGCTTTCGAGCGCGGCGCCGCGGGTGAGTTCGGACGGATCATTACAGTGCGCGAAATAAGGTCGGAAGTCGCTTTGCACTACCTTTTTAATTTCAATCAACGCCGCTTCCGAGAAGAAGTTGAGCACGGTGTTGAAGTCGCTCGTGTCTGGTGCGATGCAAATAAGATCTAAAGGCAGTTCTCCCGCAAAGGCGCAAAGAAAGCAAAGGGAGAACAAGATCTGAGGATGTATTTGTCGTCTTTGCGTCTTTGCGGGAAATTTCCAGGGAACAAGAACATTATGAAAAATCGCCTTCTTGTAAAACTCTTACCGACAGTCTCTCTCGCTGCAGCCGATCCGCGCGCCAACTTGCGGCCGCTCTACGATTCATCTCCACAAACTGCTGCATTCGGCATCGGCGCGGCGCCGGCGTGGTTCATTGCAGACGTGCCTGACGAAGCTGCAACACCATGGGACCTTGCGCATGGCCAGGTCGCGGCTCAATTGGGAATTGATGAATCCGCCATTCTCTTCGCCGAGCCTGATCTCCCAAACAGCTTTCCCGACACAAACGAAAAGAATCCCGGTGGCGAACCCTTCGCTTTGGACGCATCCTGCGGCGGCGTTCCTCAACAAGACGACGGCGGCAAGAAAAAAGGTCCTGACAAGTTTGCCTGGCACCTCGACGACGAGTTCACGCAACTGCGCAGCGCTCGCAACGAAGTCAAATTTACTGAACCGCGTACACGTATCGCGCACATCGACACCGGATACGATCGTGGACACGAATCACAACCACTGAATCTCCTGCAGAACCTCGAGCGAAGTTTTGTGGACGGCGATAATGATCCCAACAGTTCCGACGATCCCAATCGTGGACGTGCATTCCCCGATAACTCGGGACATGGAACAGGGACCATCAGCATTCTCGCAGGCGGGCAGCTTGCGGAGTTCAATGAACGCATCGGAGGTGCTCCGGATGCCGACGTCCTGCCGCTGCGGATCTCGAATTCGGTAGTGCTTTTCTTTACCAGCGCATTTGCACAGGCGCTGCGATATGCAATCGATCAGAAGTGTGATGTGGTGTCGATAAGCATGGGCGGGAGACCGTCGCGCGCGTGGAACGAAGCCGTGAACGCCGCCTACGAAGCCGGTATTTGTATCGTCGCAGCGGCCGGAAACAATATAAGCGGTCTGCCAACACATCACGTTGTTTATCCCGCGCGCTATCACCGCACGATTGCTGCGTGCGGCGTGATGGCCGATGGCACTCCTTACGACAATCTCGGGTTCAGGATTCTTCAGGGAAACTATGGACCAGCGAGTTGCATGACCGCGGCTATTTCCACTTACACGCCGAACATTCCCTGGGCGGTTTTTGGGTGCGGCTCGACAGTCAGACTAAACGGTGAAGGCACGTCGGCAGCTACGCCTCAGATCGCCGCGGCCGTCGCTCTCTGGTTTGAAAAGTACAAAAAAGAGTTGTCGCGCGACTGGCATCGTGTCGAAGCGGTGCGCCACGCGTTATTCAGTTCAGCCAAAAATCCGGGAGCGCACGCCGAGCGTCTGGGCCATGGCATCTTGCAAGCTCGTGACGCGCTGAACGTTCGGCCTGTGCTCAACTTGCCGAAGACGCCGCCTGACAGCGACTGGTTTCCAGTGCTGCGAGTCATCACCGGTTTGGGCGTTGCGGATCCTCCGCCGCGCCAGGACATGTACGAGATCGAACTGGCGCAGCGCTGGCTCGTGAACAAGACCTTGCAGGAATTAGTGCCCGATCCTGATTCGCAACAGGAAGTTCCTAAAGAAGATCTGCGCAAGTTCATGGACGCGCTGATCCAGGATAACGAAGCATCGGTTGCGCTGAGAAGACACGTCGCTTCACGTTACACGTTGATCTTTGGGACTTCAGTACAAGGCGCGCCTTTGAACGTCGTAGCGAAACCTCCGGCAGCTTGCCAGCCTTCGATTGAGCCTTTCGATCCACCCTTCCGCCGCATTCGCACGTACGCAGTCGACCCGAGCTTGTCGACGCGACTCGCAACGGCGGGCATGAATGAGATAACGCTGAAGGTGCGCTGGGAGAAGCTGGAAAAGGGACCCAAGGGTGAGTATATCGAGGTGATTGACGAGGACGCCGCTGACATCAAGTACGATCCGGTCGACCTCGACGATCCGCGCTTAATAGCTACCGATGGTTGGCACCCTTCTGAAGGCAACGCCGGTTTTCATCAGCAGATGGTCTACGCCGTCGCGATGAAAACGATCGAACACTTCGAACGCGCTCTGGGCCGTCCCGTTCTGTGGCGACCTCAAATTAATCCTGAGAATGAATTTGACGATAGCCAGTTTGTGCGTCGCTTAACGATCTCTCCGCACGCTCTGCGCCAGGCGAATGCTTATTACAGTCCACTCGCAATCGGTTTGTTGTTCGGATATTTCGAAGCCTCGGCCACTGACCCTGGCGATCACGTTCCCGGCAGTAAAGTCTACGCTTGTCTGTCGCACGATATCGTGGCCCACGAAACTACACACGCGATCCTCGACGGCATGCACCGCCGCTTCAACGAAGCCACGAATCAGGACGTGCTGGCATTGCATGAAGCATTCGCCGATATCGTGGCGTTGATGCAGCACTTCACCATACCCGAGATCCTCGAAACTGAGATCGGTCGTACGCGCGGCAGTCTGAGGACGCAATCGATTCTCGGCAGCCTCGCGCTGCAATTCGGACGCGCCACGGGTAAACGCGGCGCACTGCGCGACTCGATCGGACGTTTCAACGACGCAGGCGAGTGGGTGCCGCTCAAGCCGGATCCCGCCGATTATCAAAAAGTGAAGGAGCCACACGCGCGCGGAGCGATTCTCGTCGCCGCTGTCTTCGACGCTTTCACCGCGATTTACGAAACGCGTACCGCTGACTTGCTGCGGATCTACACCGGCGGCACCGGAGTTTTACCATCGGGCGCAATTCATCCTGATCTGGTCCGGCGTCTCGCGGGCGAGGCTGCGAAGACTGCGGGTCACATCCTAAACATGTGTATTCGTGCGCTTGATTACATTCCACCGGTTGACATCACATTCGGTGAATACTTGCGCGGCATTATCACTGCCGATGCCGATCTCGTCGAGGACGATCGTTACAACTATCGCGTCGCGTTCGTTGAAGCATTTCGAAAACGCGGCATTTACCCGCGAGATCTCGATACGCTTTCAGTTGACACACTTCGCTGGACAGGCGTGAGTATTGAGAACCCGCCGGCGCAATACAAGTCGATTCTGAGACAGCTCAAGAACTATGCCGACGCGTGTTTCTACATCACCGAACGCAAGCGTCTGTTTCACGTCACGAGAAAACAACGCGAGTTACTGCACGACAGGCTACAAGATATCTTCAAGGAGTCGCCGGAATTTGCGAGGACGCTCGGTCTTGATTTCAGTCTCGATCCGGATGCGTCTTTCGAAGTTCACGCGTTGAGGCGTTCGAATCGTGTTGGTCCGGATGGTAATCACAGGCCGCAAGTTGTGGTTGCATTGACCCAATCGCGCGTAATTGAAATGGATGGGGCCGCGCCGCAGAAGTTCCGCGGTGGCTCGACTCTCATCGTCGATCTTGCCAAGCCGGCGGTGGAATACGCGATTATCAAAAACATCACCAGCCCGACTCGGCTGCAGCGCACGACCGACTTTTTAAAGGTGGCGCTTCAGGATCCGGTCCAGGCGCTACTACTTGCCCCTGATCGAAAGGAGCGATTCGCCGCGCTGCATTCGCTGGCTGAGCTTGGGTGAAATCACTGCAACTAAATGGCTTGATATAGCAGCTTCTTCTCTGTGCAATCTCTGTGTCCTCTGTGCCTCTGTGGTTAAGGATCATTCGTAAAAATAATCACAGAGACACAGAGGACACAGAGGTTGCACAGAGAAATCCGGCTTTTCGGGCAAGCCGCATTAACTATATGCCTGGCGAATTCTCTACTCAACCGGTTCATTTCTGATTTTTCACGCTCATGATCGGTCTGAACGTAGATCACGAGAGTCAAGGGTTTACGTGACAAGAACGTTCACCATTGACTCCCGGTTCAATCAGGGCTGACGCAGCCAGTCGTAGGGAGGAAAGTCGCCGCGAAACTTAGTCATGGCCGCCACAGTGAGACGCCTTCCACAACCTTGTTTTTGGCAACGACTGAACTGCGTCAGTCCGCTAACCACCTACCACCTGATGGCGGATTTCCTGCGGCGGATAACTATCATGAACAATACTCGGTAAAGTTACCTCTGACGGCTGTCCAACCAGCGTGCCGTCCCCTCGCTTCAGGCTGAACCGCTCAACCATCGCCCACGTCACTATGCGCACCGTCTCATCCGGGACCGTAATCTCGGACACTGTTTCCTCCTCCCTGCTTTCTGTCACTCCTGAGGTTTCCGTCACCTTCAGTCTATTTGCTATCTCAGTTTTTAAACTGGCCGACGCTGGACCATAGCTGAACGATGCATCAGCAGAGATTTTAATGCTTAGTTCATTCTCCAGACTTCGCGAATGAGTTTCAGTGATGCCGGTTTTGATAGTTATCTTCTCGTTCCGTTTCAGTCGGCCGTCATACTCGTTTAGGGCAATCTGGTTCCAGTATCGTTCTCTGCTCAATACGTAATAAGGATTTGTGCGCAGCTGATTAGATACTGCTCCGTCCCTGACATACATAAACGGTATCAACGCCTCACCCATTACCCATGAGTGCGAGGTGCTGGCAGGAACGTCTTTCATCGACGTCAATCGCGGAACATCAAGCGCGCTTGTGCCGCTATCTTCTCCCGGGCGCAATTCCGGCACTTTAAATCCCTCACCGGTCTCTTGAAGGTCCCACAAAAAGGCATCTTCATTTGACCCGACTTCACTCGTGGGATATTGCCACACGAGTTTGTCTCCATTAGCGCCGTAGCTTCCAGCAAGCAGTGCAAATCCGCTTGCTAAATTCACAATGCGAAAAGCGCCATCCTGGGCCTCAACGCTCCATCTGAAACCATCAGGATTATTGCCACCCAATTCCGTGACGGGATATTGCCATACGTTCCTGTCTCCACCTGCTCCATAACTTCCAGCAAGTAAGCCAAAGCCGCTTACTCTATTAATGATCAAGTACGAACCATCGAAGGTAGGCATTAGGGTCCACTCGAAGCCCTTAGCATTGGGGCTCGTTTCCGAAAGAGGATACTGCCACACCTTTCTATCGCCTGGGTTAGTGCCATGGCTTCCCGCAAGTAGCCCGAACCCACTGACCTTGTTTACGATTCGCAGGTACTTGCCTTGCCATGGATTTGGCTCTTTCACCATCTGTGTTGACATTATTTTTTCTCCAATGAATATGGTTTAGTGTTATCGGCAAATCCAACGGGAGGGCCGGACGATAGACAAGAATGTCGTCTCGTCAGATCAACAATCCGGTTGGTAATCGTGCTGGAATTCGCCAGTCGGACACGCAGTGGTCCTCCAAAGCGCGTTAGTCGACGCTTCTTATTTATTAATGCGAGAAATGCGTGGGAAAACCACCATGCCTAATAGTTTGTAGTCAAAGCGTAGAGATTGCCGCGTTCATCGCCCCCACTTTAGCAAGCTGCGGGAACTCGGTATCCGGGTCGAAGGGAATGAGACCTTGCCGAAAGTTATGAGCCATATATTCAACGTGAGACATGCCCGTTAAGTGGTGACACAAGGCGGAACACATTTTCTCCTCGCCTTCGTGACGAAGAAACAAATCTTAGTGCGAATAGCCTCATTTTGCCTCGGGGCATGAACGTTGCTACCGGCCTGTCGCCACGAGCGCTCCATCCTGACATGGGCGCGAAATACTACAAATACAAAAGGAAAGACAAGAGATGATTACCTCAAAGAAGAAGTACAATTTCATAACTCACCTCCTCAAACCGGCTCTCATAATGACTTGCCTGTTTGTTTTAGCCTCGGTGACTGCTATGGCCCAGGCGCCTTGCGCGCCCGTAGACATAGCGCCGCCGACCGACCCGGCCCTGCTGGTCTTCGAACTCGAAGGGAAGATCCAGTCGTACAACAACACCACTCGCACGATCACTGCCAACGGCATGACGATCTTCATACCGACGACGGTGCTCGTCGAGACACGAAACCTCGACCTGACGGGCAACATAACACTTGCGAATTTGACAGACGCTACGCTGGAAGCGCAACGCAGCATTATCGGGGGTACCGTCATCGCTTCCGGGGACATTGTTTTCAGCCAGGGAGCGAGCGGAAACTGCGTATCGATGAACGCTACACGGGTTTTTGTCGAGCTTGCCGAAAACGGAATTGTAGGACTGCTTTCGGATGTCGATGCGGCGGCTGGCAGCTTCCGCGTTAACGGCGTCCTGGTTCGCATGAACACAGATCCGAGATTCCCGAAGGACATCCTCGATGTCGGCAGCAACCAACTCACCATCGCCGAGTTGGCGACCCATGAAGGTGAGGATATCTCCGTAGGTGGCTATTATGATGCCGCCCAGAATGTCCTTTTTGGCACGCTGGTGGAAACCGAGTTTGTCAAAGCCTTACCCGGTCAGGACGGGGTTGCTATAACGAGGACCGAAGGCCGAACGGGCAACCGCGAGCTTCGCGTCGAAGGTCAGAATGCCCGCAACCCGCAGGGCCAGTTCGCCGCAAGCGTCACTGTCTTCTCCGGCGGTCTCGATGCGGCTGGTACACAGTGCGTCGGTACCCAACTGGGCACGGCTGCCGTGAGCTCCGTCGACGGCGTCTGGAGTTTCCGCCAGAGGAACATTACACCGCCCACTCAGGTCTGCGTCAAATCGCCCTTCGGCGGCATAGACGCAAGCGCCGTGACCCTTACTAACTAACAATACATCCTCGCCGCGGAAGCAACGAATCTGCTTCCGCGGCGAGCCCGCTTCAATTCTCACCAGCCAATCCAGTCAATACCAACTACTGTCAGACAATTGTTACATTGGGATAACGACCGTGGAGCATTTTGAGGTTGGACCGTTGGACCAAAAGATCGAGAGGGTCTCTGTTGAGAAGGACCGCTATGCGAGTTTGCGAGCCGGCCGCGGATTTGACCGGCGACTGACTTGGGTGAATCTTCACTACGCGCACGTTATTAACACGATAGCCGTATACGATCGGCATCAGTGGCGGGCGCCCGTTCGACCTTGCTTGAGGGGAACGCTGAAGCGCGAGTCCGATGCATGCCGCCTGCCTTTGTTGCACGGATTAATAGATGCCAACCGACTCGCGATGCGAGCAACTCCTCAAGCGCCGGCGGCAGCCACCTGCCCCACGAGTATCTTCGTAAGGGGAGGTGGGAGACCCTCAGATCCACGCCTTCGAAACAGGATAACAGTGTGCGTGCGTCCGACTTGCTAAAGGTGTACGCGATTGGGCAGAGCGGGCCGTCCGGCCAGTGGTGCGCGAAGTTCTCGCTCTTGAAGTAGCTCCAGCCTTCGAGCAGAAAATTCTCATAGTGGGCTGCCCATACGCTCTGATGGTCCAGGTTCCGCAGACCCGCGCGTACCCTCTCCAAAGCGGCATGGCGATCGGAGGCCCAGCGCCTATAACCTGCGACAGTTCTTACCAGGGCGATAAACCTTATGTAGCTCAGGATTCGCAAGTAATTAATACTGTGCTTGTTGTACAGCATGAGGTACGCCTTACCGCCCGGCCTCAATACCCTGTCTATTTCGTGAATGGCCTTAGCGGGATTTGGGGTGTGATGCAGCACGCCGTAAGAGTAAACGACGTCGAAGCTCGAATCACGAAAACCTAACTCCTCAGCGTTCGCGACTTGAAAAACTCCTGGCAGACCCAAGACCTCGAAATACCTTCTGGATGCGCAGACGGCGAGTTCGGTGAGGTCAATCCCGGTATAGTGCGCGCCACAGGCGGCGAAAAGTGAGCCGTCGAGCCCACCGCCACAACCGATCTCCAGAACTTCCTTGCAACGCATTTCCGGGAATGGCACGAACTCCTTGATGTGTGGCTCGTTTCGATACCTGAATGCGCGGGATTGACGATAATAATCGTCCTCATCCTTATAATGCGGGGTGAACTGTGACCCGCACACAGCCATACTCCAAAATTTCTTCACGTCATCAATTTTATTTTCTGATTTCATGGTTGAGCCCTAAGTGAAGGATTAAGCTCTGCGAGGCTTCTTCTAGGTAGAATCGTATGCCGATCTATTGACTAAATAGTTCAGGAGATGCTGTGAAGTTACCGCCATCATAGGCTGCCTAACTTTTGATCAAAAACCTGACACGATCGAAAAGGCTGTTCGATCGTTCAGCTCCCTAAGAAGTCAACGCGAGAAAGAATGTGAATTAGCGAGTGTGCGAGGACGCAGAGACTCGGGTTGCTCGTGATTAAGCGCTTAGAAATTATTCCTGTCTAGAGCAAAAGTCAACGTGGATAAGACCTGCAGTAGTGGGTCAGTTTGAATTGTGCCCTCCTTGGAGTGCGGCGGCCTGGCGCCGCTTTGTTCCGATCTTGCGTGATCA
>JAICGZ010000218.1 GCA_025922875.1 Pyrinomonadaceae bacterium
AGCTAATAGACTGTTGCAAAGCGTATCGCCAGATGAGATTGAACGCGCTGTCTTTTCAAGTGCGTAAGGGTTTCTCACCGACAGTGAGAAACCCTGGCACCCAGTGGCCACAACGTAGGTGGCTGCACCGGGTGGAAAACATTGCGAGCTAAGCGATCGGAAGATCGAGTAGTTAAGGCAAATGGCGGCAGCCTATTTTGGTTGTCGTTGGTTAGCAGGGGCGGCAGCCTGTTATCGGTTGTCGTTGGTTAACAGGGGCGGCAGCCCATCCAGCCTGATAGGAATTCTCAAAATGTCAAAAACAATTAAGGTAGCTGAAATACGTGACCTGTTGCCTGGGACAGGCAAAGTGGTTCAAGCCGATGGTCATGAGATTGCACTGTTCAACATCGATGGCGAGTTCTTTGCGATCGACAACATCTGCTCGCATAGTGGCGGGCCACTGTGCGAGGGGTTCTTGAGTGCTGACATCGTTGAATGTCCGTGGCACGGTGCGCAGTTCAACGTCAAGACAGGGGCGGCCATGTGCCCGCCCGCGACGGCAGATGTGCGGAGCTTTCCAGTGAAAGTCGAGGGTAATGACCTGCTCATCGAACTGGGCATTCCAGAACTCCTTTGTACTTCTTAGCGAGCTAATCACTAGGGTGAAAATATCCTGATTGAAGTTTCTGCCATCTGTCCCCGGCACTGTTACCAGACATTAATTAGAGATCTACGGCACAAAGCGAATTGGCATTGCGCATGCTGTCGCACGTTGCAGCCGGCTAAGCCTGAGACTTCGGGTCTGCAGGCAGAGGAAAATTCGACGGCTTTGTCAGGAGATCGTATGGCCAGTTTCGAACAAATCCGAACCGGGCAGTTGAATATCGGCCAGTCGTCCGAGGCCTTGATACATGGCCCTGCTCCGATGGCAATTCTCGGCTGGCAGGTGGAAGCAATGAAGTGGTCGCGTGATCAGATCGGTTACATGACCATGCTCTATAACAAATACGGTGTGTTGAGCACCTGGGGAACATCACCGCCCGTGAGAGTATTCGCGTTTGCACCAGAGCACAATCAGCGTTTACTCAGCAGTCCTGACCTCTTTCATTCTCAGGTGGCGCGTGCAACACGCTTGCCGGACGATTCCGCCGTAGTCAATTTGCGCTCCGGACTTCTTAACCTTAACGGCCAAGAGCACAAACAACATCGCCAGTTAATGTCACCAGCGTTTCATCGCAAACAGGTCGAGACGTATCGCGACGATATGGTTGCGCTAACGCAGAAAGCGTTGGCGGGATGGTCAGTTGGCACAGTCCAGGACATGGAGCACGAGATGCGCCGGCTTGTTCATGGTATTGCTATGAAGACCGTCCTCAACCTCGAAAGTCCCGAGGCCGTTGACGCATTGACGAATCTGATTGCGCGTCTGTTTTCATCCGTAACTTTTGCGATGTTGTTTCCATTTGATCTGCCTGGAACTGGTTACCGGAAACTGCTGCGGACCTCCGAGAAGATTTCAGAGTTTCTGCAACAAATGATCGATGAGAAACGAGCCCATCCTCGCGAGCACCAGGATATTCTCGCGATGCTTATCGCGGCGCGCAATGAAGACGGAACCGCGATGACCGACGCCGAACTAATCGCCGAAGGCTACAACGTTCTGTGTCATGAGGGCAGTGCAAGTGCGCTCACCTGGACGCTTTTCCTGTTAGCTCAACATCCGGATGTGCAAGCAGATGTTCTCGATGAGCTGGATGACGAGTTGTGCGGTGATCCGCCGACAGTTGAGCAACTGGGACGACTGCCTTTGCTGGAGCGCGTGATCAAAGAGAGCATGCGGTTGTTACCACCGGTGCCATTCGGAAGACGCTTCGCGGTCGAGCCGTGTCAGTTTGGTCCTTATGAGTTGCGGAAAGGCACACCGGTATTTTTCAGCCATTACATCACACACCGGCTGCCCGAGATCTACGAGCAGCCGCAGCAATTTCTGCCGCAACGGTGGGAACGCTTGAAACCTACTCAATATGAATATCTTCCTTTCGGCGCGGGCACGCACAATTGCATCGGCGGAGCATTCGCGATGATGGAGATGAAGATCGTGCTTGCAATGCTGATCCAGCGCTTCCGTTTGTCAGTAGTGCCGAACACCCGTATTGATCGCTGCTTTCGCTTTTCACTCAAACCACGGCAGGGATTACCAATGAGGATTTTGGACCAGGACCGCCAATTCGCATGGAGCCCGGTAAGAGGGAATATCACCGAGATGGTTGAGCTCCCAGGCCGCATTCTGAACTAACTAAAGACTGTGAGTAGGAGAACATAAAATGAAGAACTTTTCCCAAACGATCGACTCGCAAACCCAGTCCAGACCTCCTGTCACGGACTACACCGATCGAAGGAAATCTCATGAGCGTCTGATCGTCGAACGGTACGAATCTGAAGCGCGCCAGGATTTTAACCCGACTGAGAATACGCGCTACTTGAATATAGGTTACTGGAAAGACGGCGCGCGAAATCTCGACGAAGCGGCGCAGGCGATGGCAAAACTGGTTGGAGAAGCCGGGCAATTTAGCGCGGGAGATTTCATTCTCGATGTGGGGTGCGGTTTTGGGGATTCGGCACTCTTCTGGGCCGAACAGTTTGATATTCAGCACATCGTGGGAATCGATATCAATCCCTACGAAATAGAAGCCGGCAGGAAACGTATTGAGGAGCGTGGCCTCTTAGATCGTATTGAACTTCGCATTGGCTCCGCGGTCGAGATGCCGTTCGAGAATGACAGCTTCGATAAAGTCGTCGCGCTCGAGGCCGCACATCATTTCCTTACGCGTGAGGATTTCTTTCGCGAGGCCTATCGCGTACTGTGGCCCTCGGGACGTCTTGTGACAGCGGATGTGATTCCGTTGTCGGGACGAACATCCGCCGCGTTCTATAACCCGCTGAACGCCTATTCGAGAGACGTATATGTTGAGAAGTTAAGAGACAAGGGGTTTACGAATATCAAAGCAGTGTCCATTCGGGATCATGTATTCAGGCCCTACTCTAATTTCATTCGCGGACGGTTGCGCTTCCCAAACTTAAAGGGCGCGTTGAACGTCGCGCTTCACCGGTTCGTCTCATCGCGGTTGGACTACATTCTCGTCACCGCCGATAAACCAGCCACCCAGGTCAATTAGAAGAACTCTCGCGCAAAGGCGCAAAGCGCTCTCGCATATCTAAGGTTTTCTTGCGCCTTTGCCGGCTTTGCGCCTTTGCGCGAGAAAAAATGTTCGCACACATGCCAGCCCCCCTTCGTTCCCCCTGTTAGCCAGCATAAGCCAACGATCACTAAGTCTGTCATGAAACGGAATACCATCCAGATCATGAGCGATGGCTTCACGCCTGAGCAGTTGAACGAGTTGATCGACTGTTTGGAACGGGATGGAACCCATTGCTCGGTGTTCGAGGGAACGCGCCGGGTCAGTAGTGCATTAGCTAATCCCTGCACCAGGCTGCTCCTCGTCGCTTGTACTGAAAAAGACGTGCAGCGCCTCAGAGATGCGATTTGTTCAAGCTCAGACAACGGGATAACAAACATTCCGATAATGGTCTATCTCAAAGAGTTGTCGGGCAGCGCCGCGGAACTGCTAATACCTGAGATTGACGACTTTCTTCTCGACCCTTTAAGCATGGATGAAGTGTGCCTGCGGGTCCATCATCTGCTGCAGCGATTTACGAAGTGGCAGGATGACGTGGACCAATTCAATCAGAACCTGGTTGAATATTTCGGCATGCAAAAGTTTATCGGCAGGTCTCCTGCTTTTCTCACGGTATTGGAGAAGATCCCGTACGTTGCAGCTTGCGACGCTACAGTCCTAATGATCGGGGACACCGGTACGGGCAAAGAGATGTGTGCTCGAGCTATTCATTATCTGAGTCCTCGTGCGAATAAGCCGTTCATTCCGATCAACTGCGGCTCCATTCCCGAGAACCTGTTCGAGAACGAGATGTTTGGTCACGAGTCTGGGGCGTACACTGATGCACGTCAGTCGAGACGCGGGCTGGTGGCGGAGGCCGAAGGCGGCACTCTGTTTCTGGACGAGGTAGATTCATTGCCACTTACGGCCCAGGCCACGCTGTTGCGCTTTTTGCAAGACCGAGAATACAAGCCGCTTGGGTCTTCACAGTGTAGACACGCGGATGTGAGATTGCTCGCTGCCAGTAACCAGGATCTTGAACAGAAGGTGCAGGACGGTTCTTTACGTAAAGACCTGTACTACCGGTTGAAGGTCGTATCGTTGTATTTGCCAAGCCTGAACGAACGCCCGGAAGACGTCTTGCTGCTCGCTCGACATTTCCTGGAAATTTCGGCGCGCGAATATAAACGACCTGCCATGCGGCTCTCACGTAACGCGATTAGAAAGCTCTCGTTATACAAGTGGCCGGGCAATGTTCGAGAATTGGAGAACGTTATCCGCGAGGCCGTCGTGCTGGCGAAGGGACCCGTGCTTCGTGGCGCTGATATCAGACTGGATCCGGAAGAAGACGACAAGACAGTAGAGTCTTTTAACACGGCCAAGGCTCGTGTAATTCAATCATTTGAGCGCGAATACCTGTGTCACGCTGTCGCGGCCTGCGGAGGAAACATCAGTCATGCTGCGCGCTCAGCGCAAAAGGATCGCCGCGCTTTCTTCGCCCTGTTAAAGAAACATGGTCTAACTTCCGCCAGCATGAGCCACTAACCAAAACGGCCCGATCGCTGTGATAAAAGCATCCTACTTCGTAAATTCATTATCAACGAGAATCACTGTAATTGCGCTCAGCTGCCAGGTCAAGAAGATCCTAATTCACCTTCTCGATCGATAACCCGAGCCCCCGCCAAACTCGAATCGGCCATTTATTCAGAGACCTGAAACTGGCATCGCGCTTGCTCGTTAGCCTCCGCGGTAGGAGTTGATAAGGTCTCCCCAAAAATCTGATGACTGACATAACTGAAGTAGCAGAGCAGATCCTGAGGTATCTGGAAGCAAATCCGAAAGCCTCGGACACGTTAGAGGGAGTGGCGAAGTGGTGGCTGATGAGGCAGCGATTGACCGAATCGATGGAGTTGGTCCGGGAAGCACTTCAAGTGCTGGAGGATAAAGGCCTCGTTGTCGAGCGTCGAAACGTCGATGGCGGATTGGTCTACATGGTGGCCCACCGTGAATAACAAGTCTGGTAACGGAGTTCAGAGATCAACCTTAGGTTGCTCCTGCGAAGACAAGCTAAAGCTTGAACTCTGAACGGCAGGCCGGCAAAAACTCGCTGAGTGGTGAGTAGTTATCGTCAATCCTCTACCAAGAGGACCCCGACAGCTCAGCGAGATCGGTAAAGAAAAAAGTCAGCACTGGTTTGAAGGGAAGTGATGGTGCTGAGTGCGGCAGCTTTGTCCGGTAGTTCAAGTTTCAAAATCGACAGTGTGAGGTTCAAAAGAAATGAGTCGCGAAGAAACAGAAGACACCACCAAATATAAGGTCGTCGTGAATCATGAAGAACAATACTCCATCTGGCCCATGGACCGTGAGAATGCGCCTGGCTGGGCGGACGTTGGCAAGAGTGGCCTCAAGGCCGAGTGCCTGAGTTACATCAAAGAAGTATGGACCGACATGAGGCCCCTGAGTCTAAGAAAGCAAATGGAGCAAAACGCTTAACGTCAGGAATACATTGGGAGGAACTAATGTTAAATCGAACAGAAATTACACCAGCAATCTATGACTACGTTGTACGTGTCGGCGTTCGTGAGCCGGACGTTTTGCGACGTCTTCATGAGGAAACGGCTGCGATGCCCGAAGCCGAAATGATGATTCCTCCTGAGCAAGGTCAGTTCTTGAATGTGCTGGTCAAGATGATAAACGCGAAGAAGACGCTCGATGTCGGTGTCTTCACCGGCTACAGCTCCTTATGGACCGCGTTGGCGCTTCCGGAGGATGGGCAATTGTTCGGCGTTGACAACAGCGATGAATGGACCAGCGTCGCCCGGCGATACTGGCGTGAGGCCGGCGTCTCGGACAAATGCCATCTACTCCTCGGTCCGGCTTCGGAAACACTCGACAAGCTCATCCGCGAGTCACACGAAAACACATTCGACTTCGCTTTCATCGACGCCGATAAAGTGAACTATGACGATTACTATGAAAAGGTCCTGAAGCTCGTTCGCCCCGGTGGTGTGATAGCTATAGACAACGTATTCCGATCCGGGGAAGTGCTCGATCCCACCGTTGATGAACCCGGTACCGTCACTGTCACGGCGTTGAATGAGAAGCTCTCTCGAGATGAACGCGTCTCGCTCGCCATGTTGACCGTCGCGGATGGCCTAACGCTTGCCGTCAAGAAGTAACGCCGCTCGCCGTCAAGAAGTAACGCCAAGCGGTAACGCCTCACCATTAGCTGCACACCCAACAGCAAGGCCTCAAGGAGAACAGTATGAATTTACTATCGACGCTCACCAGGTCGGCGTTTAGCTTTGGAGGCAGCGCCACGATGGCTTCGGCCCAGGTATCCGAACGAGCTTCTTACGAGCATGAGGCGGTCCAGGAAGCCGTCAGGCAAGCAAAGATCACTTTGAACCCGCACGGCAAGACGCGGTTCCAGAATATGGGTTACTGGACTGACGGCACGACCACGTTCGATGATGCCGCGATCGCGTTGACACGAGTTGTGGCCGAGGCTGCCGAGTTCTGTGATGGTGATCGCATCCTCGATGTTGGTTGCGGATTCGGAGATCAGGATTTTGTTTGGATAGAGGAGCACTCGCCGGAGCGACTGGTGGCCGTGGACATCAATCCCGCTCACATTGAAGTTGCAAGAGAGACGGCAAGAGACCGAAATCTTTCGGACCAGCTTGAATTTCGTGTCGCATCGGCAGTTGACCTGAGCTCGTTGGAAGAAACCTTCGATAAGGTCGTTTCACTCGAGGCGGCGCATGAGTTCATGACGCGGGAAGCTTTCTTCAGCGAAGCCTATCGCGTCCTTTCTTCCGGTGGACGTTTGGTGACGACAGACCTCCTTCCGCTTCCTGGCCGGAAAGTCCAGCACTTCACGATTCACCCTGCAAACAACTACTCGAGAATCGTCTATGCGGAAAAGTTGTGGCAGGCAGGATTTGTGAACGTGAAGATCCAGTCCCTCCGCGAGCTGGTCTTGAAACCATTCGAGAAATATATGGAGACGCTGGTGCATGCGCGCGGCCTCGCAGGGAAGTGGTGGACGTTTAAGCGCCGTAGGTTGAATTCTCAAGTGGACTACGTGCTGGCGATAGCCGACAAGCCGGTGACTTCAGCAATTCCCGAAATGCATTGCCCGATGGGTCCTTTTTGAAACCAATGATCCATCGTGGAGGATTGACCGTGGATACACATCTCGAAAAGCGATTTAGTTCTTACGTTTCGACGGACGCTGTCTGCGCGCCGGCTTCGTATGCGGGACCGGCGCCGGCGCCGCTGCTCGGCTATAGATTCCAGCGAAGTCGATTCTGGCATGACCCCGTTGCCTTTCTTGATGCGACTTATAAAAAGTATGGACTCATGAGTTCGCTCGGATCGGATCCCCCAGAGTGGATCTTCACGTTTTCTCCACAGTTCAACCAGAAATTAACTGAAGAGATAGACCTGTTCCACTGGACGTCAGGGAAGCGTTGGGCCGCGACTGATTCGATCCTGGGAATTCTTCGTTCGAGCATCAGCAATACTGACGGCGATGAGTATCGCAGGCGACGAATTCTGATGACGCCGGCATTCCATGGAAACTGGCTGAGCGGCTGGCGAGATGCAATGGTCGAGCAAACCGAGCAGGCTGTTGCGCGATGGCAGGCGGGCGAAGTGAAAGACGTTCATGAAGAATTCAACAAGCTGGTCCATTCGATCTCGATGAAGACTGTCATCGGCGTCGATGATCCGCAAGTGGTGTCGCGCTTCTATGACCTGGTGCAAAAGATCTACGCCACAACTCTCGGTTTGGGCACGGCGCTGTTTCCATACGATCTACCGGGCACTCCGTACAGACGGATGATTCGTACCGTGACGGAATTGCTCGACATTTTCCGAAGGGTGATCGCAGACAAGCGAGCTCGCGGCGGCGCACCGACAGATATGCTCGGAGCGATGATGTTGGCGACGACACCTGACGGCGCAACCCTGACTGATACCGAGCTCATTTCCGAGTCGTTCAACATCATGGGCCATGAAACCACGATGGCAGCGTTGATCTGGACATTGATTTTCATTGTGCAGCATCCGGAAGTTAATGCCGGCGTGGTCGACGAACTGAAGAGCGTTTTACGTGGCGGCGCCCCCACCATACAGGACCTGACCAAACTTCCCCTGCTCGATCGCGTGGTCAAAGAGAGCCTGAGGTTAATGCCGCCACAATTATTTACTCGACGGTTCAATACGGCGCCCTGTTCTCTCGGCCCGTACAACTTACGCAAAGGTGCGATGATCGTTTACAGCAGCTACATAACGCATCGCCTGCCGACGATCTACTCGGAGCCACAGCGTTTTCGTCCGGAGCGTTGGGAAACCATCAAGCCTAATCTTTATGAATACTTCCCGTTTGGAGCGGGCGTTCACAGTTGCATCGGCAGGACCTTCGCGACGACGGAGATCAAGATCATCCTGGCCATCGTGTTGCAGAGATTCCGGCCTGAGCTTGTTGATGGCGCGCGAATCGACAGAATGCCTCGCGCCATGCTCCTGCTACGGCCAAACGGTGCGATACCGATGAAACTGTCAGCTCCCGATCGACAGTTCCGTGCCTCCAGGATTACGGGCAACCTCCTCGAAATGGTTGATTTCACTTAGCCTGCGAAGCAGGCGCAAGCATATAGCCTGGGGTGGAGCGAGGCTTTGCGAGCGGAACCCTAGGTCAACGTATCTAAAAAAGTTTCAGCCCGCGAATGCGGGCGACAGAGGACTGCCGCCCATTTCATGGGCTCGCAATTCTATTGATGATTAATTCCTGGGGCTTGCGCCCCAGGCTATATGCTTTCGCCTGCTTCGCAGGCTAGCTTGAAGCATTTGCCCCCCTGGTTTTTAGTCACCCCTGAAAGACGTAACACAGAAAACTCAAAGTGAGGGAATCCGAGATGTTGGAGAGCTTACAAGCAGACGTGCGCTATGGTATCCGCTCGCTGAGCCGAAAGCCGATCGTTACTCTCGTAATCGTTATCGCAATTGCAGTAGGCGTGGGCGCGGGTACCGCGGTGTTTACCGTAGTCGACGGAATTCTCCTGCGGCCACTGCCGTTCCACCAACCCGATCAACTGACGGCGATCTGGACTTACAACACTCAGCAGACCCAGGCGAAGCGCCACGTGTCGTATCCCGATTTCGCGGACTGGCAAAAGGGAACCCGCGTCTACGACAACATGGCGACCTGGTATGTCAACGGTTTCGCGATGACCGGCATGGCGGAGCCCGTTCATGTAAACGCCGCCATCGTCTCACCATCTTTGTTCCCGGTATTGGGGGTTCAACCTCTAATGGGAACACTCTTCGAATCGGAAGGAACAGGTCCGAACAGTGTGGTCCTGAGCCACAACGCATGGAAACGATGGTTCAACACCGATCCGAAAGTAATTGGGCGCGGCATCTCGCTAAACGGAACAAGCTACACGGTCAGCGCTGTCATGCCGCCGGCGTTCCAGTTTCCCATTCAGTCTGAGCCGGTTGATATGTGGGTGAGGATGCCCGTCGAGCAGGGCGGACTCTTCACGCGCCGCGGAGCTCGTATCCTCTACGCAGTCGGACGAATGAAACCGGGTGTGACTGTGGACCAGGCCCAAGCTGATATGACGGCGCTTGCGAGCGGGTTGCAAGAGCAGTATCCGAAGACCAACGCCGCTATCAACGTTAAAGTGAATTCCCTGGCCGAGGAATTGGTCGGAAGCATTAGACCATCACTCCTCATATTGTTTGGAGCCGTCGGTCTTGTCCTGTTGATTGTGTGTGTAACGGTAGCGAATCTGCTGGTTGCCGACGGTCTGACTCGAGGCGGTGAGATTGCGCTTCGCATGGCACTGGGCGCATCACGCGGAAGGATCCTGAAACAACTGTTGACGGAATATTTACTCCTTTCACTTGCCGGCGGGCTCGCAGGCGGAGTCTTAGGATTTCTGGCCTCTAAGTTTTTCGTGGCCCTGAGCCCCGTGGACCTGCCGCGTATCCACGAAATTCAATTGGACGCCCGCATCATGATCTTTGCATTGGGAGTGTCGGTGATGACCTGCGTTCTATTCGGGTTGATTCCAGCTTTGCAGGCATCCGGCACGCGTCCCGGACAGGCACTCAGGGACCGTACCCTCGGCGCAGGCGGAGGCAGCAGCAAACGGTTAACACAGCGATTGTTGATCACGAGCCAGGTCGCAGTGACGCAGGTCCTTCTCATTGGTGCAGGTCTGCTCGTCACCAGCTTCTGGCATATGCAACGAGCTGAAGTTGGTCTCGATCCCAGCAATGTGCTGAGTCTGAAACTATCACTACCTCCTGCGTACGCTGAAAAGGGATTCGATGATTTTTTCCATCGTCTGAAACAGCGTCTGGAAACTCTTCCCACTGTAGAACGAGCGAGCGCAGTGACCCTGCTGCCTTTCTCCGGTAAAGACAATTTGAATCTTGATTTCGAGATTGAGGGCCGGCCCGCTTTTGAAAATTCACGGCCGACTACCAGCTTGCAAGTGGTCCAACCGGATTACTTCCGCACGATGGGTATACGGATGATTAATGGCCGAGATTTCGACGACCGCGATGATGCTGACGCGCCTGGGGTCGTCTTAATCAACGAGACACTCGCCAAGCGATATTTCAACGGCGAGGATCCACTTTCAAAGCGAATCAAGCAGGGACCTATAACGCGCACAATAGTCGGCGTCGTTGGAGATGTAAGAGATCTTGGACCTCAGAAGGAACCGCGAGCTGAGATGTATGTGCCGCTCGCGCAACTCCCCATCGACGTCATGTCTGTCGTGGTGAAGACAAAAGCGGACCCAACCAGTGTAGTCCCCGCAGTACGCGGCGCGATCAAGGAGTTGGACCCGAATCTTCCGATCTATGACGTTCAAACTCTAGGTGAGCGTTACGCATCCGTTTTCGCAAGGCAACGATTCAGCATGAGCTTGCTTACGGCGTTTGCCGTAGTCGCTGTGTTCCTGACCATTCTCGGCCTGCATGGAGTTGTTTCAAACTCGGTTGCACAGCGTCGAAAGGAGCTCGGCATACGTATCGCGCTGGGTGCTTCTCCTTTTGCC
>JAICGZ010000219.1 GCA_025922875.1 Pyrinomonadaceae bacterium
ATGATATGCGAGAGCGTTGGCGAGTGTGCCGGAAGGCGTGCCCGCGGCGGGATGGACCACGAGGCCCGCGGGTTTGTTCACGACCACGAGCGTCTCATCTTCATAGACGATATCGATCGGAATATTCTCAGGCTCAAAGCGATCTGTGGGCGGAGCGCTGAGCTCTACTTCAATCTCATCTTGTTCGCGGAGTTTGTACGAAGGCTTGGCGACACGGCCGTTCACCAGCACGTCTTCACTTTCGATCAGACGTTGCAGGCGTGCGCGGCTCCATCCTTCGATCTGCGAGGCGAGGTATGTATCGAGGCGAACCCCGGCGTGCTCCGGGCCAATCCGTATAACCTGTGTCTGTGATTCACCCATTCCGCCGTTCGAAATCTTTCATGAACGACACGAGCGCTTCAACTCCAGCGCGCGGAAACGCGTTGTAGATCGACGCGCGAATTCCGCCAACCGAGCGGTGTCCCTTCAAGCCGTCAAGTCCCTGCGCGGTGGCTTCGCTAACAAACTTCTTTTCGAGCTCCTGATCGGGCAAACGAAACGTGACATTCATAAGCGAGCGACAATCGGCGTCAGCGTGTCCTCGATAGAAATCGGTACTATCGATAACGTCGTAGAGCAGTTGCGCTTTCTCCTCGTTCTCGCGCTCCATTGCCGCGACTCCGCCTTTGTCTTTCAGCCACTTGCAGACAAGCCCGAGGATGTAAATTCCCCACGTGTTCGGCGTGTTGTAAAGCGATTTGTTCTCGACGTGCGTGCGATAGTCGAGCATCGTCGCAAGTCCTTCCGGCACGCGTTGCAACAGATCATCGCGCAGGATCACCACAGTCACGCCGCTTGGTCCCATGTTCTTCTGCGCGCCCGCATAGATGAGTCCATAGCGGTTCACATCAATCTCGCGTGACAGAATGTTTGACGAAGCATCCGCGACGAGCGGTACGTCGCCCACCTCGGGCTCTCGTTTCCACTCCACGCCTTCGATCGTTTCGTTGGTCGTAATATGAACGTAGGCAGCATGCGGATTCAGGTTCATCTCCTCGCGTGACGGCACGCGCGTGAAACCTCCATCAGCCATCGTCGCTGCAACGTTCACGCTACCAACTTTCTTGCCTTCCTTCAGCGCCTTCTTTCCCCAGCTTCCGGTGATGACGTAATCAGCACTTCCGTCCGCAGGCAAAAAATTCATCGGCACAGTGGAAAACTGCAAGCTGGCGCCGCCCTGTAGAAAAAGAATGTGATAGTTGCCGGGGATATTTAGAAGCTCGCGCATGCCCGACTCAGCGCCGGCGATAATCTCGTCAAACGTTTTCGAGCGGTGACTGATCTCCATCACCGACATGCCGACGCCCGGCAAACTGAGCAAGTCGCGTTGAGCTTCTTCTAAAACAGGCACCGGCAAAACAGCCGGACCAGCGCTGAAATTAAAAATTCTTTCCGTCATGATATTTCTCCACTAACAATAGGTCGTACAGGTCCTATAGGACTTATTCTTCGAACCGCGAACGCAAAGCCTTACCCGCAACCTTGGTCACCACCGAGCGTGGCACGAAGCGTTCCGCCGCGACTGTAAACAAGTTGGTCCAACCGGAGATCACAGTACTCTTCCGCCGGCCCAATGCGCGCAACGCCGTTTCGACCACCTCTTCCGGAGTCTCGATAGAACGCAGCGGCGGGCGATCCATTCCGGATGCCTGGAAGAAATTAGTTTCAGTCACACCGGGGCACAAGGCCATCACGTGAATCCCATGCAACCGATTCTCCTCCCACAGCGCCTCGGAGAACGACAACACAAAAGCCTTCGTGGCTGCATACGTCGCCATGTAAGGCACAGCTTGAAATCCGGCGGTCGACGCCACGTTGATGATGGTGCCGCGTTTCCGCTCGCGCATTGGTCCAAGAAACCGGTGCGTCAGATCGACGAGCGATCTAACGTTGAGTTGGATCATGTCGAGCTCACGATTTAGATCGAGTTTGACAAAGTCGCCCATCGAACCGAAGCCGGCATTGTTGATAAGCATCTCGATCTCGAGCCCACGTTTGTTGGTTTCTTCCAGAAGCTGCGAGCCCGCGTCGAGCTGCTGTAGATCAAGCGCCAGGTACTGCGCGCGAATGCTGGTCGAACGCCCGAGTTCGTTGCACAAGGCGATCAGCCTGTCTTCAGAACGAGCAACGACAAAAACGTTTCTTCCCCGTGCAGCGAGTTTTCTGGCAAAGGCCGTTCCGATTCCCGAGGATGCGCCGGTGATGAGGGTCGTATTCATTTCGAAGAACGAACTGGATCACTTCAAGTCGAGCAGATCGAGTTCGATAATGTCAGGGTTGCTTTCTTCAAGCTTCTTGAGGGTTTCTTTAGTTGGCGCATTGTCCAGGTTGATGCGAGCCACTGCCGCGGCGGCGCCTTCAAACACGATATTCTCCATCTCTTGCACGTTGATCTGCTCGGCCTTGATCGCGTCGAGTACACCAGCGAGCACGCCGGGCCGATCGAGATGGCGCACGACGAGTCGATGCGTGGCCGGAGTTTGTCGCGCCAGGTTAACAACATTCGGAACTTTACCCGTCTCTTTGAACTCCTTCACGATGCGCACAGTTTCGGCAGCAATCGCTTCCTGCGCCTGGTCCGTCGACGCGCCTACATGATGCGTGCCGTAAAGTCCTTCTTCTTTCACGATGTCGTCGTGAAACTCGCCAGTGCTGCTCGTTGGTTCAACCGCATATACGTCAAGACCAGCGCGAATGCCTTGATTTCGCATAGCGGCAACCAGCGCCGCTTGATCGACGACCTCGCCTCGCGCGGTGTTGATGAAGTAAGCACCTTCGCGCATGGCGTTAAAGAAGTCTGCGCCGATGAAATTTCGAGTTTCTGGATTCAGCGCAAGATGAACGCTGACGATGTCGGCACTGGCGGCAACGGCTTTAGGTGATTCTTTCAATTCAACGCCGAGCAGTGCCGCACGCTCCGTTGTCAAACTCCTGCTCCACGCGATGACGGGCATGCCAAAGGCACGTGCACGCGGAATCATCTCCTGACCGATTTTCCCCACGCCAATCAAGCCGAGCGTGCGCCCAAACAATCCGCGTGCTTTCGAAAACTCTTTCTTGTTCCACTCTCCTCGCCGTAGCGCTATAACATTGTCCGCGACGCGTCGATCGAGAGCGAGGATCAGCGCGAAGGCGAGTTCGGCAACAGCGATCGAGTTTTTACCAGGACAATTCGAAACGTAGATGCCCCGTTTGGAAGCTGCTGCGACATCGATGGTGTTGTAACCAGCGCCGGCGCGAACAACGAGCTTCACTGGTCCAGCGTCGAGCATGGGCTCGGTAACTTTCGTACCTCTAACCACGAGTACGTCGGGCGCTTCCTTCTGAATAGCCTCAACCAGCGCGTCGTCTTTTAGGTCCGGTTGAAAAGAGATCTCGCAGCCGAGCGCCTGCAATCCGTCCCGGCCTGATTGTTCGAATTTATCTGCGATTAATACTTTCATGGATGAGAATCCTGTAAATCAGATCGTATGTATCAACAGCCCATCTCTCAACTTCGGCTCGAACCAGGTTGACTTCGGCGGCATGATCTCATTCGCGTCGGAGACCATTAACAACTCTTCGACAGTCGTCGGATAAAGTGAAAACGCAACTGCCGCTTTTCCTTCATCAACCAGACGTTGCAATTCTTTCGTTCCACGCAGACCACCAATGAAATCGACTCGCTTATCGGTCCTGATGTCCTTGATGCCCAGAATCGGATCGAGCAGCCTGTCCTGAAGAATACTCGCGTCCAGCGTTGCGACAGTGCCTGCAGGCAGCGTTGCATCAGGAGAGAGTTCCAGTCCGTACCACTTGCCATCGAGATACATGCTCCAGTTACCACGTTGCGAAGGCTCCGGACTCGCATTCTCTGTAACCGTAAACTGTCCTCTGATCGCTTCGAGAAATTCTTCCTTCGAGAGTCCGTTGAGATCGTGGACCGTCCGGTTGTACGCGAGTATGCGAACTTGCGAATCAGGAAAGATGACTGTCAGGAAGTAGTTGTAATCCTCTTTGCCGGTATGCGCGAAGCTTTGTTCCTTTAACTCCGCGCGTGCACGACTCGCACTTGCCGCGCGGTGATGGCCGTCTGCAATGTAAAGCAAGGGAACTGATTCGAAACTCTTTACGAGTGCGTCAGTCTCGTTAAGACGCCAGATCGTATGGCGAACTCCGTCGACTGCCGTCAGGTCAAACAACGGAGCTGCGGTTATCGCCGCGGAAACTTGTTCGTCGATTTCGGAGCGGCCTCTGTAAGTTAAAAAGACTGGTCCAGTTTGCGCGCGCAACATCAGCATGTGACGGGTGCGATCGTCTTCCTTATCGCGTCGCGTGCGTTCGTGTTTACGAACGGTGCCGTTGTCGTATTCGTCGATGGAACAACATGCGACGATCCCGATCTGTTCGTGATCGCCCATGATCAGCCGGTAAAGGTAAAGGCTCGGCTCGGCTTCTTTTTCGAGTGGACAAGTCGCAATCAATTTCTCGAAATTCTCGACTGCCTTTCGATAAACAGCGTCGCTGTAAATATCTGTTCCAGGAGGAAGATCAATCTCCGGTCGTGAAACGTGCAGGAAACTGAGCGGATTTCCATTCGCGAGAGCACGCGCCTCTTCCGTGTTGACGACGTCGTAAGGCACGCTGGCTACCAATTGGGCCCGCTCAGGTTGCGGACGCAAAGCACGAAAGGGACGAATTACCGCCACAGGTCCTCCTATCGACTACATTGCGGGGTTGATGTAAAGGCTTACGTGTGAGGTTAAGACAGGATTAGCAGATTTACAAGTTAGACAAGCAAAGAAATATTTCTCGCGCAAAGGCGCAAAGGCGCAAAGTAAGCACTCTGGAAACGCGGCAGCGCTTTGCGCCTTTGCGCCTTTGCGCGAGAAATATTTCTGTTTAGAATCACGCGGATGAGAAAAGTCGCTCGATTAATCTCCAGCGCCGGCCGCAAGTTTCTCACACGTCCAGGAGAAGCGTTGCTCTTGTGCCGGATGGCCTGGTGGGTTGCAGTGCTCTCGTTAACCGCGCGCTGCTATTCATTGCCGCGCGCTCTGCAAATCGTTGCCGGTAGTGAAAACAGAAAACCTTCAGCGCAAGCGACTAACGGGGACGAACTTGCTCGCGCGATCGATCTGCTTCTCTCGATAAACATTTTCATCTTCAAGCCTATCTGCTGGAAGCGCGCGGCTGTGCTTCATCGTTATCTCTCGCGCAGCGGAATCGCCACGCGCATCATATTCGGCGTGCGCAATGAAACCGGCGGCAAGGTAAGCGGTCACGCGTGGCTCGAAGCAAACGGGCAGCCGATCCTCGAGAACGCGCCTCCCGATTACGTAGTCACGTACAGCTTTCCCTCAAACGATCGCTTCGATCCGCGACTCGCAACTCTTTAAAAGAACGAGCGCGGTGGTCCAAGCGGATCCACCGCGCTCATTGTGGAACGAGGTTAACGCTTACGGCAGAGCTTCGATGTTGACGTAGAACTTAAAACTTCCTGTTTGCTGAATACCAAGCAGGAAGCGCACGTCGATACTTGCACCATTCGCAATCGGAGTCGCCAAAGTTACTGTTCCAGCCGACATCGACGAATTAAAGCCACCACCGTTTGGTTGTGACGGAGGTTGCTCGAGGGTCGTTCCCTGAACAGTTACGTTGCTGGTGCCACTACCGCATGGGGGACGGTCAACTGTGACCACTACCGCAGTCGAAGTTCGTGGCCGCAAGTCGGCAATGCCGCTGGGCGCGGGGAAAGTCGTTAGGTCGATTACGCGGAAACGCAAGCGCGTGACGTTTCCACCCGTGTTGTTTGTGACCGTTCTGCGAATGTCCAACGTGCCAAAGGTGGAGTTATTCGGTGGATCGGAGGTGAAGTCACGAACCCGATTCGGCGGCGACGCCCCACCAACACAGATATCGAGGAGATTCACCGTAAAGCTGGCGTTGCGTTGAATCGGTGAACTGAGATTTTCCGGTCCTGGTGCGCCCAAGCGCTGGCCCGCGCCCGCCGACGTGCCGTTGGTATCAACGAAGATGAAGTCGGCGGCGTTGTTGTTGGTGTCTTTCGGTGTGCTTATCGGGCAAACACCGAAAGTTGTGATCGAACCGCTCTTACCACAGTTGTCACGGTAAAAAGAGTAATCGATTGAGAATGGTGTCAGGGCCGGATAGCCGGTCCCCTCCTTATAAAGCGTATTCGCTTCCGAGGTTGAGCCAACAGCGTCCATGCGGTTTGCTAGTATGAAGTTGCCTGAGACACTGGTATTGAAGATCGCGATACCGGCATTATCGGGAATGTCGGTAGTGTAGGTGGCGTCACCAGTCGCGGTGGTCCCGTTGCCAGCCGGATAAGAAGCGAGGCTATATCCAACGCTGTTCACGCAAAGATAATGACCCCTGTTGGGAATAACCGTACCATTTGGAATAACGCAACGTGCTACGCCGTTCGAAGCCGCCACGCCATACCCGGTCCCGCCACCCGCGACGGTATGGTCGGCCCCACTGTTGTTGTAGATTTCAATAAACTCGTCGTTCGCGCCATTTGGACCACGCACGCGAAATTCAGAGATGATTAGCTGTGCTGCGGCGATCTGCGATATTCCAAGCATCATCGCTACGACGCCAGCGAAGACAAGGGAAACCCGGAATGACTTAGACATGCTTTTCTCCTTTAAACGTAAGGCCAACGATGTTCAGTGTGGTGGAAAACGGTAGCATGCTCGTTTGAACGCCGTCAACAAAATTTAACATTAACTCTTAGCGTATTTTGTCGCGGAAATTAGCGGAATTTCGCCTGCCTTCGAAATTAATTTAACGATTTAACGAATTTAACGATTAAAACGCGCGACTCGGTCCCAGTTGACGAAGATCAGATACATCGCCAGTTGGTGAGGAAAGAAGATGTTCATCAGAAACAAAGTAGAGATGTGAAAAAGAATACCGAATCCCAGAATCCACCAGCGTGCGCGGCGCCAAAAAATGGCCACAGGAAATAGCAATTCCCAGAGCAGGACCAGCCCCACCGCAAACGGCAGATACGTCCTCACCTGTGGTAATAGAAACGCCAAGCGAAAACCAGTGTCGTGCAGGTTATCGAGTGAATGAAAGATCGCCAGGGCCGGAAGGTTGTCGACGCTGAAATACTTCAATCCGGCAACGCGTATTTTGATCAATGCAGAACTGAAGTAAGTCCACGCCAGTAACAACTGCATCAGCAGAATCGGATATGCATAAGCAAACCAGGCGCGCTCCTTTTTTGTGCCTTTTGTGGCTAGTCGGCTATCAATCGAAAATGCATCGCCGCAAGGTGTGAAGGCCAACACTGCCAGACAGTAAATAGCGAGCATTTCATCGTGGTTGAAATGTCCGAAGCTGCGCAGCAGACCCTGGTAAAAAACTACCAGCAACAACGATGTTTTCGTTGTGACGACTGTCCACGATCCCGCCGTGCTGAGCAATAGCGATAGGACCATCGCTATCTTCAAGGTCATCATTCCCGATGGCGTCTGTAGTTGATCGTAGAAACTCCACGGCAAAAACTTCATCGCGCCCGTGGGCCGCAGGATTGTCGGTGGGAGTGAAGCGAGTGCAGAGAACGAAGTGAAGAGCACCGAAATCAAGAACGTGCCGTGCACGATGGCGCGCACGACACCCAAAGCAAAAGCACTCGAGGGAACGACGCGATTTACAATTCCCTGCGCCACGATTCTATGAACTTGTCGTAATCAGCGTAGCGGCCGCTTTCCCAGCGATACCTATCGAGCCGGATCGCTTTCAGTCGCTGCGGTGAGGATGCCGGCTGTTGTTTGTTGTAGAGATCGCCCCACGCCTGGAGCAGATCAGGCAGACGCACGCCGGCCGGAAGATTTTCCACTCCGCCGTAACGATGCACCATCTCTTCGTTATCAGGATGAATCGACTTGAGTTTGAAACTCTGGTTTCCGATCGTCGCGTTGACCATGGTCCAGGTGCGACTGTAGAGAGCATTCGTCAGCTTGATGGGCCGGATGTCGATAGTCTCGCCGGAAATGGTTTCGCCGCGGAGAATACAGAAGCTGTGGCCGCGCTCGAGATCGCCGCCCGCCATCATCACGTTCCACGCGGCTACGGGATAGAGATTTCGCACGAAGAGAAACGACCAGATGAGTGGCAGGAAGATGCCTGCGGTGAGAATGGCGTACTTGACTATCAGACGCCGTTCGCGCCATTCATTGGGAGGCGCTGATGAGTTTGTAAGTTTGGAAATTATCAACGATTCGTTCCACGCTGAGTGTGGCTTGATCGAGTGCGACTTCGTAATTGGAGGTGATCTCGGCGGCGATCTCTGTCGTCGACTTGCCTTGTTCCAGTCCTTTCCAAACTATCATCGCGGTCTCGTTCAGTTGATAGTATTTCTTGGTATTCAGATCTACGAGTATTCCCTCGCCACCGTCGAAATCCGTAGCCACCACGTGTTTGCCCGGCGTTAAATTCATGATCAGTTAAGCCTTTTCTTTTCGAGGAGACGATAAGGCTGAATGGCCCATCGTTCCGCCATTTCACGAACAAGATCGGAAGCAAGTTGCTGCTTTGCATCAGCGTCAGCGACAAACGTGCGCGTGCCGGAAACTTCCTTCGAGTACATCCGGCTACCGCGTGCGATTGCATCCATCTCTTCAGCCGAAGGACTGACCTTAAAAAATTCCAGCACGCGGAATATTACAGGTAAAGACAGTTGATTGTAATTAAGTAACAGCGCTTGGTCATTCGCAAGACAATGCGCCAGCGAATAGAAACTTCCGATCGTCCTTGCGCACAGCTCTTCGAGTTGCATCTCAGCGACTTCCGTTGGTGATGCGCCTGTGATCGACGCCAGCACGCGGCGATCGTTGTCCATCAGCCAGGGGGGAACATCGGCGACGTTCGACACAATGGTTTCGATCGGATCGCGGTAAAGAAAGATCCACGGCACGCGCGGCCAGATGCGTCTGATGCGTTCGATTTGGGCGAAACTACAACAGGCAAACTTGATGAACAGGTGCTGTTCGTTTCCGGTCCTGCGCTGGCCTAAGGCATGGACCACGCCGCGCAGGAAAACTGAATAGAGCGACTCTTTGACGTTGTCAACAGCGTCAGTGATGAACCTGGCGACGAGCTTGTCGATCGCATTTGCTTCTGAAAGAACGATCGAATTAGTAATCGCGCGGCAGGCGTTGGCGATGAGCGTTGAGCCGCAGCGCGAGGAGTGGAAGATGAAACCCGTCGGAGGCACGCTGTCCAGCAGCTTTTCCAGTTGCAGCAGAACATCAAACTCCGTGAACAACTCACGGCGATTGTTCTCCGCCTTCGCGCGTGCAACTGTTTGTTGGAAGAAAGGTTCCGTGAGACTTACGTCCGGCATCTCCATCCACCACAGACCCGGACGGCCATCTACAACGACTGCATCAACCGGAATAAATCCTGCTAATCCTGAAATCGTGTCTAATGCCATGGGATTTTGCCGAAGCTTTGCAGGCAAAATAAACAAGGTGAGCCAGTGTAAAGATCCGGAGTTAATCCCTGCGATCGCAGTGCCGCCAACGCGGTTTTCCTTCGCTGAGATTGCGCCTTAGCCAGCGACACAAACTTCGCGTACGCATCGGCGAACGACTCCACATTCAGATCCGCAACGACGTCTTCCTCGTTATCAGCACCACGAAAGCCGGAGAGATTACAGCAGAGCGAGAGCCGCCCGCGATAGTCGATGTTCATGCTTGTGCCTGCCAGCGGCGAGCATGGTGGACGTTCTTCATCGATATTGTAGTAGCCAACGTCGAGGCCGATGTTCATCTTGAAAATACGCGCGAGTATGGCGATCTCCTGCTCTGCCACACGTTGCTCCTCGAGACTCAAGGCCGCAGTATCCGCGACTGTGTTCGATGTCGGCATCACGTGTACGAAGTGCAGCGACGCGGCGCCCATTCTTGCGGCAAAGAGTGCGATCTGTTCGAGTTGGTCCATCAGGTCACGTCGAATCACTATCTTCAACCCGAAAGGAAGATTCGACATGTAGCAGCGAGAAAACGCTCGCACCAAACGGTCGAAAGATCCCTGGCCGCGCCAGCGATCGTGAGTTTCGCGAGTGACGCCATCCAGACTGAACGCAACGTGAGACAACGCCGTGCGATTCGCCTGGATAGCGGGCCAGACACGATCGAAGTGCCAGCCGTTCGAAACAAAACTGGCAGTCAACCCTGCCTCGGCGATCGTGTTCAATGTTTCCGTGAACTGCGGATGAAGAGTTGGTTCGCCGCCAGTGAAGCTGACGCGAGTGATGCCCGCGACTGTGCGAGCTTCGGAAATCACTCGTCGCAGCAGATCGACAGGGAAGAATTCGGCGTGTGGACTGTAGAGATTCTCGTCAGCGCGAAAACAATAGCTGCAATGAAGATTGCAGATGTTGGCCAACTCCACGCTCAAACGCTGTGGTCCATAATCGCCGCTGAACGTGGTTACTGTTTCCATAATCTTAAATGCGAGGCACTCCAGGAAGGTGCACAATTCAAAACATCGTCGGTTCAACCTCGGTATTCAGATACGAATACAAAATCTCCGAAGCAAAGCCCGGCGCAAGCAGGTCGCGACTTGCGAAGAGATCGAACGCGCGCGTTTGCCGCGCGAGCCTCGAGAGAAGTTCGAGATTCGGAGCAGCAATCGCGGTGTCGTAGGTGGCCCAGGGACATGCCCTGAGCAATCGCATCATCGTCTCGGTTTGTGTCAGTCGATTGAGTCGAGTTTTTTCTTCACCAGTAAGACTGATAAACAGCAACACGCCGGGCACTGCGCTCATCCGTCGCGTCGATCTAAGAGCAACCTCCGGTTCGAAACACGTCTTGAAAGCTCCGTTTGACTCATTCCGAATCGCAAAAAAACTGCGAAACCCGCGCGCCTCAACTGCGCTTTCACCCAGGCTCAGCAGCAATTCATCGTCCGAGAGATACGGCCAGCCGGCCATGGCTAATTGAACCGCCAGCGTCGACTTCCCACTCCCCGATGGACCAATTATGAGAACACCTTTTTCACTCTCAGGGTGGACCATGCCCGCGCCGTGCAACTCGAATAACCCATAACGTCGCAACGCAGCACAGACTGCAAACGACGCTGCTCTCGCCAACAATGGATCACTTGAATCAGGAATCCCATTGAACCAAACGCCGGCGCTCCCGTCTTGAACATG
>JAICGZ010000220.1 GCA_025922875.1 Pyrinomonadaceae bacterium
CATCCACCCTTACAGCGCCGCCTTCAACCACACATCCCAACAACTCCGCGAGCTCAACATTCGGTACCAGGTGAAAACCACAAGCAACGTAATCACACGAAACCTGCCAACGTTTCCCGCCTCGAACCAACGTCACACTCTCGAGTTTCTCTTCCCCATGCGCCACCGACACCCAACACCCGCTCAGATACCGGAGCCTTTGCCCCTTTGCGCCTTTGCGCGAGAAATCTCTTCTCAGTCTCCACGCCTGCTCGAGTTTTCTCCTCTGCCGAATCAACCCCCACCCAAATCTCGCCAATCGCAACGCAGACGCCTGCTCCGCAATCAACAATACCTCAGCCCCACTCGCCCGCAAGTACGCCGCGACTGCCAACAACAACGGTCCACTGCCCGCAACAACCACCCTCTTGCCTTCAATCTCCAACCCGGTTTTGACGAGCGCCTGCAATCCTCCAGCGCCCATCACATTCGGCAACGTCCAACCCGGAAATGGCAGAAATCGCTCACGCGCACCAGTCGCCAGAATCACGCTCGTATAGTTCAACTCGCAAACACCGTCTGACGTTTCCGCCAACACCATTCCCGGTCCGCTCTGAAACACTCGCGCACCATTGACGAACTGAATATCAACGCTGCGAATCTTTTCAAGCCACGCCTGCGCTTCAGGAGACTTGCCACGCCAGATCTGACCACCCACTGCAGGATTATCATCGACAATCGTTACACGCCGTCCACTCTCCGCCGCGCGATAAGCTGCGGCAAGCCCTGCTGGTCCGGCTCCAACCACGAGCACGTCGCAAACGTGATGAGTCTCACCCATCAGTTCGCACGTCCATCCCGTTCTTACAAACTGTCTGACAACTGCGACTGTGCGCTTCGCCGTCGATCGTCACGCGGCACTCAAAACAGATCCCCATGCCACACAGCGGCCCGCGAAGCTCACCAGTTACCGAGCGACGAAATCCATGCGTACCGCTTTTCAGAATCGCCGCGGACACCATGCTGCCCGCGGGCATCGTGACTGAAACACCGTTGATGACAAGCGTCACCGTTTCAAGCATGCTGTGTCACTCGCGAAGGCAAGTAAGGCGCGATTGGAATGGCCGGCTCTCTATTCATGACTTGAGCGACCAGGAGTTTGGCGGTTGCGAGTGAAGTCGTAATCCCGAGACCTTCATGCCCCGTGGCCAGGTAGAGTCGCTTGTGTTCTTCGTGTGGGCCGATCAAAGGAAGCTTGTCGGGAGTCGCCGCGCGAAATCCGGTCCACGTTCGCAATGAAGAAAGTTTGCGCAGGCCAGGCAAATACTCAACGGCGCGATCGAGCATGCGCGTCAGAATGGACAGATCGACGTAAGGCTCATCAACGTCATACTGCCGGGACGAACCGATCAATAACTGTCCTGTCCTTCGCGGTTGAATGTTGAAAGCCACTGAATCAGCCGTCACCGAATGTGCGCTCTTCAAGTAACCCAGTTCCACAAGTTGATGCCGCAGAAATCCCGGATACCGATCCGTTATGACGAGATGTCCTTTGCGTTTCTTCACCGCGAGTCCCGGAGTTAACGCCGGCGCCCAACTACCCGTCGCGTTCACAATTACTCCCGCGGAGATCGCACTTCCATCACGCAGACGAACGCCGTCTGCTGTCACACTGCCAACGGCCACACCAAGAAACAGATCCGCGCCGCTGGATTCTACAAAGTATTGGGCCGCGCACGGTGGATAGATCACGCTATCGCCGGGCACACGAAGCCCGCCAACTAATCCCGGACGCAGATTCGGTTCGGCCTCGGCAAGCGACTGCGCATCGAGAACTTCAACTCGCACACCGCGATCGGAGTAAAACTTCGCCTTTCGCATCGCCTCAGCCATCTCTTCGTCATCGGCCGCAATCCAGATCGTGCCGCACGCGTCGTATTCAACCTCACGTGGCAAGCTCATCTCATCCCAAAGCTGCTGCGAGTAACGCGTCAGTGCAAACTGTGCTTCGGAATCGTCCATCACGACGAGATGGCCCATACCGGCCGCGGTTGCGCCGCCGCCGATTATCCCGGCTTCGACAATCGCCACGCTCAGTCCTTCGCGCGCACACTCAGCCGCGCACGCCGCGCCAACAATGCCGGCGCCGATGACAACCATGTCATAAGCGTTGGAATTCATAACGGAGAAGAGTTTTCCCGCAAAGGCGCAAAGACGGCAAAGAAGAACTCAGTTGCCTCTTTGCTCCTTTGCGCCTTTGCGGGAAATACCCATCGAGAACGGATCGCGTGCGTCGATGATGAGGTCAGACTCGGCAGTGATGAACGCGGAACCTTTGATCTTCGGATGAACTACGCCCTCGATCACTGAAACACTGCCTTCAAAAACACTGCCGACAATACTCTCTTGTCTCCAGGTCTCACCCTCTCTCAGTTTTCCCTCTGCAAACAGACACGCCAGCTTGGCGCTGGTCCCTGTGCCGCACGGCGAGCGGTCGTAGGTTTTTCCGGGACACAGCACAAAGTTTTTACTGTCAACTCCCGCCAGTCGAGAGTTAGTGAAGAGTTCGACGTGATCGATCTCGTGTCCGCCGAGCCCCGTAATTCCTGCGCGCGCCAACGCATCTCGAACACGCAGAGTAAATTCCATCAACTTCTCGAGATTCTCGAACTCAAGCTCCTGGCCGTGATCGTTCACGAGGAAAAACCAGTTGCCGCCCCACGCAACGTCACCCGTCACAGGCCCAAATCCCGGCACCTCGACCGTGACGTTCGCGGCGATCCGGTAACTCGGCACGTTCGCCACTTCGACTTCCCCGTTATCGTCAAGACGTGCGACGACAACTCCCACCGGCGTCTCGATGCGATGTGTTCCCGGACCAATGCGGTTCAGGTACGCGAGTGTAGCGACGATTCCGATGGTTCCATGCCCGCACATTCCAAGGTACGCGACGCTATTGAAAAAGATCACTCCCGTTACGCACGACTCATCGACGGGCGCACACAGCAAAGCGCCAACAATCGCATCCGAGCCACGCGGCTCGTTCACCACGGCACAGCGAAAGTCGTCATGTTCAGATCTGAAACGCTCGAGGCGGTTTGTCAGCGCATCGTTTCCGAGGTCTGGTCCACCACTAATAACCACACGGGTGGGCTCACCACCCGTATGTGAATCGATCACTCTGACACGTCTTGTCGCGGAAACAGGCATGCAGGATGTCGTGATTGTAACAACACGATGCGCGTTAAGAAATGCCAATGAGGTAATTCTAAAAATGAGGATGAAAATTATTGACAGCACTTCGCACGCGGAGTATTTTCTAGCCCCCCCAGCAAGCTGCTATACCTATCCTGATCTCATAAACGGGAGGCGTGAATATGGCGGACCAACCCAAGGAAAAATCCAAGGAAAAAACTCTCGAAATGCGCGTGGCCGAGCTCGAAGATAAGCTCTCACAAATGCATGTCACTGAAGAGGAAATGAGGGCCTATCAAAAAGTCTCCGCTTTGATGGGCGGCGGCGGTGGTGGTGCCGGCACTCTTGGCACTGGAGGCGTTTCGCCGCAAGCCGGTTGTATTCTCGACTGTGTTGGCGGCTGCATCAATGAGTGCGCCATTCGAGCTTGCACCATCATTCGTAATTGCACGATTCGCGCCTGTACGATTCGCGCCTGCACCATTCGCGCATGTACGTTTGAATGCGGTGGCAACTGCGACCCAGGCGGTGGCGGAATAATCGGCGGCGGCGGTTTCGGAGGTTTTGGCGGATAAGCCTTTTTTACAGGATGGGCAGGATTAGACAGGATTTACATGTAAATCCTGTAAAAGTGACCTTCGCACAGAACTGCACAAAGGCTAAATCGTGGACATTGTCTTCGTCGTGATGCCCTTCGCCGATCTGGGAAGGCCGGCGATTGGTGTCAGTCTGCTGAAGTCGGCGGCGACGCGGGCGGGCTATACCGCTCTGATTGAATACTGCAGTATTCAACTCGCCGACGAGCTTGGGGCGGAGCTGTATCAACAGATCTCGTCGTCGTTTCCACCTGACCTGGTCCTGGGCGAGTGGTTCTTCGCTCACGATCTGTTTGCGGGTGACATCCCCGAGGCCGATCAATACGTCAACGGACCTCTCGCACGAAACGCGGGCGAGGATTTCGCGGTCCAGGTTCTTCAGGGCCGCGCTAACGTGTCGCAATACCTGGACGAGTGCGCGCGACGAATCGCCGCGCACTCACCGCGCATGGTTGGTTTCACGACGACGTTCCACCAAACCTGTGCCTCACTCGCTGTCGCCAAACGATTGAAAGCACTTCCGAATCCGCCATTGATCGTCTTTGGCGGTGCGAACTGTGAGGGCGAGATGGGCTTGCAGTTGTTACAGTCGTTCCCATGGATCGACTACGTCTGCTGCGGCGAATCTGACATCTCGTTCCCGAAACTTCTCGACGGCGTGTTTCGCGGCGGATCTATGGCAATCCCGGGCGTGTTGGAGCAGGGCAAGTCGAACACGGTCGCGAAGTCAGACGCGATTCAAGATCTCGACTCACTGCCCTATCCTGATTTTGACGATTACTTCGCGGAACTCGATCGCTCTAAAGTCGGGCGCGATAAGGCGTACCACGTCGTGGTCGAGACATCGCGCGGATGCTGGTGGGGCGCGAAGCATCACTGCACTTTCTGCGGTCTGAACGGCGACACGATGGCGTTCAGAAGCAAGAGTCCGGACCGCGCTTACGATGAAATCACGACGATCGCGCTCAAGTACGGCATGCAGCGAGTCGGCTTTGTCGACAACATACTCGACATGCGCTACATCGACACGCTCTTTCCGCGTCTCGCCGATAACGGAATGCAGTTGGAATTGTTTTATGAAGTGAAGTCAAACTTGCGCTACGACCAGGTCGTCAAACTGCAACGCGGCGGCATGCGACAGATTCAACCCGGTATTGAAAACTTCAGCAACCAGGTTTTGAAACTGATGGAGAAGGGCGTCTCAGGGTTGCAGAACATTCAGTTGATGCGTTGGTGTGAAGAGGTCGGCATCGAATGTTCGTGGAACATGCTCGGCGGCTTTCCCGGCGAGTCGCCCTCCGAATATGAACGCATCGCGAAGATGGCGTCGCTGCTCGTTCACCTGCAACCGCCGATATCGTGCGGGCAGATCCGTTTGGACCGCTTCAGCCCGTTTCACACGCGTTCCGAACAGTTTGGTTTTCGTCACATCCGTCCGGCGCGCGGATACTTCTACGTGTTTCCATTGGGTCGCCGTGAGATGAGTCGTCTCGCGTACTTCTTCGATTTCGATTACGGCGACGATCGAGATCCGCAAAGTTATATGAAGCCGGTTTCTGACGTCGTGCGGCGCTGGTGGGCGGGAAGGACCGCCGAAACGCCTGCGAAACTCGACGCGTGGTTCTCCGATGAAGATTCAGTGCGCATCAGCGACACCCGCGATTCGTCTGCACCGTATGAACGTGAGTTGAATGGTCTGCCGGCGAAGCTGCTGTTCTGCTGTGACGCAGCAAGCACTGTTGAAACGCTGGCCCGCCGTGCTGATCTCGCAGACTCTGCCGCGGAGATTGAATCAACTCTAAAACAGCTCTGCGACGATCGCTTTATGCTTGAGGATGAGAAACAGTATTTGAGCTTGCCCGTATTTCGAAAACGACCTGCCGTGGATAATCAACACCTGTCTAATGCCTATATCACTGCAAAACCCTCTGCTGCCGACCCATTACTCCGTGTGGTTTGATCCACCGGACGAAAAGGGCGACGAGGTGCTCCATTTTGTTTCGGAACGCCGGTCGCTGAAATTGAAGGGGCGCTCGTTTCGCGAGTTCCACCAGCGAGTCATTCCTCTGTTGAATGGACGGCATTCAATCGAGGAGATTGAGACGGCGACCGCGGATCTCTTTCCTGGCGATGAGCTTCGAGCCGCTCTCGGCGTGCTCGCCGATCAGGGCATTGTCGTCGAGGCTTCGACACACACAGTGAGTTCCGAGATTGCAGAGCGCATGGCGCCGCAGCTCAATCTTTTTAACGATCTCGCGCCGGATTTACCGTTGCAGAAGAGTTTGGAGACAGCGACAGTAGCGGTGCTCGGATTGTCCGGAGCCGGCCCGGCGCTCGCGCTTTCACTCGCGGCCGCTGGCGTGGGAACGATTCGATGTATCGATTCGCTCAACGTCGCGCCATCTGACGTTTATCTCGCACCGTTTACGGGTATGCCCGCTGTGGGCGCCAGCCGTGCAGCAACGATCTCCGAGTTAAGCAAACGCGCGGCGCCGCAAGTGCAAATCGTCGCCGAGGATCGCAAGCTGGAATCTGAAGACGATCTGCGCGCGGTTATTGAAGGCGCTGATATCGTTGCGTGCTGTTTGGACGCGAGCCAATCGAATCTCATCTACAAGCTCAATCGCGTTTGCCTTGCTACGGGGATGCGTTGGATCACGTGCTCGCTCGCGGGCGCGGAGATCATTGCTGGGCCGGCAATGCATCCGGGTAAAGGGCCGTGTTACCTCTGCTATCGAATGCGAACGGTCGCGTGCGCCGGCAATCCCGACGATGCTTTTGCGTATGAGCGGTTCCTCGATCGACGCAAGCAGGATGATAGTTCGCGACGCGAGAACCTCGTCTTCGGAGCAGGGCTGGCAGCGAACTTCGTCGGCATGGAGATCGTGAAGGAGTTGACCGGTTTAGCAGAGCCCTCGCTCGTCGGACGAATCTTGAGCGTGCGCCTAACCGATCTCACGGTGGATAAACACTTCGTCTTGCGCAAACCGTGGTGTCCAGCGTGTTTCAATCCGTCGGAAACTTCGCCTGATAAATGATGCTAAGTGAGCGCCTCAGCGAGTTGATCAGCCCAAAGGTCGGGCTCATACGCGAAATCGCACCCCAGGGTCGCGGCGCGGACGAGCCGATGCCGCCTTATCTTTACACTGCGACTCTCTCGAATTTCGATTTTCGCGTCGCGAGCAAAGTTGAACGAATGGCGGCCGGTAAAGGCACCACGCGCGACGAAGCCATAACGTCCGCTATCGGGGAAGCGACCGAACGCTACTGCGCATACCATTGGGATCCGCAGCGAACGTTTCTCGCGAAGTCGGGCGACGTCCAGACGCGTTGCATCACTCCGCAGGACTGCGTGCTCTATTCAGATCGCCAGTATTCAACATTTGATTGGCCACATCCGCGTTGGACTCCAGGTCAGGAAGTCGCGTGGATCAACGGCGTAGACGTTTGTGACCGCTCGACGGTCGCGCTTCCAGCGAGCCTCAGTTATCTCGTCTTTCCACCGCCGCGCATGGAAGACTATTTCGCACCTTCCACTTCAAACGGGCTCGCCGCAGGCGCGACGCTCGCAAGCGCAACGCTCAGCGGACTCTGCGAGGTGATGGAACGCGATGCCATGCTGATTACGTGGATGAATCGCTTACCCGCGGTGGAGTTGAAACTCGAGGACGCGGCCGGAATTCCCGGGCGCATCTATCGTCACTACACGCACTTCGGAGTCGCGGTGCGAGCGTTTGTGATGCCCACTGACCTGCCGTCGACGACTGTCATGGCGATCTCGTTCGAAGATGATCCTTCACGGCCGGCAAATGTCGCTGGGCTCGGGTGTCATCCCGATCCGAGTATCGCACTCCTCAAAGCGCTGTTTGAGTTATGCCAGGGCCGCCCCGCTGAGGCATCGCGATTTCAATCAAAGCCGCCGCAGGGCCGCTTGAACAATTACGAGGACGTGCTCACGCTCGACGATCATAGTGCTTTTATGAGTCAGATGGATCGGCGGAACGAGTTTGAGTTTCTATGGCAAACGGGTGAGAAGAAGCGTGTCGAGGAGTTAACAAGCTGGTCCACTGGAGATGCCGCGGCCGATCTTCAGCGGTGTGCTAACGAACTTGCTTCGAAGGGACATCGCCCGGCTTACGTCGAATTAACGACTCCGGACCTCGTCGAATACGGAATCCACGTCGTTCGCGTGATCGTGCCGGGCTTACAGCCCGTGCACTTCGGTCACGGGCAGGAGCGATTGGGCGGCGAGCGCTTATTCAAACTTCCGCAGCAACTCGGCTTTGCGGATCGCGTGCGCAGCGAAAGTGATCTAAATCCCTGTCCACACCCATTAGCATGAGCTCTTTGGGAAAACTTTCTCGCGCAAAGGCGCAAAGAAAAGCCCTGAAAAACGCGGCAGCGCTTTGCGCCTTTGCGCGAGATCCTTTTCGAGGCAAAAATGATCCCATTAGAAGATCCAACAACGCTATCACTCCTATTTCACTTAAACTCCGAGCCGTGGCTCAACGATGAAGCTTATCAAGGCAGCGCGATGAACCAGGAGTTAAAGGTTCCGGAGAATATCATCGGCGAAGTTCCACTACCGCGACCGGGCGGCAGTGCGCTCATGGATCTTCTGGCCCACCGGCGTTCTTATCGCGAGTTTGCGCAAAAGGAAATGCCTCTCGAACACGCGTCAGCGTTGCTCGCCTCGGGTTATGGTGCGATTGCCAGGCCGCGTTTCGGCGGCCAGACACCGTTCTTGCGTCGCACAGTTCCATCCGCTGGTGGCTTGTTTCCGTTGGAGTTGTATCTCTTCACGCAGCGAGTGCAGGGTCTCGATGATGGTTTGTATCACTACGATGTTATCGCGCACTCGTTGCAACAGCTTCGCCGCGAGAATCTGTTTCTCACACTGGAGCCGATGTTTTATGCCTACCCGTTTATGAAGGACGCCAACGTCGTGATCGCTATGGCCGCGGTGTTTTTGCGCACGCAGGTAAAATACGGGCCTCGCGGATATCGCTACATTCTGCTCGAGGCCGGACACGTAGCGCAGAACGTCTGTCTCAGGGCCATGGAACTCGGTCTGGAGACGTTATGCATGGGCGGGTTTCTCGATTCAGCTTTGAACGCACTTGTAGGTCTGCGATTGAAGGACGAAGGCGTCGTGTACACCGTCGCCGCCGGATTCGCCTCACAGCCTGAGAAACCTTAAGTACCTTTTGTCGGAATTTCACTGGTGTTCGGTCAAAGCAGACGCAGCCGCACGATGGTCTACGACGCACGCTGACAGGATTCACAAGATTTTTCAGGATTTACAGGGCTACGATCAATTTTGTAAATCCTGTAATCCTGTCTAAGGTATCCGAAAAAATAAATTCATCCTCAAACTGCCTGCCCGAAACAACCGCTCACTTAGCAACGGATACTAAGAGAGCAACGTCGCTGCCGTGTATAATGGCGAGCACCAAAAATGAACCAACTCGTACGGTTTCTGTTCGGACATGAACAGGCCGTTTTTACTAACGGCCGGTTTGGTTTCGACGTGCGTCCGAGCGCCCTCATCCTCGTTTTAATAGTTCTTCTCGCCGGCGTCTTCATTTATTTCATTTATCTGCGGCCGCGAGCGCGTCTGTCAAAAGGAACGACCGCGATCCTCATCGCACTCCGCGCAGGACTGCTCGCCTTAATGGTCGTTTTGCTGTTGCGACCCGTCGTAGTTGTTTCATCCGTGATTCCGCGCAGCAGCTACGTCGCCATGCTCATCGACGATTCCGTGAGCATGAAGCTGCGCGATATGCCCGGTGGGGCAACTCGTTTGGAAACGGTCAAGCAAGCACTGCTTAACACCAACGCCGCAAAAGACTCGTTTCTCAATCAACTGGATAAGAAGTTTAAGACAAATCTTTACGGCTTCTCCGGCGGCCTCGCGCGTTTGAAAGACGCCAACGATCTTTACGGCGAAGGACGGACCAGCGATCTCGCGGGCGCACTCGACGAAACCATCAAACGCTCGTCAGGGATGCCGCTTTCCGCTGTCGTGCTGGCGACGGATGGCGCCTCAAATGTTCCGCGTGATCTCGCCGCTGTTTTAAGAGAGCTGCGTGCCCAGGATATTCCAGTGTTCACGGTCGGCGTCGGCAACACTTCCCGGTCGATGGACGCCGAACTGACTCGCGTCAACATGCCGCGCCGCGTTCTCGTCGGTTCGAGACTGAACATCGAGACGATTGTCGGCCTCAGTGGCTACGATGCAACGAAAGTTTTATTTAGTGTGCGTGAAGACGGCCGCGCGATCAAAACGGAAGAGTTCAACCTGCGCGGCAACGATACGCAAGCACTCAATCTCGAGATCACACCAACAACTCCCGGCATTCATCGCTACACCGTTGAAGTTACACCACTCGATGGCGAGTTGACTGTTGACAACAACAAGCAGGACTCGCTGGTTGAAGTAATCGAAGGCCCCTTGCGAATTCTGCACGTCGAGGGCGAGCCGCGTTGGGAACTCGGAAAGATTCGCGAATCGCTTCAGCCAAATGAAAAGAACGTCACTGTGGTGTCGCTTCAGCGCACTGGCGAAAACAAATTCTATCGCCAAGGCATTGGGAACCAGGCTGAGCTCGCCAATGGTTTTCCGAAAACTGAAGAAGAGTTGTTCTCATATCACGGTTTGATTATCGGCAGCGTCGAGGCAGGCTTCTTCACTGCTGACGAGTTGCGCAACATCGAGGCTTTCGTCGCACGCCGCGGCGGTGGACTGCTCGCGATCGGTGGCCGGCTTGCTTTCGATGGCGGCAAGTATAAGGGAACAACTCTTGACGACCTGCTTCCGGTTTCGCTCACGGGTGGACCAGTTGACGATGCAAACTCTTTCACGCCGGTTTACAAGCCCGTACTCACTGGCGCCGGGCAAGCGCATCCGATCACACGGCTGAACGAGGATCGCGCCGCCAATCAAAAAGCGTGGAACGAATTGCCAACGATCTCAGTATCGGAAGTACTGACAAACGTTAAGCCGGGCGCGTCGGTATTGCTCGAAGCGCGGCGGGTTGAAGGTTCAGCGCAAGTCGCGCCACTGTTGATTCAGCAACGCTACGGTCGCGGACAGACACTGGCGCTCACCGCGGCGGATACTTGGCGCTGGCGCATGAAAATGGATTCGAAGAACAATGCTCACGAAACATTCTGGCGGCAGATGCTTCGATATCTCGTGAGCGCAACGCCGCGGCAGATCGAGATTGGCACGGAAAAGGAAGTCTATGCACTCGACGATACAGTGAACATCGTCGCGGACATTCGTGATAAACGTTTCAATCCTGCCGGTGATGCGCATGCAACGGCGCGAGTAACTAAGCCTTCAGGCGCCGTAGTTGACGTGCCTTTGAAGTTCACGACGCTCAACTCGGTTAATACTTACGCGGGA
>JAICGZ010000221.1 GCA_025922875.1 Pyrinomonadaceae bacterium
AAATCCCCTATTTGGCAAACTATCGCGCTGAGACTCTGACGAACAGCGAGCTCAGGATTGTCGAAGCCCCGGCAACAAACTTGCCGAAAACGAGAGTAATTGTTCTTGAGGAGGGCCGGATTGCTTTCGATGGATCCGCGGCAGAATTTGCCAGAAGCGAACTCAAAGTGATCCAGGATTTATCCACGCTGGATCGTCATGACCATACACACGAACCATATTTCCCCGATCCCTGGGACAAGAGACGCCACCCCGCGGAGACTATTCTTTAGTGGTTCCGCCAGCAATGACCAGCTCCACCCCTCAGCCGTTACCTTCGTAAATCAACACCTCAGTACCTACCGGCAGAAGTGAGCTGAGTTCCTTTGCGGCAAACATCGGAATTCGGATGCATCCGTGACTCGCAGGACGAGCAGGAACTGAAGGACTGCCATGAATGGCTATGCCGTTATGAATGTAATTGGGGTAATACAGCAGTCCGAGAGAACTCAAGCGCCATCCCTTGATTTTCCGCAGCACTTTGAAAGTACCGGTTGGCGTACGTGCCCGATGGACCTGGCCATGGTCCATGTAAAGCTCTCCGTTGCCCGTAGACACGGGCAATATCCGCAGCACCGATCCAGTTTCGTCAACAACAAACAAAACTTGCCGCTGTAAGTCGATCTCGACGTGACCGTATAGTCCATGGCGAGCCATCGGGCGGCTTGCATCGCGCAAGGCATTCAACTCCTTCAAGGTGAGCTTTCCCGTACGTGCACGTCGTTCAACTTTCTGAAACGCTATCAACGCGTGCCGGGAATCAGAATCAAATGTGCCGTCGACCGGACCGGCCCAATAGCCCAGATCCCATAAACGACGTTCAGCCTCAAGTTTTTGCTGTGAAGTAAGCTCAGAGGAAGCCTGCGACCTGCGGCGTGCATTAGCTTCGCTGTAACCCTGCGTGATCAGGAACATCAAGAGGATCACAGGCCAGCAAACCCTATCCACTTTGGTCCTTAATCTCATTTTGAACCGACCCAGGAGGTCGGCCTCCCTGTCCTTCAAAGAGGCAATGGACATGCCTCTTTTCACTCCTGTTAAAAACCGTCTAAAACGCCTTTTTAACTCGCCACCTGGTCCAGCCACGGAGTGAAAGAGTCGAGGTTGAGCGTGGTTTCACACAATAAATTGGGTACGTTTGCGCACCAAGGAAACAAAACGCTGTCGCGGCAGGTGATCGAGCGGGAAAAGTGTTCCTTGTTCATCGGAACAGTGATTGCCATTCGTCATAGTGGAGTTGTGTTTGGGTGAAAGGGTTCTGTCATGTTCATCCACGAAATGACTGCCTCCGAATGTAGTGACGCATTAGAACGCACGCATGTTGGTCGCCTCGCATGCGCGCGCGATAATCAGCCCTACGTCGTGCCGATGAATTATGCTAGCGACGGCCATTATTTGTACCTATACGGATTCACCACGCTCGGACAAAAAATCGAATGGATGCGTTCAAACCCGCTTGTTTGTTTCGAGATTGATAATGTCGTCAATCACAACCGGTGGATGAGTGTCATAGTGTTCGGTCGCTATGAGGAACTACCGGATACGCAAGAGTTTGAAATTGCGCGGAAAAATGCCTATGCCCACCTGCAGAAACGCGTGATGTGGTGGGAGCCGGCCTACATTTCGCGGGAACACAGAGATCAACCTCATTCTCTGACGCCCATATTCTTTCGTATACAGATCGAAAGGATGACGGGTCATCGGGCGAGCCCCGACGATAGCGAGACGGCCATCCCAACTTCGGCCACGTGTGCCGCGCCCTCACAAGCAAGCGACAGCACCGTGCGTAGCAGGCAATGGACACGAATTATCAAAGCAGCAATTCTTTACTTCGTTACTGTTTTGCGAAATGCAATCGGGAAGCTCAAGCGAAATAGCAACCCCGTCTCTAACTAAAAATTTAAACTCTTCGGCTGCGCCCTGGTCTAAGAATGTTCCAGGCCAGATACACTCCCAACAACAACGCACAAACAAACCCGAAAGTGAAAACAGCCCAGCCCCAACGTTCCCAACCGGGTGGCCTGTAAACTGATGCAAGCACTGCCAGGCCGTTGATGAAAGCGGCGGCAATCACACCGAGCACGATTCTATTGGCGATTCTCTCAAGGCGATCGATAACCGGATCGAACCCTTCCGGCCGCATGCCGATTTGCAAGTTACCGTTTTCAGCAGCAGTAACGATGCGTCGAAGATGTTGCGGCATTTCCGTGCCCAACTTCGCCAAAGCTAAACTCGCGCGCCCAAAGCTTCGCATCCACTTAAAAGGCGAATACTGACGCAGCACGAGCCGTTCTGTGTAACGGCTAAGCGAGTTCGTCAAATGGAAGTCGGGATCCAGGGTAACGCCCAATCCCTCAACCATGATCAGCGTCTTCAGCAACAGGGCGAGATTCGGGGGCAGGTGCATTTGATGCGCGCGCATGACTGAATAGACGTCGTTTAGCAGAGCGGTGACCTTCAGTTCACCCAGCGGTAATCCCCAATAGGCTGACAGCAAGCGTTCAATATCCCGACGCACCGATGCGCGATCGATCCGTTTGCGAGTGACCCCTAGCTCAAGAAAAACGTCTACAAGACGATCCGCGTCCTGATGGTTGATGGCAATCAATAACTCCGCCAGCAGATCCTGTGTCTGCTCGTCGAGCATGCCGACCATGCCAAAATCGATCAAGCCGATCGCATCATTCGGCTCAATGAAGAAATTTCCCGGATGCGGATCTGCATGGAAAAAACCGTCTTCGCAGACCATTTTCACCACGACGTTGGTTGCGTAATCGGCAAGCCACCGCCGATCCGTACCCTGTTCATCGAGCGCCTTGAGATCGTTGATCTTAATGCCGCGCATTCTCTCCAGGGTCAGAACACGAGTGGTTGTCATTTCCCAGAACACGCGCGGAACGTGAATGTGGGAATCGCCGGCGAAGTTCGCAGCAAACCGTTCGGCATTGTGTCCCTCTCGGATGTAGTCAAGCTCTGCTCGTAGTGTTTGTGAAAACTCCTCAACCAGTCCAACGAGGTCGTAGCGATCCGCAAAATTCCAATGCCGGCTGGCGGTTGCTGCGAGTTCCTTCAGAATCTCGAGATCCTCATTCACTTGTTCAACGATTCCCGGCCGGCGGACCTTCACAACGACTTCTGTTCCGTCCCATAGAGTAGCCGCATGGGCCTGGCCAATGGATGCCGCGGCAAGCGGCACTGGATCAAACTGAGCAAAAACATCTTCGATTGGTCGGCCCAACTCCGTTGCTAACGCCTCGCGAATCTCTTCAAAAGCAACCGGTGTGGCGGAGTCCTGTAACTTGGTTAGTTCGACGAGATATTCAGGGGGCAACAGATCAGCACGCGTCGAAAGGATTTGGCCCAGTTTGACAAAGGTTGGGCCCAATTCCTCGAGAGCGAGTCTTAAATGTAGCGGTCGCGCGTTTGCGGCGACCACCGAAGTAGCGGTCGCCGTTGGTTGTTCGTTGTTTCTTAAGAAATCCCAGCCATGAGAGAGCAGGACGCGCGCCATTTGGCGTGAACGACTCAGGTGAAAAGTTTTTCGCCAGTCGATCTTCATAACAGAACCCTGATCGGGCGACTCGCCGGCACGTGCTAGCTGCACTCCTTAGAGTCGCCCGATCAACCAGCCGAGACCACAACTACGCAGCGGCTTTAGCCGATTTCGCTTGTGCTGGTTCCGTGATTTCAAGTTTGCGGGTTGACGGTTCCACTTTTGACGCCGGGATCGTTATCTCGAGTACGCCCTTCTCAAATGTCGCTTTCGCATTCTCCGTCATGGCGCCTTCGGGAAGAGGAATCTGGCGATAGAAGCTTCCATAACTTCGCTCACTGCGATAGAAGCCTTCGCGCTTCTCTTCTTTCTCTTCCTTGCGCTCACCTGAGAGCGTCAGCAGGTCATCAGTCACTTCGACCTTTACATCGTCTTTCGTGAGACCGGGAAGATCTGCCCGCACCATGAATTGTCCGTTGTTCTGCAGCACCTCGATCTGAGGTACCCATTGGACGTTGTCAAACTCCATCCGAAACGGCGGAAAATCAGTTTTGAAGAAGGTTGGGAAACCAAATCCCTGAAAATCTTCAAACAGCCGTTCCATGTTCTTCGTGAAGCGTCGCATCATCTGAAACGGATTCACCGTCTCAGGAGTCTTTAGCGCGACCTCCATCTTTCCTTTCGTCGTTTCTTTTTTCATTGCTTTTCCTTTCACTACACTGGTGCAGATTTCGTTATTTTAGAAATACGGATCTATCCGGAGATGATCTTTCAACTCCGTCACCCCGGGTGCATGGGCAATCGAGCCGATCACGGCACGCTTTTCCTGCCAGGAGTGAACTCGTCCCCATAAGTCGACTGCACCATCATGAACTTCGATCCGTAAACGCGCAGCCTCGCGATCGGCTCGGCGTTCAAGCGCAAATTCGATTTCTTCACGCAACTGCCTCTCGTTGACTGTCTGTTTGCGAATCGTAATTTTGTTGATTACTCCAACTACGCCCGCAAGTCGCCTGATTGCGCGCTCCGCGTCCGCGCGCTCGCGCCCGTAATCGACTTGTCCTTCGAGCGTTACCCAACCGTCCGACACTGTTGATTGAATCAGTTCGTTCGGCACTAATGCGTCCCACTCGAGCGCGTTTCGGACAGCACCGGCGATCTCAGAATCGGTGCGTACAAATTGATCGATCGGTCTAACCTCAATGTCATTCGCCACATCAAGTACGCCTGCTACACGATGCGCCGCTCCCTGAGCTGCGACCTTTTGGACATAAGTCGGCACAGTACCGGTTAAAGTCACTATTCCATCAATAACTTCAACGTTGATGCTCGCCCAGGAAACGCGCGAATCCCATTTCAATTCACGCATTATTCGTTGTTTCAGATCTCGATCACTTCGTCGTTCCAACATAACGAACCTCCCATAACCTGTAATCACGCCTCACTAACGACGACGAGAATTCACGTCTTACGCTCTACAGGCTTACTGAGCCCGCAGCACCGCCAGCCTTTTGCACCCGTACGTTACGAGGAGCAACGAACATGCCGCACAAACCCATGCAAATGTCGCGGAGATTAGTTGAGTGGCCCAGGTTCATGGGGAAAGTTCCGCAAGAAGTGCGGGAAAATTGCGCAAAACGCCTGCCCCAAAGTTCGTGCAACGCGAGTTCTTTCACCGTTACGAGGAGGCACGAGCCTTGCGAATTTCACAGAGTCGATTGGAGGCTGAGTACCTTTATGCGAACAGTCAAGAACCTCGTTTACACGCTTGATTTTTCCGAAATTGGATTGCCGGACGTCGTTCGAGTCGGCGGCAAGAACGCGTCTTTGGGAGAACTGTTCAACTCCTTAAAACCAGAGGGAGTTGGCGTAATCGATGGCTTTGCCACGACGGCAGACGCTTACCGTGCCTTTTTGGCTGAGGGCGATCTCGAATACGAACTCCGATCCCTCGTCTCCGATTTCGACCACGAAGACGTCGAAGAACTGCGACGACGCGGACACGCGGCTCGCGTCGCCGTTCTGGACATGCCGCTGCCGAAGGAGTTGCGCGACGCGATTACGAGTGCCTACGACCAGCTCTGCAAGCGACTCGGACGTGAGCCGGAACTTGCGGTGAGATCGTCGGCGACAGCGGAAGATCTTCCGGAGGCATCGTTTGCCGGCGCCGCCGAAACCTTTCTCAATGTGCGGGGACGCGCTGGGTTGCTGCGGGCTGTGCATATGTGTTTCGCCTCATTGTTTACCGATCGGGCCATTAGTTACCGCGCACGGCTCGGATACGACCACTTGAAAGTGGCAATTTCAGTCGGCGTACAACCGATGGTCCGTTCCGACAAAGCGAGCTCGGGTGTGATCTTCACGCTCGACACTGAGTCTGGATTTCGTGATGTCGTGTTGATTAACAGCTCTTATGGTCTGGGCGAATATGTGGTCCAGGGAGTAGTGACACCCGATGAGTGGCTTGTGTTTAAGCCGACTCTCAAGACAGGTCACCGCCCGATTATTGGACGGAGGCTGGGCAGCAAGGAAGTACGCCTGGTCTATGGTGATGGCAGTCGCGCTACACGGAGTGAGGCTACGCCACTAACCGAGCGCGGGAAGTTTTCACTCTCCGACGATGAAGTGCTCAAACTTGCGCAATGGGCCTGTGCGATTGAGGAGCACTATTCCAAACAAGCCGGACATATTCAGCCGATGGACATTGAATGGGCCAAAGACGGAACCACCGGCGCTCTTTTCATTGTTCAGGCCAGGCCGGAAACGGTGCATTCCGCAAAGACAAGAGATGTGGTCGCGCAGATCTTTCGACTCAGCGCGCAACATGGACCACCACTTGTGACCGGCCAGGCTGTCGGTGAAAAGATCGGAGTGGGAAGAGTCCGAATCGTGCGTGACGCCACAGAACTGCATCAGGTCGAACCTGATGAGGTTCTCGTTGCCCGGCTCACAGATCCGGATTGGGAACCCGTAATGCGGCGAGTTTCCGCCATCGTCACAGATCAGGGCGGAAGAACTGCCCACGCTGCGATCGTGTCTCGTGAGTTTGGCATTCCGTGCATCGTCGGCAGTGGAAACGCGACGGAAGTACTGCAAACTGGCGACGAAGTCACAGTTGCCTGTTCGGAAGGATCCGAGGGCCATGTTTATGCCGGACGTGTTGCTTTCGAGGTCGAAAGGATCCTCGCTGCGGGAATTCCGCGAACACACACCCAAGTGATGCTAACGATTGGCGATCCCGCTCGCGCATTTCAAACGTCATTCATCCCCAACGACGGCGTGGGGTTGGCGCGGACGGAGTTCATAGTTACCAATCACATCGGCATTCACCCGATGGCCCTTGCTCGTTATCCAAAGCTAAAGGACGCCGGCGTGATTCAGGAGATAGCTTCACACCTCAACGACGAAGAGCCGCGCGAGTTTTTCATTCGCCGTTTCAGTGAAGGTGTCGCTCGCATCGCGGCCGCGTTTTATCCGAAACCCGTCATTGTTCGCACGAGCGATTTCAAGACGAACGAATATGCACGTCTTCTCGGAGGCAAAGAGTTTGAGCCGGAAGAAGAGAACCCAATGCTCGGCTTCAGAGGGGCTTCTCGTTATTACGATCCGCGTTATGCCGATGGCTTTGCGCTTGAATGTGCGGCATTGCTGCGCGCACGAAAGGAGATGGGATTAACCAACATCAAGATCATGGTTCCGTTCGTGCGCACAGTGGCTGAAGCAAAACGCGTAATTGAAGTCATGTCCCAAAACGGGTTGAAACAAGGTGATGACGGGCTGGAGATTTACGCAATGTGTGAACTGCCTGCCAACGTAGCCAGAGCTGAAGAGTTTTTGAAAGTCTTTGACGGTTACTCAATCGGTTCGAACGATCTGACACAGCTCATCCTTGGAATCGACCGCGACTCGGGCACTGTTTCACATCTGTTTGATGAAAATGATCGCGCTGTTTTGAGCCTGATCGCAGATGTGATCGACGAAGCACAGCGGTTGGGAAAACCTATCGGTATCTGCGGTCAGGCGCCGTCGGATTTTCCTGAGTTCGCTCGCTGGCTGGTTGAACAGGGAATCACGTCGATCTCGCTCAATCCGGACACGGCGATCAAGACCGCGCTCGTCATCGCAGATGAAGAAAGAAGATTAACGAAGCAAGCAGCATCAGCCGCGTGAATCGAAGAAGGCCGAAGCTTTTAAGAAAGGACTCGGAAAATGAAGATGAAACCACTTGCAACGGCAGCGATCGGGTTGACTGCGGCAGGAGCGGCTTACATCCTGGTCCAAAAGCGGAGAGCGGCTTCCCACAGTGAATCAATCAGGGCGGTTCCAATCCACGGATTTGTCAGTCCCGGTTACGAAGCAGTGCGAGATGCGTTTGGCGAGAATTTCTTGCAGCGGGGCGAAATAGGCGCTGCGTGTTGCGTGTATCACAAAGGCGAAAAGGTGGTCGACCTGTGGGGCGGTGTGCGGAATAAAGCGACCGGCGAACCCTGGGAAGAAGGCACAATGGCTCTCGTCTATTCAGCAACAAAAGGCCTTGCGGCAATGACTCTCGCAATCGCCCATTCTCGTGGCTGGATCGACTACGACGAGCTGGTCTGCAAATACTGGCCCGAGTTTGCACAGAACGGAAAAGAGAGGATCACAGTGCGGCAACTGTTGGCCCATCAGGCGGGACTGTTTGCGCTCGATCAGCCGCTGGATACGAGTCTGGTCGCGGATCTTGATCGTTTGGCGGATGTCCTGGCGCGGCAGAAACCGGCCTGGGAACCTGGAACGCGACAGGCCTATCACGCCGTGACGATTGGCTTTTATGAAGGCGAGTTGCTACGTCGGATTGATCCGCAACACCGCAGTTTGGGACAGTTCTTCCAGGATGAAATCGCTACGCCGTTGGGCTTGGATTTCTACATCCGCTTGCCCGAATCGATTCCTGATTCGAGGCTCGCACCGCTCGTAGATCCCAGCATTATTGAAATGATGTTTGGATTTCCGTTCCGGCTGGCGCCAGCGGTTTGGAATCCAAGGTCAAACATCCGCAGGGCGCTTCTCGGATCGGAGTTGGCCCATGACAAGCAATGTATCTATCCACGCAATTTAGAAATACCTGCGGGCGGCGGTGTTGGCACCGCACGAGCGCTCGCGCACGCCTATAGTGTTTTCGCGAATGGTGGAAAAGAACTCGGCTTGCGTCCCGAGACTTTACAGGAGTTGATGGCGCCGGCAGTTCCCGCCACACATGGCTTTTACGATGAATGCATGAAGAGCGAGGTGCAGTTTTCTCTTGGCTTCATGAAACCGAACTTTGCATTCCCCTTCGGAAGTCCGAGTCCATCGTCGTTCGGCGGACCCGGAGCCGGCGGTTCCCTCGGTTTTGCGGACCCTGACGCGAAGATCGGGTATGGTTATATCCCGAACCGAAAGGGCGTAGCCCTCGCTGGCGATCCGCGAGACGTGGCGTTGAGACGCGCGTTGTATTCGGCGACGCCGGCTGCCGAAAGCCGCTAACAATGTGAACGCCTGGATTCTAAAAACGCCTGCGAGTGTGGATGAACGGCCGCTCGTATTAGCGGAGCGGCCAACGCCTGTCGCTCGCGAAGATGAGTTGCTGATTCGTGTCTCTGCGTGTGGTATCTGCCGGACAGATCTGCACGTGGTCGAGGGTGAGTTACCGGTGCGGCTTTCGCCGGTCATTCCAGGCCATCAGGTGGTTGGGCGCGTGGTCGGCAGGGGCTCGCGTGTCGAAGGTGTTGAGCTGGATGATCGAGTTGGCGTCGCCTGGCTGAATCGTACGTGTGGTGGATGTAAATACTGTCTCTCCGGTCGCGAAAACCTTTGCGAGCAAGCATTGTTTACAGGGTGGAGTGTGAATGGTGGATATGCTGAGTACGTTGTCGCGCCAGCGTCATTTACGTACCGCATACCCGATCGATTTGAAGACCTCAATGCCGCTCCGCTTCTTTGCGCCGGCATCATCGGCTATCGATGTTTACGGTTGACCGGACTAAGTGGCAGAGAGTGGGCTGGAGGTCGTCTGGGCATATACGGCTTTGGCGCGGCCGGTCACATTTGCATTCAGCTCGCGCGCGCTCGCGGCGCGGAGGTTTATGTTTGCACGCGCGATCGAGAGCGTCATCAGGCGTTGGCCCACGAACTAGGCGCAACCTGGGTCGGAGATGCTGCGGAGAACCCGCCCGTGCAATTGGACACGGCAATCATCTTTGCGCCTGCCGGCGAGCTCGTGCCCACCGCATTGAAGGCGCTTGCAAAGGGTGGCACGTTGGTTCTCGGTGGCATTCACATGAGCGCGATCCCGCCTCTTGATTACTCACTGATCTACGGCGAACGAATGATAAGAAGCGTCGCGAACAACACGCGCGCCGATGCACAAGAGTTTCTGATCGAAGCGGCTCGCGTTCCGGTGCGTACGCACGTGCAAACATTTCCTTTCGATCAAGTTAATGAAGCACTGATGGCCTTGAAGAACGATGCCATCCGTGGAGCCGGTGTCGTAGTAAATTAACTCGACGTCTTTCGAACCACCTCCACTGAACAGTGCGCCCGTGCCGCAACCGCCGCCGAAATGCTACCGAGAACAAATCTTTGGAAGCGATTACTGAAACCTGCGGAACCCACAAAAATACTATCGGCGCCCCACTCTTCAGCAGCTTTGCATAATTCTCTCTTCGGATCCCCGAATCTAACCGTCCAGGAGACTTTAATGCCTGATGCCTGCAAGAGTTCCCGCGAGCGATTGGCGATCCTTTCCACCCAGACCTGCTCTTCCAGCTTGTCTTCCGCGAGCGCTTCGCCGAGCGGAGGAATCATCTTCCCCAGGAACTCCGGTGCCAATGGATCGTCCACGAGAACGACTTTGACTTCGCTTCCAGCAGGCCAGTTACGCTCGGCAACGGCTTTTAGCGCTTCCTCACTTGCCTCGGAGCCGTCGGTTCCGACGATGATTCTCACCGGAAAATCTGGCTCCTCTACTCGGCCACGTGCGATCCTGACGGAGCACCTGGCTTCAGTTAAAACGCGTTGCGAAACGCTGCCCAGCACGAACCGGCCAAGAGCTGTACGCCCGTGAGATCCAACAACGATTAAGTCGGGCTTCCATTCATCAGCCTTCGCGACCAATTCCCAGGCAGCCGAGCCACATGACGAACTGACGCTAACTTTCCAGTTTGGAAAGCGACGTTCCACCCTGTCGCATGCACGCTCCGCCAGAACCAAGGCCTCTTTTGCGGCAGCACAACTCTTTGCAAAATCCCGTTGCAATTCGGCGGGCGAATTGGCATGGCGGGCCTCTTCGACGATTTCGTAGGCTGATGGCGCTGGTGGCGGAAGCCATACTTCGGCAACGGACATAAGATGGGCTTCACCGGCCGCCGGCAGACCAGCCTGGGCCAGATCATCGAGTGCAGCATCCGCACACTCCGAGCCGTCGTAGCCAATAAGAATCTTCATAAGAGCTACCTCAGGCGACTTGCAGAGATTGAACCATCCGCGGTTCGGGTGTTATCTGATGCTCCCGATAGTGATGGTGACAATCGGCACCGCCGAAACACCCTTGTTGTACGATACCCAGAAGCGCTCTGAGTCATAGAGAACCATC
>JAICGZ010000222.1 GCA_025922875.1 Pyrinomonadaceae bacterium
ACTTCTTCGCCAGTGCTTCAGAGATCTCTTCTGCATGAGCAGGTGTCCAAACCGCTGAAGCGTTTACGCACGAACGGCCACCGTTATCAGCGATCGACGCGATCATCACGTCGAGGTACTGTTCCCAATCATCGACGCAGTCTTCGCCGATTATGATCTTGCTGTAGCCTGGGCCATGTATCTCCACTCGCGGATCGTTTTCCCACATGCCGGTGGTCGAGGCGTCGCCAAAAACCATCGAGCGGCCACAGCCCCGCAAGATCTCTCCCGCGCCTGCGTGATCGGCTGGATAAAAACTGAAAGCTTCACGCGGCGCACCTGCTTTAATCAACGACTGGATAATCCGGTAAGGCGTCCAGGGCTCGGCGCTGCCCGGTTTGAGCACGAGCGGAATGCGTAAAGGAAACGCAGGGATCCAGAGCGAATGCACGCCGGGTGAGTTGTTCGGCAGCACCGCGCCGAGAGACTGAGTGCGCGGAAAGAAACTCACCGCATGGCCGTCAGAGTCACCGAAGCCGCGATCGAGGATCTCCCAATCGAGATTTCGTGTGAGACCGTTGAGGACGCTCTCCATGCTGGCGAGCATGCTCTTGATCTTCAGCATGTTCCTGCGCGCGAGAACGTACGGCAGGCCGGTCGTGGCGGAGACTTGTTTCACGTAGTCTTCGGGAGTCTGTGACGAATCGCCGAGAGGTAAAGAGTCGTTCATGAAATGCTCGGCGGCACGAGAACAGATGTTCACCAGTTCGCGTGTTGAGAAGCGCTGGAGACTGGAGACGGCGACGTCCTGGCGGCCGAGGTCGCGCCGAATCAGGCCCGCGTTTGCCTGGCTAACTTCGACGAATATTTCGCGAGATTGATGGTGCGGGACGCGCGCGATGTCGAGGCTCTGATAGGGATTGCCGTGGCGCAATATTGGTATAGAAAGCATAGACACGATTTACAAGATTTTCTCAGGATCGATACACGATTAATACACGCCTTCGACGACGCTTGTTTGGAAGCGCGAGAAGGGGCGAACGTTGCGCACGCCGTCCCACGGATAGGGATCGCACGGTGGTTCGCGCTCTGCTTCGTCGCGTTCCAGGAAGCGCGGCATGAAGAACTCCTTTGTTAAAGTCGTTAAGCGCACACGTCCCGTCTCGCCGTATTCCACTACCCGATCCGGCTGATCCGGATCGACAACTTCAATCATCGCACGCGGCATTGGTGGATAGTAGATGATGGCGTAATTGTCTTCCGCCTGGCGCGGTTTGTGCACCGCAAGACCCATCAGCGTGTTGCCGTAAGTCGGCGCGAAGTACGCGCCCTCGAGCAATTCTTCGACGGCAAAACGATGAAACTGCGGCGTCATTTCCGTACCGCCACAAAACACGCCGGTTATTCCCATCTTCTTGAGCGACACTTTTTCGCAGAGCGCTTCCAGAAGTTTGGGAGTCGTGAAAAGGCAACGGATATTGTCGTGCGCGCGCAGCAGTGTCAGACCCTGTTCGACGACGTGTTGCTTGTACTGCTCGGCCATCTTTGGCTGGCCCATCTTGATCAATTTAATGACCCACCGCGGATCGAGGTCCACCATGAAACAGATGCCGCCGCGATATTGCGCGAGGTGCTCGACCGCGAGTCGCAAGCGACGCGGACCAGTTGGACCAAGCGACAACCAATCCGAGTCGCGCGGAAAGAATTCCTCCGGCAGCGTGTCGCTGAACGCTTCGTAGTCGAGACGGAAATCTTCGATGTTGATCCGCGACTTCGGCACGCCTGTGCTGCCGCCTGTCTCGAACGTGTAGACTGGCCGCCCGGCATAACCTTTCGGCACCCAACGACGCACTGGACCACCACGCAACCACTCGTCCTGGAAGAAACCGAACCGCGAAAGATCGGCGTAAGTCTGAATCTCTTTACGCGGATCCCAGGAAAGGTTTTTGGCGAAGTCCAACCAGAAGGGACAGCCGGTGTCGGGATTGAAGTGCCACGCTACAACTTCGCGCACCCACGCGTCTAAGGTTTCTCGGTTTGCGGTTGGCATAGTTACAGTAATAACGGGCGAAGTCCAAACTACGGGATCGTTTTCTCCGTTTCTCGAATCAAGTCGGCAAAGCGTGGGTCGGAACGAAGCCTGGCCAGGTGGGGATCGACACGCACAAAAGTGAAACCAACCGCGTGTTCGCGTTCGGCCTGTGCGAGCCAGCGAAACGCGTTGTCGAAGTCGCCGAGCCATGTATAGATGATGGCGATCTCATACGCCGTTACCCAATTCTGATTACGTTTGCTGATGATCTCGTTCAGGATCGTGCGCGCTTCTTCGCGTTTTCCGATCGCGGCGAGCACGTGAGCGCGCTTGGCGTGCGTGGTCGGCGTATCGCCGGCGAAGCTTCGTTCCTGCTCGAATGCGGCGAGCGCTTCGTTGTGCATTCCTTTCAACTCATAAGCCCAGCGCAGGATCGTGTGCGCCGCAACCGCGCCCGGATCGAGCTCAAGGGCTTTTTTACATTGCTTCACAGCTTCATCAAACTTGCCTGCAAGAAACAGCACGTTGGCAACGGCCGTTGCAATCACCGCTGACTGCGGCGAGATCTGGCGCGCGCGTTCGATTTCAGCATAAGCCTCATCGTGACGGCCCATGGCCGACAAACTGTAGGCATACCAACGATGGGCCACCTGGTTGCTCGGCTTCAGTTGAATCGCACGGCGCAGTTCGCGTTCAGCAGCGATCCAATCGCGATCGTAGTGAAGCCTGACGAACCCCAACGATGCATGCCCTTCGGGCAACTGCGGATCGGCGTCGACCGCGCGCAACGCCGATTCCTTCGCACGTTCCCACGCTCCGGCAGGCGGCGGTTCGACGTACCAGTTGAGCAACGCGTAGCAGTCGGCAAGTTCGGCGTGAGCGATGGCAAACTCCGGATCGAGTTCAACTGCACGTTCGAGACGTTCAATCGCCTGGCGCAGACCTTCGGCAGTTCGTCTTGTCGAGTAGTAACGCCCGGCGGTGTAAAGTTGACGAGCTTCCTCATTCTCTCCCGCCTGAGTCTCCGGCGCCGGCGAGAGGATTTGTCTGGTTACGGGAGGAATTTGCGGGCCTGACCTTCTCCTCCGTGCAGCGGCACTCGCCGCGGCCTTTCGCGCGAGTTTGCGATACATCGCGGGATGTCGCAGGTCGCGCAGGATCCCTTCGAACACGGGCTCACCGCGCAACGGATCAAACTGCGGTTCGACCCCGAGCCACACCACCCACGCATCCCTGATCGTGTAAGCCTCGAGCAGTAATTCCAACGCCCGTTCGCGTTCACCAAGATGCAAGTGAATCAGCGACAGGTGGAAAGGCGAGACGTAACTGTGCGCTGACATCTGGCCCAGGCGATCGAGAACGGTGCGCGCTTCTTGTTGTTTTCCAGCCGCCGCGTACGTGCCGCCTAAAACGGAAAGGTAAAACTGGCTGCCGCCCGAGAGCTCCAATGCTTTCTCCGCGACTCTCACCGCTTCGTCCATCTCGCCCGTGTGTCGCAGCACCCATGAGTAAGTGATCAGTCCATACGGGAAGTCGGGAAGCGCTTCCAGCATATTCTTAAAAGTCTCGATGGCTTCGTTGAAGCGGCGCGCATGGTAATAACACCAGCCGAGGGCCTGAAGAACACTCGGAGAGAGCGGATCGAGTTCGCGCGTGCGCAACATCTGCTCGACACCCTCATCAAAGCGTCCTTCCATCATTAGGTGAAACGCGTACCAGTTATGACCGGTGGCATAGTTTGGATTGATCTCCAGCGAACGGCGGTGTTGGCCTTCTGCCACGGCCCAGTCGAAGTCATGACAAACAGTCGCGAAGCCGAGTGCGCTGTAAGCCTCCGCGGAACTTGAGTCAAGTTCCACTGCTTTGGCTGCTGACTGTTTCGCCGCCGCTGAAGTTTCCGCGAACGGCCTGATACCGAAGACGCCAAGCCAGTTGTAGTAGTCGGCGATGCCCGTGTAGGCAAGCGCGTAATCCGGATCGAGTTTGATCGCCTGCTTGTAACACTCGAGCGCTTTTTTGAGGCCGACTTCGGTATAAGAACTCCAGTAATAGCGACCGCGCAGGTAAGCCTCGAAGGCTTCGGAATTGTCGGTGCCGCGTTTGGACAACTGGCGTTTTTCATCGCCTGTCAGTTGCGGCAGTAATGCCGAAGCCACTTTTTCTGAAATCGAATCTTCGATCTGGAGGACGTCAGTGGAGTCTTCATCGAATTGTTCGGCCCAACGCGTTACTCCTTCGCTGACACTTAGCAGTTGCGCCGTCACGCGAATTCGATCGCCTGCGCGCCTGATGCTGCCGTCGATAACGTAGTCGATACCAAGGTCGCGCCCGGCAATGAGCGGATCGATATTCGCGCCACGATAACGCATCACGCTGCTTGTCGGGCGCACTACGAGACGTTGCACGTTGCTGAGACGGGTAATGAGTGCGTCGGTGAGTCCCAGGCCGAGATACTCGTCACCGGTGTTCTCTCCAGCCGGACTGTGAACCCTGAAAGGAAGCACGGCGACCGATTCGTGGCCTACTTTCAACTGGCCTGCAATCAAAGGCAAGGCCGCGAGGCGGTGGTCCAGTTTGCGCAGCAGATCGTTGAATCGCGGATGGCCGTGAAGGCGATCAAGCTCGGGATCGACTCCCATCCAGAGCACCTTCGCGTCGCCAGTATCGCAAGCCCTTTCGAGCAGATCCAGCGCTTCTTCCGGACGGTCCAAACCGCAGGTGACGAGCGCGAGGTGATAGGGTGAAACGAAACGCCGTTCGGCAAGGAGGTACATCTCGTTGAGTGTTTCTTGAGCGGCGTCGATGTTTCCGGCGGCTGCATACGCACTGCCGAGCCGGCCAAGCGTGTGAGACGCCTTGCCTATCAACTCGACACAACGTTCGGCAGCTTCAATAGCTTCCTCGTGACGGCCGAGACTGCTGAGCGCGAAACTCGATCCGTAAAGCATCATCAGGTTGCGTGGTTCGTTCTCGAGGGTCGCGCTGGCGAACCGATACGCCTCGTCAAAACGGCGCGCGTGATACGAACACCAGAGCACGCTGAAGCGCGAGATGATCGCCAGTGGATCGAGGTCTCGACCAGTGTGCGCTTCGCGCAGTGACTCACTGAAACGACCTTCCATCGCGAGCTGTAAGGCGTACCAAACGCGAGCCGGTGCGTAGTTTGGGTCGAGCTCGATCGCGCGCACGAGGTGATGCTCGGCGCTGGCCCAGGCAAAGTCGCGACAGAGTATCGCCTGGCCCAGCGCAGTGTGGCCTTCGGCGAGGTTCGGATCGATCTCCACCGCCGTCAAAGCAGCTTCATAAGCCGCTGCCGCACACTCCGCGAATGGCATCACGCTGAACACGCCGAGCCAGTTGTGATAGTTGGCGACGCCGGCGAAAGCGAGCGCGTATTTCGGATCGAGTGCGATAGCTTGCTGGTAACAAACAATCGCGCGTGCAAAACCGTCTTCGGTAAACGTGTTCCAGTAGTAGCGGCCGCGCAGGTACGCTTCGTGCGCCTGCGGGTTGTCCGTGCCGCGTTTCGCCAGGCGCAGTCGCTGGTCCACCGTCAGATGCGGAACGATTGCCTCGGCGACGTGCGACGAGATCACGTCTTCGAGATTAAGAACGTCTGTAAACTGCTCGTCGAATTGTCCGGCCCACGCCGTCGTTTCATCCCGAACGTCGAGCAATTGAATCGTGACGCGAATACGTTCCGCGGCGCGTCTGATTCTGCCGTCCAGCACGAAAGCGACACCGAGCTCGCGTCCGGCGCGCAGAGGATCCGCGTCAGCACCGTAGCGCAGCACGCTGCTGGTTGGTCTAACGGCGAAACTACGAATTGCGCTGAGTCGCGTGATAAGAGCATCAGCCAGGCCTGTTCCGAGATAATCAGGACCTGTCTCGGGCTGGTTGATGTCCATTAACTTCATCGGGAGCACGGCCAGTGAGTTTTCAGTTAAAGAATCCGGTCTCAGGATGGGGGTCGCGTTGGGCGGATCAGGCAGATCGAGGATTGGACGGCCTTCGAGGTAACGTGTGATATCGTCGCGCAGGTCCGCGGCCGTCTGGTATCGCCATTCCGGCTCTTTGCGCAAAGCCTGCATCACGATGTTATCGAGATCGCCGGACAGTGCGCGGCGCAGTGCCTCGAGAGTCGAACCGCGCGTGGTGTAGAGCTGTTTGAGCGTGGTCTTTTCGTCGCCGGTGTAGAGACTGGGCAAAAGATCTTCCGCGCGGGTGATGATGACGCTGGGCGGCGCCGGTGCTTCCTCGCAGATGACGCGCGCGATCTCGTGCGGCGCGCGATTCACCAGCCGGTACGGCCTGTGACCCGTGAGCAATTCGTAGAGCAACACACCAAGTGAATAGACGTCGGTGGTTGGCGTCGTCGGCGCGCCTTGCACTTGTTCCGGCGAGGCATACTCGGGAGTCATCAAACGCATGGCGGTGGCAGTCGGATCGTGTGTGATGTCGCCTGCAAGCTGCGGATTGAGCAACTTCGCAATGCCGAAGTCGAGCAGTTTCGGTACGCCTTCTGAAGTTACGAGTACGTTTGAAGGTTTGATGTCGCGATGCACCACCTGTTTCTGGTGTGCGTAGTGGACTGCGTCGCAGATCGAGCGAAAGAGTTTCAGCCGCTCGGTAATGTTCAGCTTATGGGTGTCGCAATAGGTGTAGAGCGGTTGCCCTTCGATGTACTCCATCACGAAGTAGGGCAGACCGTCTTCGGTGGTCCCTCCGTCAAGGAGCCCGCCGATGTGCGGATGGTCCAGGGCTGCGAGAATTTGTCGTTCTTTGCGGAAGCGACGCAGGATGAAGTCTGTATCCATCCCGCGCTTTACTAGTTTTATGGCCGCGCGTTTGTTGAACTCGTTGTCAGCGCGCGACGCTTCATAAACCGCCCCCATGCCGCCGCGTCCAATCTCCCTGTCGATTCGATAAGAACCCAAACGGCGCCCAATCATGGGATCCTTGTCTTCGACAAACGACTCCAGCATGTTCAGTTCGGTATTCCCGTAGATCGGTTCTTCGAGCAGTTCTCCGGCGCTGTCGTATTGGGAGAGCAGTACCTCGACGTCGCGCTTCAAGTCCGTGTCTTCCGCGCACACTTCGGACACGTAGCGCGTTCGGTCTCCCGGCGAAAGATCGAGCGCCGCCTGGAAGATCTCTTCAACTTGTCGCCAGCGTTCAGGGGTCATTGTCGTTATTGCCAATTGCAATTGAAATCAATCGGCAATTGGAAATCGGCAATCAGATGACAGATTGTTGGATTGGACTTGCTGCGTGCATCAACTATTTCTTTGCATCTCTCCATGAAGCCAGGCCTTGGCAAAGCGCCAGTGACGTTTGATGGTTGTAGGAGTGACACCCAGAACGTCTGCTGTTTCTTCAATGGAGAGTCCGCCGAAGTAGCGTAACTCAACCATGCGAGCTTTTTGCGGATCGAGCGCTGCCAGGGTTTTGAGCGCGTCGTCGAGCGCGATCAGTTCCGCACTTCGTTCGACGGCGCGATCGATGTTTTCATCCAGGGAAAGTTTCTGAAAATCCTGGCCCCGCTTCTCCGCATTGTGCTTGCGCGCGTGATCTACCAGCAAGCGACGCATTATCTGTGCAGCAACTCCAAAAAAATGAGCGCGATTCTGCCAGTTCACCCTCGTCTGATCTACGAGGCGCAGGTACGCCTCATGAACCAGCGCGGTCGGCTGCAGGGTATGATCCACCCGTTCACGCCTCAAATAATTCGCCGCGAGCTTGCGCAGTTCATCGTAGATGACGGGTAGTAAAAGATCAACCGCCCCTCGATCTCCGTTGGAGAGCTCGATCAGTAGGCGAGTTACGTTATCTGCGGGGTGCTCACTCAATCGTTAACTCTCCCGAATTCTTCGGTTAGGGCCATTAGTATAAGCCTAATAGAACCGAGCAGGGTAGCCCGTGACCCGATCTGGCGATTCTTTGCGCGTTACCGTTTGGAAGGTATTACGGAAAGAGGTAAACATCATGCAGGCAATAGCTGGAAAGATTAGCAATTTTGTAACGCGAGTATTTGGTTGTTGGCATGGAGATCTCAGCCGGCCGTTCTCCCGCGAGGGCCGGGCCTATCGAACCTGTCTGAGCTGTGGCGCACAGCGGCAGTTTAATTTAGGTAACTGGGAGATGCAGGGTAAGTTCTTTTACCAGAGCTAGTCCACAGATTACACAGATCAATCTGCGTGATCTGTGGATTACCTTGAGGCTGAATATTTAGAGCCAGAGTAGACGTAACTATCGCGAGCCTTCACCACCAGATCCGCTTCAGTAACTCTCACTTTTATCTGACGTCGCTCCCCATCTTTACCTGCTGTTGAAGGGTAGTAGCCAAGGCTGTACTGGCGTCCGAGTTCTTCGGCGATCCACGTAAACGCCTGCGCAATTCCAAATAAAGAGTCGCCACTGTAGAAACGCCCTCCAGTTGCATTTGAGAGCGCGTGCAGGTATTTGACAGCCCTCCTGTAGTCACCGGGTGTCGCGCCTCCGGTCGAGCCGGGAATGCCGGGTCGAGGCAGCGGCAGACCGAGAATAGTGCCGCGGCCACCGGGGATTCCGCCGCCGCCGTAGATAGCGCCCGTTCCCGAAGTGTCGTAGTCAACCACGTAGATCGGTGCATCCGATTCCTCGGCGAGACGGATCGTGCTGTCGTACGAAGCACGACTCGCCGTGTCAACGCCGTCAGTAAATAGAACAACTGCTTTACGACCAGGCATAGTTTTGAGTTGTTTGTTCAGAATGTCTTCCACGGCATCGTAAAGCCGCGTGCCTCCACCGGTACGGGTTCGGCGAATAGCTTTCGAGATCACATTGCGATCGGTTGTTGCTTTGCACTTCACGTCGATCCGATCGTCAAACGACATCACCATCACGCTGTCAGACGGTTTGAGCTTGTCGACGAATTTAATCGCGGCGTCCTGAATATCGTCGAGACGAAGCCGTGTCGAACCGCTCGTGTCGATTAGTAGAACCACGCTGAAAGGCGCATCGGTAGTGGCGAAGTAGGCGATCTTTTGTTCGACCCCGTTTTCGAGGACACGAAAGCTCTCGCGCCGGAGCTGGGGAACATACCGGCCGTTACGATCGAGAACGGTTACCGGAACCATCACTAATGAAGTGTCGACGCGAATGACGTCGCCCTCGACAGTTTCACCTTCAGGGCCGACGCGCGACTCGTTAACGCCTGCGTCGCCCACTGTTTTTGCCGGTTGCGTCTTGCCGGGTTTGGGTTCGGTGGTACGTTTGCGTCCTGATTGGGCGTAAATGTTGAAGGACAGGAAAGAAACACTCAGAAGCAGTGTCAGCGACAGCTTGGTTTTCTTCATACGGATCCTAATCGGACGGCTGCGTTTCGGGAGAGTGGTCTTTCGGTTGTGGAGGATAGATGCTCGACGGTAAGCAGAAGTTTCCTTCCAAGAGGCTTTGCACAAAATCATGTTAATCCTGAACATCGTGTTAATCCTGTGAAGCACAACCCACGAACAATAAACTTTGCGTCTTTGCGCCCTGGCGGGATATATTTCGGCGCAATTTATTCGAAATCAGCGGAGACCAAGTGCCCGAACAAACATGATCACTGAAAACGAAGTAGCACCCGCAACCGACGCGTCCTTTTTTGGACACCCAAAAGGTCTGGGCCCGCTCTTCTTCACGGAGCTTTGGGAGCGCTTCAGTTATTACGGTATGCGCGCGATCCTCGTCCTTTATATGGTTGCGCCTCCGGCGCAAGGTGGCCTCGGGTTTGACGTAAAGCGTGCCGCCTCGATCTACGGCACTTACACGATGGCCGTCTATCTGACGGCCTTGCCCGGCGGACTCGCAGCAGACTACCTGCTTGGAGCGCGTTTGGCCGTCTTCCTCGGCGGCCTCGTCATCGCCGCCGGCCACTTCTCGATGGTGTTCCATTCGATGTCGTCCTTTTATCTCGGCATGATCCTAATTGCTGCCGGTACCGGACTGCTCAAACCAAACATCAGCGCCATGGTCGGTGGTCTTTACGGAGAAAAGGACCCTCGCCGCGACAGCGGTTTTTCGATCTTTTACATGGGCATCAATGTCGGCGCGGTTTTAGCGCCGCTTGTTTGCGGCTACTTAGCGCAAAGCGAGAGCTTCAAGCGAGTGCTCGTTAACAATGGTTTCGATCCGGCTAAGAGTTGGCACTGGGGATTTGGCGCCGCGGGCATTGGAATGATCCTCGGCCTCATCATCTTCGTAATTTTTGGCAAATGGTTGGCCCACGTCGGCAGCAGGATTAAGAAGCAGGTGGTATCTAAAGCAAGTGAAGTCGCGGCAAATCAATCTTTAACGGCAGGCGATTGGAAACGCATCGCAGCGATCTTCATTTTCTTTGTCTTCACCATCTTGTTTTGGGCCGCGTATGAACAGAAAGGCGCGAGTCTGAATCTGTTTGCGAAGGAGCTCGTGCGCACTGAGTTTTTTGGGATGGCGTTTCCTTCAAGTTATTTACAATCGTGCACACCGCTTTTTGTGATCATGCTGGCGCCGATATTCTCGTACCTGTGGGTGAGCCTGAAGGATCGCCAGCCGTCGAGCCCGGTGAAGTTTACGCTCGGACTGGTGTTCATAGGCGCGGCTTACCTGCTGATGATTCCGGCATCGATGTTGACGGTTTATGGCAGGATCAGTCCTTTGTGGCTCGTCGGTCTGTACTTTTTGGAGGTTTGTGGAGAGATGTGTTTGAGTCCCGTGGGACTCAGCACGGTTACCAAGCTCTCGCCCGCTAAACTCGTCGGCATCATGATGGGTGTGTGGTTTTTGGCCTCGTCGCTTGGCAGCAAACTGGCGGGATACCTGTCGGGTTTCTACCTGGCCGACTCGACGCGACTGGCCTGGCTTTACGGTGGGATTGCGGCTGGGCTACTGGTGTCCGCGCTGATCCTGGCGTTCTTAACTCCGACGGTTAAGAAGTTGATGGGACGTGTTAGCTGACAGGATTTGCAGGATTTTTCAGGATTAACGAGATAGATGTCTTGTAATCCTGTAAAATCCTTTAATCCTGTCTAAATGTTGGAGTCGCACTTGGACGAGGTCGTGTCCAACAATGATTCTGGCTTTTGGCAAAGCTCAAAACGGAGGAGAATATGTCTGAGGAA
>JAICGZ010000223.1 GCA_025922875.1 Pyrinomonadaceae bacterium
AAGCCATCGAGACATTCAAGATCATCACCGCGCAAACGCGACGTGTGCCAGAAGAAACTCAAGCCGGCGAGTCCATCGAGCCCGCGCAGGGTATTGAGTCCCTCTCTCGTGAATGGTCCATCGATTAGAAGAGTGGTGGGTTCAGCATCAAAAGACATCAGCCCGAATTTAGGGTCGTCTCCGTGCCACGTCTTGAACGCGGGAAACTGGTGCAGCAACCCGAGACCTTCATCGCTGACGTTCCGGCCGGTTTTGAAGCGACTCAGTTTGGGTTTTCCTGCCAGTGCGGCAACCGCACCGTCGCCCACGTTGCAGCCCAATAGATCAACTTCCTCCAGATGATCGCAAAACCCGAGATTTGCAATGCCTGCGTCAGTGATATTGGCTTGCCAGTACATCTGGAACACACGCAGTTCGCGGAGGTGGGCCAATGCTTCGAGACCCCGATCCGTGATCTGACCCCCAAGGATCAATTTGCGCAGCTGCGGCATGCGGGCGAGATACTGCAGGCCTTTATCTGTCAGACGCTTTGAGCCGTCGAGATTGAGCGATGTTATTTGATCCAGTTGCGAAATGATCTCGAGATCATCATCGCCGATGAGATTCGCTGAGTTGATGCCTGTAAGTCCGAGTTCTTTGATCACGGCACAGACGTTCTCCCAATCCTTTTTGCTCATGGGTTGGCGCGGTTCCATGCTGTTGTTGGCCCAATCAATGCGATAGAACGGAGGTTTGGAGCTCAAGACGAAGGGCGCGGAATGTGGATCGCTTGCGGGTTCGTTACTTGACTGCACGAGCTCGGCCCAGTCCTTGAAACCGTAAAGTCGTGCGACCACGTGTTCGGCATCGGACAACGTGAAGTTCTGTAGGCGTTGTTGAGTGTCGGGAAGATTAAAAAGCTTATCGCGGATGAAGTCGCGAATCTGTTGGATGTTGAGCGCGCTATGGAAGAGATCGTTGAGGCGCGTGGCCGCTTGCGTATCGGCTGAGTTATAGACAGCCAGAAGATCTTCCGCGATACGACGGTGCGGTTCAATGTCTGGCGATGGTGCAGTCTGAATGTGGTGAACGAGCCTGGGCCAACTTTCGAAACCGTGCTCGCGAGCGATAACAAACTGCGCATCGGCCAGTATTGGAGCAGAAACGTTTGGTTTGTATTTGCGCAGCCGGCCAGCAGCAGACGGATCACTGTTGCGTAATTGTCTCAGCAAATCCTTGGCTTGTTTACGGAGTTGCTCGAGGGAGGGGCGTTCAGGCAGACGAGACATGTTGATCTCCTTTCGGTAGCGCCCGTGTCCGCACTCGGGCCAAAAGAAGATCTAGTTTGTCGCAAGACAGAGTCAGGCGGGCTCAGCCCTTTCCGCGGACGGGTTGCGGCCTGTTACGCAGCAGGAATAGTAACTTGCGGTCGTCATTACTTCAAATCGCTTAACTGCGTTAGCGTTTTACGATATCATCCGCGCCGCTCAGGCCTGCGTAAAGGAGACTCACCATGGACCAGGACCCAACTAATACTGATCCAGTCACCACCAAACTCGTCATCGAGCAGTCAGCACATTGCGTTTACTTATGAGTCACCGCCCACCGAGGCGATGCCGATGGTAACCCTTATTCCTTCTGGAGATGTCATGGCGCCCTCTGGAAGCTCATGCGTTTTCGCCTATGCATGCAATCGGGAGCTGTGCCATTCTCAGCATTGTGAAAAACAGCGGAAAGCGCGATAAAACCTTTGGCGAGGAGAAGGGAACGCTCGGCCATGACGTTGATGAGCTGTTCCAACTCCCGTTGGCAGAGTTCATCGGCGCGCGCAACGCACTCGCTGCGCGGCTGAAGCAGATCGGGCGTGCTAACGACGCAACCCTTGTCAAGACACTCGCGAAGCCTTCAGTCTCAGCGTGGACCGTCAATCAACTCTACTGGAATCATCGCGAGGCATTCGACAGCCTCCTAAAGGCAGGCCAGCGCTTTCACCAGGCCACATCCGGTCGCGCCGGGAAGGCCACGGATATGCGGGAATCGCTCGACGCACGACGCGAGGCGCTCTCGCACCTCGCGGATCTCGCGACTACATTGTTGCAGGATGCAGGTCACAACCCATCACTGGATATGATTCGACGCGTCACTACAACGCTCGAGGCAATCTCGGCTAACGCAGATGGTCCAACTCTTGGACGCCTGAGCCAGGACGTCGATCCGCCAGGTTTTGAGTCACTCGCTTCATTCGTTCCCGGCGCCGCCACGATCAAGAAAACCAAAGAACCGGTGCAGACGCCGGCCGCACTTCGCGACGCGCGCAAGCTTGAAGAGACGCGCCAGGCAAGAATAGCTGCCGCGAAATCTTCACTACAGACTGCGAAGAAGTCTCTTGCTGAAGCCAGGGCGCGAGCTCAGAGCCTGGAGGCGGCGCAGAAACAGGCAGAGAAACAATTGCGTGAAGCAGAGGAGCGATTGAAGAAAGCAAGCGCCGCGGTGGAAGACGCGAAGCGCACCGTCGACCACGCTTCCAAAGAGCTCGAGTCGTTGTTTAGAACCACAGATTGACACGAATCGAAGATTTGATGCGTTGATTCACAATACATTGTTAGCTACAAGCCACTTCGTTCCCTGGGTTCAGCAACAGCGAACGAATATCGCCGGATTGACATCTTCTCAAGACGTGTGGGATTAAATGTGAGAGCGAGGCGCGGTTACGTTGCGAAAGTTCAAAAGTGATACCAGGTTTAATTGCATGAAATTCTTTCTTACTTGCTTATTCCTTGTGCTGGTGAGTGCTGCTTCATTGCACGCACAGAATTCCGCCTCGAAGCTCGAGGGGCAGGTTGTTTGTTGTGCTGAATGCTGGGCAGAAGCTGACCGCAACAAAGTGGAGTTCGGTACGGCTGAGGATTTGTTGAAGGCCAAGTCGTGCGTTGAGGGTGGCGATCCCACGTTGCTGGCGGTTCGCGAAGGAGAGGGCTTTAAGCTGTACCAATTAGCTCTCGGTAAGTTTCGCCTGCCCGGAAAGAATTGGCTGGAGTTTGTGGGTAAGCGGGTGGCGGTAGAAGGGGCCATTCAAACAAAGAAAGATGTCACCTCGATTCGTGTCGATAAGTTGGAAGTGCTTGGTCCAAGTATTGCCGAGCGTGAAGCTGCAAAGTTAATCAACCAGACGGTAGATTTAACTTTGAAGGATCTGTCAGGCGTCGATCAAAGTCTGCAAAGCTTAAAAGGCCGCGTCGTCGTGCTGAATTTCTGGGCCACCTACTGTATTCCGTGTCGAACGGAAATGCCGGATTTGGCAGCCGTGCAGAATGAATTCGCGCCGTTGGGCGTTCAGGTGATCGGAGTGTCCACTGACGCCCTCGCTGATCGCAGTAAAGTGCTCCAGTTTGTAAAAGAGACAAAAGTGAATTTCCCGATTTGGATCGGGGGTTCTTCAGCGGACATGATGAGGTTTGGCCTGGGCACAGCTTTACCGGGAACAGTGATTATCAATCGCGAAGGAAAGATTGCAAAGATCATCTCGGGCGTCGTCAATCAGGCCGCACTGCGAAAAGAGATCGAATCGTTACTGGCGGTGGCGCGCAACAGCACCGCACTGAATGAAAAGGAACGGAAACCCGAAGTTTCAGCCGTACCAAGTTGACCGCTTTGACCGGGCGAGGGCCGCGCCGTGAGCGGGGCAGGAGAAAACAGCTACAAATGGACGTACGGCGTAAGATTAGTTGCCAAACAGATCGATCGAGCGACCTGGCGTAATACTCTCACCTATCGTTTCCATCCTCGATTTACGGCGGGCATTGAATACAATCCATTGGCCGGCAAGGTCAGTCCGCTTGGGAACCTCGTGGTTGTGACCGAAACACATCAAAGGCCGGCGCTTATCGTTGGTACCAGTTCAGACCGAATTGGCACGCCGTTCGGACAATCGTTCTATGCGACCGTGAGTAAGAGTCTGAAACACCAGACGGACTTGCCGATTAGTCCTTATGTAGGCGTTGCGTATGGAACGTTTGAAGATCGTGCGCGCGTGATTGGAGGTTTGAATATCGCGATTGGTGAATACTGGAGTTCGACGATTATGTTTGATGGTGTACGTGTTCATCCAATCGTGAACTACACCTTCGGCCGGCACCAGATTGGCGCCATCTTCGAACGCGGACGCCACCCCGGAGTCAGCTACAGCATCTCCTTTTAGGAACCTTCTATTCGAACTAACTTCACGCGTCCGGACCCACCGGTTTTAATCGACACATCTGATTTGCGACACTCGAAGTGTTTTGCAACCAGCGCGATCAACTCTTCGTTTGCTTTACCGTCCACAGGAGGCGACTTGATTTGGGCGAGCCACGTTCCATCTTCCTTTTGCTCGAGCAGACTCGCCCGTGAATTGGGTTTCACTTTTATCTGGATGACTCTCGCCGGCATAGTTGAAAGATCACGCTAATACTTCACGCATGACCACTGCGAGATCGCGGATGGATTGCGCCCCATCGCCGGAAAAAGCTGAGCCGTGCATTGGCGCGATCGTTCGCGGGTTGAGTGCGGCGAGTTTATTCATAATCCCGTCGGTGTGCTTAGTGTACGGCATAGCTCCTTCATGGACGAAGATAAATGGTGGGCATTATAAAGAATCGCCATAATCTGTGTAATCTCTGGATGTCATTGTCGATTTCGCCCATCGCCGTTCGACTATTGTTTAAAGGGGCTTTTGCCCGAAAAGTGGGCGTACACCGTCTTCTCTGTGCAACCTCTGTGTTCTCTGTGTCTCTGTGGTTGTTTTTTCTCAGCAATATTGAACCACAGAGATTGCACAGAGAAGCGCGGAATAGAGACTTTTCGGGCCAAGCAGTTTAAAGCAGTAGTAAGTCACTACGAAAAGGAAACGAAAAGATGAGCAATGTACGAGTACTCGTAGGCACCCGCAAAGGTGCATTCATCCTGAATTCAGATGGAAAACGTGAAAAGTGGGATGTTAGTGGCCCTCATTTCGCGGGATGGGAGATTTATCACCTGAAAGGTTCGGCCGCGGATCCGAACCGCATTTACGCGTCGCAAACCAGCGGCTGGTTTGGACAGATCATTCAACGCTCAGATGACGGCGGCAAAACGTGGTTCCAGCCCGGAACGCCCACTGGCGCGCCAGTTATGTCACCCGAAGGGATGCCGATGGGTGAGAGCAATAAATTTGTTTACGACACTTCGGCTGAAACTGGTAAACCGCTCACGACACACCAGTTTTATGACGGGACTCCACATCCATGGGAGTTCAAACGAGTGTGGCATCTTGAACCTTCACTCGACAATCCAGACACCGTTTATGCCGGTGTTGAAGATGCCGCTTTATTCCGCTCGGCCGATGGCGGCCAAACCTGGCAGGAACTTCCTGGCCTACGTGGGCATGGCACGGGATCTCAGTGGCAACCAGGCGCAGGGGGCATGTGTCTCCACAGCATTCTTTTGGACCCTCTGAATCGCGAAAGAATCTTTGTTGCTATTTCGGCCGCAGGTGCGTTTCGCAGTGATGACGGCGGCGCAACGTGGAAACCGATCAATCAGGGACTGCACTCGCAATACATTCCCGATCCGACCGCTGAGGTGGGCCACTGCGTTCATCACATTTCGTTGCATCCTGCAAATTCAAACGTGCTGTTCATGCAGAAACACTGGGACGTGATGCGCAGCAACGACGCGGGCGAGTCGTGGTTTGAAATTAGCGGGAACCTGCCTACCGATTTCGGATTTGTGATCGACGTGCACGCGCACGAGCCTGAGACCATCTACGTCGTGCCTATCAAGAGCGATAGCGAACACTATCCGCCGGATGGCAAGCTGCGTGTTTATCGTAGTCGCAGCGGCGGCAACGAATGGGAGCCGCTCACCAACGGTTTGCCTCAGAGCAATTGTTACGTCAACGTGCTGCGCGATGCGATGGCTGTCGACTCGCTTGATTCGTGTGGCGTGTACTTTGGCACTACCGGCGGGCAAGTATATGCATCGCCTGATGGCGGAGACACGTGGGCTCCGATTGTTCGAGATCTTCCGCCGGTGCTTTCTGTGGAGGTCCAGACGCTGACATGATTCTGGTTGTTTTGCCGGCACATTTGCGAGCGCTTGCGGGCGTCAGTGGAGATGTTCAACTCGAGCTTGACGGCGAGGTGACACGACGCTCGATCCTTGATGCTTTGGAAGCAAGATATCCGATGCTGCGTGGGACCATTCGCGACCATGTTGGAGGAGAGCGCCGGCCATTGCTGAGGTTCTTTGCCTGTGGTGAGGATGTGACGCACGAGCCGGCGGACGCTCCGCTGCCACAGGCAATCGCATCGGGAGCGGAGCCGTTTTACATCATTGGCGCAATCGCGGGCGGTTAATTAATCAGTATTCATTTGAGGAGAAATTATGACAACGGAAAATACGAACACTATACGACTATACAGAGTGCTCCAGGCTCCGCCGGAGCGAGTTTACCGGGCATTCCTTGATGCAGGTGCAATGTGCAAATGGCTTCCGCCGAATGGATTTACGGGCCAGGTTCATCACCTCGAGCCCAAGGTCGGAGGCACTTACAAGATGTCGTTCACAAATTTCACCACCGGCAAGAGTCACTCATTCGGTGGCGAGTATCTCGAACTGACGCCAAACGAACGTCTTCGTTATAACGACAGGTTCGACGATCCGAACCTGCCGGGAGACATGCTAACGACCGTCACGTTGAAGAAAGTGTCGGTCGGAACTGAATTGAACATCGTGCAAGAGGGAGTGCCGGCTGTCATTCCGGCAGAGGCTTGCTATCTCGGTTGGCAGGAATCGCTAACACTGCTGGCGCAGCTCGTCGAAGCTGAGATTCCGGATGAGATTTAGCCACAAAGAAGCACAAAAAGCACAAAAGGTTTTCGCCCGAACTTTTTGTGCTTTTGTGTTTTCTTGTGGCGGTTCTTCTATGGTGGCTTGTTAGTAAACTGGCCTGATTCGTTTCCATAAGTCATCGAACGCGATGGAATCGTAGAAGGCGGTGGCGTTGATGATCTTCCCATCACGCATCTTCAGATACCAGGAATACGCGTTCTCATACGACTTGCCGTCGCGAGCCATTGCGGCTCCCTCCCACAACACAATGACCATATCGCCATCAGCGTAGATGCCTCGCACCGTCGGCACGAGCGGCGTGGAGAGTCTGGCATTGAAAGGGACAATGACCTGGTCCATAAAATCGCGGCGGCTGTGATATGTTCCCGATGCCGCGGATCGGCCGACTATGGTCCATTTTGCGTCGGAAGCGAGTAAATCAAAGATGCTTCCGGAACCGCGCCGCCAGTTGTCAAAACCGGCTTGTATAGCGCGACGGTTTTTCTCTTCGACGTCAGCTTGGGCCATCGCTGTCGTTTTCATCGCTGTAAAAACAAGAACGACTCCAATGATGACCGGCAGAACGTTTCTAAACTGCACACCTTGAGTTGCCATGCTCTCTCCTGTTTGATTGATTATCTGATCCGTATTATCTGTTTAATCCGTGGCGAAACCAAACTTTTCGTTTTTACGGTCCATTCACGTCAAGAGAAGCGCCATTTGCGTATTGTTTGTTGAAGCCTGGGAGTGGGCGACTTAGGATGGCGCCTAGACTTAGTTATGACTGAACCGCAGGAGTGATTATGAACGATTTTCAAGAGGCGACTCCGATCCTCAACGTGAAGAACCTTCAAGCATCGATGGATTACTACGTTCAAAAACTAGGCTTCGAAAAGAAGTGGGATTGGGGTGATCCACCGGACTTTGGCTGTATTGGACGTGGAAAGGTTGAGATCTTCTTGTGCCAGGGTGGTCAGGGACAACCTGGCATGTGGATGTCGATCTTCATGGACGACGTCGATGCGCTTTATGAAGAGTACAAGAAAAGCGGCGCCACGATTCTGGACCCTCCGGCAGATTGTCCCTGGCAAACTCGCGAGATGCTCGTTGAAGACCTTGATGGACACCGGTTTCGGATGAGTGGAAAACCGAGTGGTCGAGCGGAGCAGAGTTGCACTGAGGGCTGAAACTGCCTGTGCAAACGTAGCATGCTACTTGTGCGGTTAACACAAAGTCGACGACCCACCGTTCATTCAGACTTCGATTTTGCCGTTGAAGGACTTCCGGGAGATCGGTTATTCGGAAGCGTGGGCCATTTGCCGCAGATTTTGCCTCGTCCGGTCGATATTGTCGAACTCGAAGCCTGTCCTGCATATTTGCGTGAGCAAATTCTTGAGCACGGAATTGTCCTTGATGATGAGAATTGATTCTAACGCTGCCCTTGCTTTGGCCGCCCTTATTCGTAATGACCTTGAGGCAATTGCCCGCATTGAAGTCATGTTTCTCAATTTGACCTTAGCAACTTGAATCCCGCCGAATTAGACTCACTCGGATATTCGATGCACAACATTTACAACGCTTTAGAGAATTGCTTTATACAAATCTCGCATACGAATTCAAACTCGATCAAGCCAAAACACTTGCAGTTTGGAATCGCTGGTCAGTTGAGAATGCCTCCGTAAAGCAAGCACTAACTCTCTTCCCGACCAGCTAGAACAGTTCGGGATTAAATCGTAATCAGCCTTGGAAAACGGTCTCACGTAACACGCAAGGCGCAAAGGAAACTAAAAAACTTAGCGTCCTTTGCGCCTTTGCGGGAACATCACCTGCTATTACACGTGCGCGATCGCAAGCCCAAAAATGTCAGGTTACGGAATCACCCTTCAGTCGCTCGCCTTCTCGACTCTTCCACCCAGATGCTTCCCGAGAAACTCTTCCATCGCGCGGTAGAACTCGAAGCGGTTCTCTTCATTCGCAAAGCCGTGTCCTTCATTCGCTTTGACGATGTAAGGCACTTCGATTCCGCGTTTCTTTAGAGCCTCGACCATCTGGTCCGATTCCGCCTTGTTTACGCGCGGATCGTTGGCGCCCTGCGCAATCAATAGCGGCACTTTGATCTTGTCACTGTGGAAAACCGGAGAGGCCGCCGTTAGAAGGTCCTTTTCCTTTTCCGGATGTCCAACCATTTCGTAGAGCATTTCCAGGTATGGCTTCCAATACGGCGGAATGGATTTCATAAATGTAAACAGGTTCGAGACCCCTACATAGTCAACCCCGGCCGCATAAAGCTCGGGCGTGTAAACCAGCCCCGCCAGCGTTGCATATCCACCGTAGCTGCCGCCGTAAATGCCAATGCGTTTCGGATCGGCGATACCTTGCTTGATCAGCCACTGGACACCATCGGTGATGTCGTCCTGCATGGCCTTACCCCATTGTTTGAAGCTGGCTTCCCAAAACTTGCGCCCATATCCGGTCGAGCCGCGGAAGTTAACCTGCAACACCGCATAGCCGCGGTTCGCAAGGAATTGAACTTCAGGGTTATACCCCCATTGGTCGCGATACCATGGACCACCGTGGGGATTTACGACCACAGGCAGATTGCGGGCCGCCACGCCTTTGGGAAGTGTCAAGTAGCCGTTGATCGTCAACCCGTCGCGGCTCTGATACTTGATCGGCTTCATGGGCGCGAGATCCTGATCGTTCAACCAGGGACTTATGTCGGCGAGCTTTCGGAAGTCCTTCGACTTCAGATCGTAGAAGTAGTAAGAGCCGCGTGAGCGATCGGTGAAGGTGCGCACCAGGCACTTGTCCTCGTTGTCATTACAGCCGGCCAGACGCACTTCAAAACCCGGTAAACGACGCTCGAGATCTTTTTGCAGGTCGGCTCGCTGCTTGTCGATGAAGTGGTACTGGGTTTTGTCTGTGGTGAAAGATACGCCCGTAATCACGCGGCGTTTGCGAGAACTGAGAAGATTCGTGACGTCCACCTCCGGATGCTCGAATATCTTCTCGAGTTCCTTCTTGTTTTCGACGTCGTATTTGACAATGGCAGTCTTGTCGCGACCGATATTTGTCGCTACATACAACTGCCGGTTATCAGCGGTGAAGAGTAACGGTGCGATGGTCTCTTTGAAACTGGTGGTGACGAGCGGCGCAAACTTCTCCGTTTCGCTATTGCGAAACAGCAACGTGCTATTGACGCCATCCGTGGTGATGGCGATGCGGAGTTTTCCATCCCAATCGGTGCCCCAGCCGGTGTAGTTGCCGGGATTTTCAGCAACCATCTGCATCTCGCCTGTGTTTACGTTGATACGATAGACATCAAAGACCTGCGGCATGCGCTTGTTGAGACCGACGAGGATTTCGTTTGGGTTTTGTTTAAGTTCATCGATGATCTGCGCGCGAACTTTCTCAAACGGAGTCAGGTCCTTAGGATTCGAGCCGTCGATACTGACGGCATAAAGCCGGAAGTTTTCATCGCCACCCGTGTCTTGTACGTAGACAATGCGGTTGTCGCCCTTCCACGCGTATCCCGCGATGTCTCGCGCCTTTGCACTGGTCACGCGGGTCGCCTGGCCGGTCCCGATCTTCTCGACAAAGACATTGAGCCGGTTCTCCCACGGCTGCATAAAGGCCAGGTACTCGCCATTCGGTGAAATTTGGTATGCAACCTTGACGGGATTGCGGAAGAAATCCTTCAGCGGGATGAGTGGTGCTAACCCAGCCTTAGTTTGAGCGTTTTTCTGGGCTAAAGCTGAAAAGGGAAAGAGCAGTAAGAGCTGTAGTAACAGCACTAAGGCTTTGGTTTTCATTGACGTCCTCCAGGGTTTTGAAGAAATTGCCGGTGGTTGCGTGGTAGTACGTTAACGGCTGTCAATTGGTTGCGCAACTCTGTGGAGATTGGGCAGCGCTTAACTGCCGGCGCGCTTTGGCCAAACTTCAAAGACTGGCCACACGTGCAACTTAAATCGGCTTTGCCCGAAAAGTCCATTTTGGCCCTCTGCCGCGGCTTCGCCGCCTGATGTGAGGCGCGGCTAGGCCGCGCCGTGAAAGTTTTTAATGAAATTTGGGCTGTGCCCCTGGTTCGGCCTTTGGCCCATAAACTCGGGCAAAGCCCGAACCAGG
>JAICGZ010000224.1 GCA_025922875.1 Pyrinomonadaceae bacterium
CCCCAACACCAATCAACTAAACCAACGCGCCCACCCGCCGCCCCACTCCAGGGAGGGGCCAGAGATCGAACACGGGGGGGGGTAGTTTCGTGGAGCTCAGGATTGGGGGAATCTATGTATTGCCCAATGGGCGTGAACTCATTGTCTTGGGTAGACGTGATAATGGGCGGGTTTCATACCGGCTTTCCGGTAGAACGGCCCAGTATGAAGTGAACGATGACGGCCGGTTAATCTGTGACGGCAAGTTAACCGCCTGGGACGTTTCAAATTTGACTGACACTCGACGGTCGGTTGGTGTGGAAAGATCTCAATCGCAGAGACACCATGACGCTATTCAGAATGAAGCTCTAGCGCCCTCGTGACTTTGCGGTTGAGTTCTTTTAGTTTGTCAGCATGATTCTTAACAAACAAGAGATCCCCCGCTCTGAATATCCGCGGCCACAATTCGTACGCAGTATCTGGTTCAACCTAAACGGCGAGTGGGAGTTTGCTTTTGACGACGCCGATGAGGGAATGGCGCTTGGATGGTATGACGGTCGTACCTTACCAATGCGAATCATAGTGCCATTTGCTTACCAGACTGCGCTTTCCGGTATCAACGACAAATCGATCCACGAAGTAGTCTGGTATGCACGGACCTTCGAACTGCCGGACGAGTTTTATAAACGTGATCTGTTGCTGAACTTCGGAGCGGTCGACTACGCCTGCACTGTTTGGATCAACGGTCAGGAAGTGGGCCATAACCGCGGTGGCCACGTGCCCTTTCAGTTTGACATCTCGCCGTATCTGAAGAATGGTGCGAACCGGCTCACGGTTCGAGTTGAGGATCGTCAAAATCCGCAGCAGCCGCGCGGTAAACAGTCGTATACCGGATTGCCTGAAGGCATTGACTACTATTGCACCACTGGAATCTGGCAAACCGTCTGGCTGGAGCCAGTGCCGCCGATACGAATTGAAGAGCTCCGCGTAATCACTCACGCAAAACGAAATCTTCTCGAGTTAACTGTGTTTCTGCATGCGCCGTCCTCTGCGTGGCGTGTCGAGGTCGAAGTGCTCGAAGAAGGGAAGCGAGTCGCGATTAGCGAAGACCAGACGGCGGTGGCCACTGGACGACTCGGTATCACGATCCCTTACGCCAAGCTCTGGTCGCCTGAGTCACCGCATCTTTACGACTTGCAAGTTCGCTTGTACGACGGCAACAACCTCCTCGATGAGGTTGGTTCATACGTAGGATTGCGTGGACTCGAGTTGCGACAAGGCAAGCTCCTGATCAATGGGAAACCCACTTACCTGAAGATGATTCTCGACCAGGGCTATTGGCCTGAAGGGTACCTGACCGCTCCGTCTGATGAAGCGCTGCAAACCGACATCGGCTGGATCAAGATGTTTGGTTTTAATGGCGTCAGGAAACACCAGAAGATCGAGGATCCACGTTGGCTCTACTGGTGCGATCGGCTGGGCTTGCTTGTTTGGGAGGAGATGCCAAACGCGCGTGAGTGGTCGCCAAAGGCTGAAGATCTTTTATCCGCGGAGTGGCAGGATGCAGTGCGTCGTGACTACAACCATCCATGCGTCATTGCGTGGGTGCCGGTCAATGAGAGCATGGGTTTTCCGGGTCTCACCGAAGAGCATGCAGGACAATATGCGTTCATCGAGCGCATGGTCCGGGTTACGCGGCGTCTCGATTCCACACGGCCCGTAATTGATAACGATGGTTGGGAACACACTGACATAACCGATATCTGCGCCATCCACGATTACACTCCGACGGCTGAGAAGTTATCGAAACGATATAAAGAAACGCTGATGGGTGGTGAGCTGCCTTCGAAGGTTTGGGTCGACAAGCCGCTTTTCGCTCGCGGGTCAAGATATCGTGGACAGCCGATCGTGCTGTCGGAAGTAGGTGGCTTCCTGGCGATTCCTCAAGGTATCCCGCCGGAGAAACGAGATCTGCTTTACAGGTTCTATGATTCGTTTCAGAAGCCGGAGGAGTTGTTGGAGAAGTATCACGATTTGATGAGGGGCATCGGATCGTTGGAGTTCCTGGCAGGTTTTTGTTACACGCAGTTGACTGATATCGAGCAGGAGATCAACGGGCTGCTTACGTACGATCGCAAACCGAAGGTCGAGCCTGAAGCTATTGCGGCGATTCATGAGGAGATCTTCCGCAAGTTTGGTTAACAGGATTTACAAGATTTATCAGGATTTACATGATGTGGCCCGTAACTTGATTGAATTTGCCCTAATCTAAGGAGGTCACAACATGGAAGCTAAAGCAAAACTATTCGGACATGCCATTCATCCGATCTTGATCGTCTATCCGCTCGGTCTGCTATCCGCAGCGGTAATCTTTGACGTCATCTATCTCCTTACCGCCAACCCGACCTGGACGACAGTTTCGTTCTGGATGATCGCGGCGGGAATCGTCGGCGGCTTACTGGCGGCTATCTTCGGGCTGATCGATTACCTGTACATTCCCGCGGGCACGAGGGCCAGTCGTATCGGTCTTCTGCACGGGCTTACCAATGTATGTGTGATGATCTTGTTCATAGCAAGCTGGCTATTACGAAGAAATTCTCCGGAAGTACCTTCGATGACTGCCTTCGCGCTCTCATTTGCGGGAGTCGCCGCAGCACTGCTTGGCGGCTGGCTTGGTGGAGAGCTGGTTGAAAGGCTTGGCGTTGGCGTCGCACCAGGTGCGAATCTGAACGCGCCGAATTCCTTATCGGAACGTGCACGTGAAAGTACGCGCATTCACGAAGAACGAGGAACCTCGGCGGCGGTGCGGTAAACATGCGTAACGTTACTGACGTAGATCGGCTGGCTGCGCGGCATCGTCCGCCGGGCCAGCCTGTGATGCACCAGGACTGGGGCAAACTGCTCTTCATGCACTGGCGCATAGAGGAAAACCTGCTCAGGCCACATGTTCCGCCATCATTGGAGATCGACACCTACGGCGGCTCTGCGTGGATTGCCATCACGCCATTCACGATGTGGGACATTCGGGCCTTTCCTCCGTATGTACCGCCCGTTCCCGGATTGAATTCAATGCATGAGTTGAACGTACGTACCTACGTACACCACAACGGCGTTCCGGGGGTGTGGTTCTTTTCACTTGATGCCAACAGCAGTGCCGCCGTTATGGGTGCACGCGCCGTCTATCACCTGCCGTACTACAACGCCGACATCGAAATCGCAGGTAAGAAGAAGATCCGGTACAAACTCATACGCGATGACGATCCACCGGCTCAGTTTAAGGCTTCGTGGAGCGTCGGAGAGCCTCTGCCGCAATCGCAACCCGGCAGTCGCGAGTTCTTTTTAACCGAGCGGTACATTCTGTACACGGAATATGACGACACGCTTTATCGCGCTCGCATCTATCACGAGCCCTGGCAACTTTACGAAGCTGAGCTCACCAGCTTCAGTTCAACGATGCTCGAGGCGAACGGGATCGCCCAACCGAAAACACAACCAATTCTTCATCATGCCGAAGAAGTCAACGTCGACATCTGGTTATTAGAAATGGTCGACGATTGAACGCGCGAAGCGCGTGTGAGCATATAGCCTGGGGTGGAGCGAGCTTGCTCGCGGAACCCTAGGATAATCGTGATTAATATTAGGTAGCCCGCGAAGCGGGCGACAGTCATCTACATTACAGGCTGTCGCCCGCATTCGCTCGCAAAGCCTCGCTCCACCCCAGGCTTTATGCTTACGCCTGCTTCGCAGGCTGAGGCTATTATCCCGTCGCGCAGACGATGCAGGCTCGTACTGAAAACGATCCTGCTCACTTTCGTCTCATGTAGCAATGTCAAACATCACTCTCTTGCTATTGATCGTTAACGTACCCTCATATGTTCGGGAGTGTACGTAACGTACAAAGATCATCGATGGCCTCACTTAACGATCACTCGATCTCTCAATAGTAAATGGCATTCACATTCTTTACCTTCTCAACATGCTCACGACACAGCTTTCGATCACGCTGCTGGCATGACATTTGAGAGCGCCGCCTGCGCATATGAAATCGAAAGGCAAAGCCTCCATGAAGATCGAATGCATTCGCCCACTAACCGGTCCGAATGTTTATAGCTATCGTCCAGTGCTGCTGATGCGGCTGGACCTTCGCGAGCTTGTGGAACGCGAGAGTCGTGAGTTCAAGGGGTTCAATGAACAGCTCCTCACAATTCTTCCCGGAATAGAAAATCATCATTGCAGTCTCGGCAGGCCCGGTGGTTTTGTGACGAGATTGAATGAAGGTACTTACTTCGGTCACGTCGTCGAGCATGTTGCCCTCGAGTTAACCGAACTCTGTGGCATCGGCAGGACACATGGGAAAACGCGACACGACACCGGCAGCATTTACAACGTCGCGATCGAGTTTCAGGCCGAGAAAGCCAGCACTTACTTATTCGAGCAGGCAGTGAATCTCGTCGACGCTCTGGTCCGTGGAGAAGGATTCGAGCTGGAGCCCGTCCTGGAGCACGCGAGATTTTTGATCGCCGATGCCCACGTCGGCCCGACTACGCGCGCGATCACGGAGGCCGCTAAGAGACGAAACATTCCATGCAGGCGAGACGGCGCCGGCAATCGTATCCAACTCGGTTATGGCAAGTATCTTCATTACGTTCAGGCAGCAATGACCGACCAGACCAGCGCGATCGCGGTCGAGCTGGCTCAGGACAAAGATGAAACAAAAGATCGCCTGCACCGCAACGGTATTCCCGTTCCAAAAGGACAAGTGGTCTATTCGTTGGAAGAGGCGACGCGTGCTGCCGATGAGCTCGGACGCCCGGTGGTGGTGAAACCTTTAGACGGGCGGCAGGGAAAAGCTGTCTCACTCGAAGTCTCAACTGCGGAGGAGATGAAGGTCGCCTTCGAGGCGGCGCAGGAGTTCTCGTCAGCAGTGCTCGTGGAGGAAATGTTTTGCGGTAGAAACTACCGCGTGACGATTGTCGGCGGTCGCATGGTAGCAGCGAGTGAGCGCTTGCTTCCTCACGTGATCGGCGATGGTGTCAACTCAATACGTGATCTGATCGCGATAGAGAACAAGAACCCACTGCGCGGCGATGGTCATGAAAAGCCTTTGACCAAGATCAAAGTGGATTTTGATGTAGTAACGCATTTGCATCATGCGGGAATGTCGCTCGATACGATTCCACCGCGCGGCGAACGCATCATTCTTTCGAACCGCTCCAACCTTTCAATCGGCGCTACTGCCGAAGACGTAACGGACAGAGTTCATCCAGGCGTGGCTCGCATGTGTGAACGGGCGGCGCGGCTGATCGGTCTGGATGTGTGCGGCGTTGACCTGGTGATACCGGATATCACAGCTCCCATCACGAGTGGTGGAGTTATCGAGGTGAACGCTTCGCCCGGATTAAGAATGCACCATTACCCGTCCGCGGGTGAACCACGTGACGTAGGTGAGGCAGTTGTCGATGCAATCTTTCCGGCAGGCGCGCCGAGCCGCATACCTATCATTTCGATAACCGGGACGAATGGGAAGACGACAGTCACGAGAATGACCGCACACGTGCTCAGTAAGACGGGTCTTTGCGTCGGTATGACCACTACCGATGGAATTTACATTGACGGCGAGCGAGTGGTCGAAGGAGACACGACTGGTCCACAGTCTGCACAGGTAGTGCTCTCTGATCCGGCAGTGGAAGCGGCTGTGCTCGAGACCGCACGCGGCGGCATCTTACGGCGCGGTCTCGGTTACGACTGGTCTGACATTGGAGTGATGACAAACATCAGCGATGACCACGTCGGCCAGGACGGTATCAAGTCAGTTGAAGACGTTATCTACATCAAATCGCTGGTGGCTGAGCGCGTAAAAGAAGGCGGCGCCCTGATTCTAAACGCGGATGACGAACACCTGTCGAAACTGATGGAGTGCGAACGCGTCAAAAGAATCCCCAAGCGCGTAATCTACTTTTCACTGCACGAAAATAACCCGCTGATCAGGAGTCATTTGCAGAAGGGCGGCACTGCTTACATCGCCAAGAATAAAGCCGTGATCGAGTCAACCGGCGAAACGGATCGTTGGATGATGGATCTCTCAATGCCGCCATTAGTGATGAACGGCGCGGCGGATTTTCAGGTTGCTAATCTGCTGGCGACAGTTGCGGCGTGTCGTGCCTTCGGAGTCGAGCAGGAAGTGCTGTTGAAGAGTCTTATAAATTTTTCGAGTTGGACCAACAATCCCGGGCGAGCAAATCTTTACCGTCTGAACGGCGGTCACGTGATGGTCGACTACGGGCATAACACCGATGCGTTCAATGCGATTTGCCGCATGGCGTCCAACTGGAAAGACAGGAGAGTTACGGGAGTGATCGGCGTGCCGGGAGATCGCGCGGACGACATTATCGATCATGCGGCGCGGGTGGCTGCAAAAGGCTTCAACAGAGTGATTGTAAGAGAGGACCACGATCTGCGCGGGCGCAAACCTGGTGACGTAGCAAACATTCTCTGCCGTGCTATTCGCGAAATTTCACCGGGGATGGAGTGTGAGGTCGTGTTGGATGAGATCGAGGCGCTCCGTCGCGCGGTCAGTCAGATGGAGAAAGGCGAAGTGATCGTCCATTTCTATGAAAAGCTCCAACCAGTTCAGAGAGCTTTGCAGGAAATGGCTGCACAGCCGGCAACAACGCTACCGCCGGCACCCGTCAGAGAAAGCACGCCCAGGCGAATAAGGACGGCGCGGTCTGCACTGGCGAAGTCGCGAAGAATAGGCAAGCGATCGGTTCCAGCGATGCCTCCGGCGTAAAACTCTGTGCCACCTCTGTGTTCTCTGTGTCGCTGTGGTGACAGTAGAAAAAGCAATCGATGAAGGAAAGAGCGTCAAGGAAGTGGTGGCGGAAGAATAGTCATGGAAAAAAGTGATCGAGCTTTAATCATCATCGGTGGCAAGGAAGATCGGTCGAACGACAAGCTCATTCTCAGGGAAGTCGCGCGGAGAGTCGGCTCCGGGAAGCTGGTGGTCTCAACCGTGGCAATGTCCAGCGGGACTGACGAGCTTTTCGATCAATACGAGAATGCTTTTCGGTCGCTCGGAGTCAAACACGTTTACAACCTGGAAATCAGCAGCCGCGATGAAGCGAAGCTGGAGAGCAAATTGCGAATACTCGACGACGCGAACGGTGTCTTCTTCACGGGCGGCGACCAGGTGAGGATCACTAGTCAAATTGGCGATACGCCCGTCTATGAACGCATCCGGGAAATCTACGACGAGGGTGGCGTGATCGCCGGCACAAGCGCGGGCGCCTCAGCGATGAGTGAAACGATGCTGGTGCATGGCGGTGATGAAGAGTCACACGTGATTGGCGGGTCCGTGCGAATGGCGCCGGGCCTGGGATTAATCGGCGGTGTGATCATCGATCAGCATTTTATGGAGCGCGGCAGGGTCGGGCGTCTGATTGGAGCGGTGGCCCAGAATCCAAAGAACCTCGGCATCGGCATTGACGAACAAACCGCGATTGTCGTGGAAAGAGGCAACGGCTTTTACGTGCTGGGCTCGGGCGCTGTCTATGTTTTCGATGGTTCCGAAGTCAGCTATTCAAACATTGCTGAAGAGGATCTGAAGAAGACGTTATCGATTTACGACCTCAGGATGCACATGCTGAGCCAGGGTGATCGCTTCGACTTGCGCGCTCGCGCCCCGCGCCGGATGAAAGGACGCGCGGTGGAGAAACTGCCGGAGAAGGAAGAGGAAGAGACTGCAAGAGTCGCTTAGCGCTTGCATTCTTTTGGAGTTTGTTTCGCGCAAAGGGGCTTTGCCCGCAAAGGCGCAAGTTAAGTAAACAGTCAATCATGGAAGGGGAAACTATGAACAGAACGCTACTCGCGAAAGTTCCTACCGATCTGTTGTATCAGGCCTTGGAAACTGAGAAAGGCGGAGTGCAGGTTTATTCCACCGCTTTACGTTGCGCAGTCAATAAAGACCTGCGAGAAGAGTGGAACAAGTATTTGGAAGAAACCAAGAACCACGTGCAGATCCTGTCTGACATTCTGATCGCACTGGAGTTGGATCCTGACGCGGAGACACCGGGACGCAAGGTTGTTCGATATATCGGCACGTCGCTCGTGAAGGCGATGGAGATGGCTTTGAGGTCCACTGATCCTCAATCCGCTCAAATCGTCGCGGCCGAATGTGTCGTTCACGCTGAGACGAAGGACCACCTCAATTGGGAGTTGCTGGGTGAACTGGCGAAAAACGCGGAAGAGGCCGAGGCGGCGTTGATCATGCCCGCTTACCAGCAGGTGGAAGAAGAGGAAGATGAACATCTCTACCACACGCAGGGATGGACTCGCGAACTGTGGATTCAAGCGCTGGGCATGCCCGCGGTGCTGCCGCCGCCCGAAGAGGAACAGGACGTGACTACGGCCGAAGACGCGGCGAAGGCGAAGAAGGCGAGAACTAAAAAAGCAGGCGCAAGATAAATCTGTCTAACAGGGGAGGAACCAATGAGTCAGCCCAGGAACAAAACCAAACGCAACAATAAAAAGAATAAATCGAATGGATCAGGGAATGGGTTTGAGTTACCAACCGGCGCAGGACACGGAATGCCCAACCTGAAATCAGATGAGCTCGCGCCGAACATTGAAGATTCCGCCGGTGAATTCCTTACAACGAACCACGGCGTTCGCATAAACGATAATCAAAATTCACTCAAAGCCGGCGATCGCGGTCCGACTCTGCTGGAGGACTTCATCCTTCGCGAGAAGATCACACACTTCGATCACGAGCGTATACCGGAACGCGTGGTCCACGCTCGCGGATCAGGCGCGCATGGATATTTCCAGGTGTATGAATCGATGGCTCCATACACAAAGGCGCACTTTCTCCAGGATCCTTTGGCACAGACGCCAGTGTTCGTCCGCTTTTCGACGGTCGTCGGATCTCGTGGCTCAACGGACCTCGCGCGCGACGTGCGCGGTTTCGCCGTGAAGTTCTACACGCAGGAAGGTAATTTCGATCTGGTCGGAAACAACATTCCCGTCTTCTTCATCCAGGATGCAATCAAGTTTCCGGATCTGGTCCACGCGATAAAGCCCGAGCCGCACAACGAAATACCACAGGCTGCATCCGCTCATGACACCTTCTGGGACTTCATCTCGCTCATGCCCGAATCGATGCACATGATCATGTGGGTGATGTCCGACCGCGCGATACCGCGCAGCTATCGGATGATGGAAGGGTTTGGCGTGCACACGTTTCGGTTTATCAACGACCGCGGGAAAGCACGTTTTGTAAAGTTTCACTGGAAGCCTCTGCTCGGCCTGCACGCTGTGGTTTGGGACGAAGCACAAAAGATTTCCGGAAAGGATCCTGACTTTCATCGACGCGATCTTTGGGAAGCAATTGAGAACGGCGACTACCCTCAGTGGGAACTCGGAGTGCAGATTGTTGAAGAGAAAGACGAGCACAGCTTCGACTTCGACCTGCTCGATCCCACGAAGATCATCCCGGAAGAGATCGTACCGGTGCAGCGTATCGGCAAGTTAACCCTGAACAGAAATCCGGAAAACTTTTTTGCCGAAACCGAGCAGGTCGCGTTTCACATCGGCAACATCGTTCCCGGAATAGACTTCACGAACGATCCACTGCTTCAGGGCCGTCTGTTTTCTTACCTCGATACGCAGTTACTGCGGTTGGGTGGTCCAAACTTCCATGAGATCCCGATCAACCGGCCCGTCGCGCCATTGCACAACAACCAGCGCGATGGCTTCATGCGCCAGACTATTAATAGAGGACAGACCAGCTACGATCCCAATAGTCTGAGAGGCGGGTGTCCATTTCAAGCTGGAATGGATATGAGTGGATTCGCGAGCTACGCCGAGAGAATCGATGCACAAAAGGTTCGCCAGCGCAGCGCGAGTTTCTTCGATCACTTCAGTCAGGCGACGCTTTTTTACAGAAGCCAATCCGAGCCGGAGCAGAACCACATCGTGCGAGCGTTGCGTTTCGAGTTAGGCAAGGTTGAAACACCACCCATTCGTGAACGCATGCTTTACCTGCTGGCGCAGGTCGATACTGATCTTGCGAACAGAGTAGCTGCCGGGCTTGGTCTCACTGTGCCGAAGAAGCTCGACAAGCCTTTGAACCTGAGCGTGCCGGCTGATGGCGATCCGCGTAAGTTTCAGCCGAAGCGCTCGACTGCGGAGATTGAGCCATCGCCTGCCTTGCGGATGGTCGACAATCCGAATTTCACTCTCAAGAGTATCAAGACACGGAAGATCGCTTTTCTGGTTGCAGATGGATATAACGATGCTGCCGTGAATGAGATGAAGATGTCGCTGATGAAAGCAGGCGCGCTGGCAATGACCGTGGCGCCGAGGTTGGGAGTATTGACCGGTGCAGGTGGTGACCCGCTGAATGCTGATTGTAGTTTGTTGACGGGTTCATCTGTGTTGTTTGACGCTGTGTATGTTCCTGACGGGGAAGCGAGTGTCGCTGCGTTGGAGGCCGAACCGGAAGCACTCAACTTTTTGAATGAGGCGTACAAGCACTGCAAGACAATCGCGGCGAGTGGCGCGGGTATTGAATTGCTGGCAAAGGCAGGTCTGCCCGTTTCTGTGAGTGAAGGAGATTCTGAAAACGGGTCTCCTATGGAAGGTTCGATGGATCCGGGGGTGATTGTCGGCAGAAACGGTGATATGGCGGCGCTGGCTGAGAATTTTATTCTCGGCATCGCGCGGCATAGGCATTGGGAACGCGAGCTGAGCATGATGGGCGACCCTGCACAAATGCCGGGCGTACCAGCGTCAAAGCGCGCCAGAGCTTCGGTGTAGACATCTGGGGATTGTGCGCTCCTGGAGTGGGGGGGGGGGGGGGGCGGGGGGGGGGGGGCACCGCAAAATGGGGGCCCGAACGCCGCCCCGCCGCCCCCCCCCCGGCGGGGCCCCCCAAAGAAAATTGGGGGGGGCAATGTTGGGGGGTTTTGGGGAC
>JAICGZ010000225.1 GCA_025922875.1 Pyrinomonadaceae bacterium
CGTCGCGGTAGAAGAAGTGTTTATCGACTGTGAGAGGCTTGCCTCGCGTCATCAATGCTTCGTCGTAGATCCAGAAGCCATTTTCGTGAACGAGATGGTTAGGCTGTGAAGTGAGCTTTGCCCCCAACTTGTACAGGCCAGGCGTGAGCTTTACGTTTTCGGGAAGTTTTATTGACCCCGTTGCTTTGGTGTCCTCGGCTTTGAGTGGAACGCTCAAACGCGAAATAACATGATCGGCGCTATTGCTCAGTTCAATAGTGCAATCCTCGCTTACGAGCTTCTCCACGTCACCCTTCGGACGCAGCAGCTCGACTGAAAATATCGGAGTTTCGCCGGGTTTATACGAGGCGAAGTTGCTTCTTACTTCAAAGCGATTGGCGCCCTGCGATGCTCGTTGGGCAAGATCGGCGATTGTGGATGGCTCGATCTCCCCACGGAAATTCGCGAGCATCCAACGCCCGCCTGCAAAGTCACCAAGCAGACGATCGATCTGAATGACTGGCGCTGCCGCCGGTCGACTATCACTATTGACCAGCATCACCAGCGGGTGAACAATTCCCTCGTGTGGTCCATCACTGCCTGCCTCGTCGGGTTCATTGTTTGAGGAGCTCAGACGCACGTACAACTCATAGACTTCGTCTGCCTTCAAGCCACCTTCGAGGACATAGTTGAAAGCCTTATAACTGGAGGTGCGGACCGGGAACGCATGGGTTATACCGATTTGTTTGTGATAAGTCGTTTGTTTTGGTTCGGCGCGCCATTCAGTTCCGGCGCGAACGACAGGCCTCGAGAGCGGGACGCCGCCGATGTTCAGCCAGTTTCCGCCGTCACGCAGATACTTCAACATCGCCGGCCAGGCGCGTTTTGAAAACGCCGAGCCATAAGGCGTGACGAGCAGATCGAAACGCTTCGTGTCGAGTTGTTCGATCAGACCGGGCTCATTGAGGAGAGTGACGTTGAAGTTTCTCAGCGCTTGCTGGAGGGTGACATTGCAACCTTGAATCGACGGAAACCCCGGTTCCCAGAAGACTGCTACAGCGGGTGATTTAGATTGCGTCGCCAAAAGCACATCAGGAAGCGCGCTTACAACTACGGCGCCTCCGATAGTTTTCAGAAACTTTCGTCTCGGAAGATTAGCCACGGATGATTCGGACAGGATGAATCTTGTAAATTCTGCCCAAAAGGACGCAAACTAAAACAATGTCAGCGACGGATACCAACCAAAAGCGTTGGTTTGAGTTCGTTAGTTTATCACTCCTGCTTGGCCTTGCGGCCGCGATTGGCGCGCTCGTGTTTTTCGGCTGGCTGGCTGACGAAGTCCTCGAAGATGACACGCGTCACTTCGACGAGGTCACCCGAGCCGCAGTTCATCAGCTTGCTACACCGCTGCTTACCCGGATCATGCGGGGCTTCTCTTTCATAGGCTCGACCCTGGCGCTCACGATTGGCTCGATCATCGTCGTTGTGCGTTTAGCCAGGCGGAAGCTGGGCCTTGAAGCAAAACTGTTTGCACTCACGATGCTCGGTGGCGCGTTGTTGAATGTGACTCTCAAGCTGGCCTTCAGGCGAACTCGGCCGGTTCCGTTTTTCAACCTGTCGACTCCCGAGACGTACAGTTTTCCGAGTGGCCACTCGCTCATGAGCGCCGTTTTCTTCGGCGCGCTCGCGGCAATTCTCACAGCGCGGATTAAAAGAAAACGTTTGCGACTGCTGGTCTGGATATTCTCAGCGGCGATGTTTTTGTTGATTGGACTGTCGCGAATTTACCTGGGCGTGCACTACACGACTGACGTCATCGCGGGATTCACGGCGGCGTTGATTTGGATATTGATTATCAGGTTTGTTGAGCTCCGGGCGAAGAGGCTCCAAAAGGCCCGGATCCTGTCAAAGTAAATCTCATCTCAACTGACAAGCCGCCGCCTGCAGCATTTAGCGCCTGAATCGAACCGCCGTGCATTCGTACTGCACGCTCGGTGATCGCCAGTCCCAGCCCAGTGCCGCCGCCACTCTGCCGGTCGCGCGCATCCTCGGTCCGATAGAACGGACGAAAGATCTTCTCGAGCGCTTCTTCCGGCACGCCGTTGCCGCGATCCCTCACGCTGATGACAGCGAAGTTATCGCTGCCGCCGTTCTGTTTACGAAGCGCGACTTCCACCGCCGTTCCTTCCCGCGTGTAATGCACCGCGTTGCGCACGACGTTTTCAACTGCACTCCGCAGCAACTCCTCGACGCCATTGATCGAACAGTTATCACTCGACACCACCTGCACCGCGCGGTTCTGACTGCGAGCTTCGAAGTCCGCGTCGTCTGCAACTTCACGCACGAGTGCTGCGAGGTCGACGTCAGTCCGCTTGCGCCCGTCCGTGCCGCTTTCCAAACGAGTCAACGTCAACAACTGGCTGATCATTTCATTGAGATTGTCTGACTCACGTTCGATACGATCGAGTGCGCCATTCGCTTCGGCGCCAGAACGTTGCCGGGCCAGGCCGAGCGCCACGCCGAGTCGCGCCAGCGGCGATCGCAATTCGTGTGAGATATCACCGAGCAGTCGTTGTTGAGCTTTCACCATTGATTCCAAACGCTCGGCCATGGAGTTGAAATCGCGGCCCAACTGCCCAACTTCATCTTGCCGCTTCGCGAGCTTCGTTGATACACGCGCGCCGAGATTTCCCTCGGCAAGCTCGTTTGTCGTCGTGCGGAGTTTCAGTAGTGGTTGGGTGAGATAACGCGCCAGCCAGTAACAAAAGATGCCGCCAATCACGAGCACCACAAGCAAACGCAGGCCTAACGTCTGATAGCTTCGTTGAAACGGCGGACGAGGAATATGAGCGATGTACACGTAGCGCTGGCCCTTCGCGCTCACCACGGGCCGCGCGACGAGTGTGTTTTCAGCAAAGTTGAATTCGATGTCACGAGTCTCCATCGCCCTCGCCCGCAGTTCCTGGGCGTTCGGCGGCACGGTTCGTCCCGAAAGCTCCTGGCCGTTTTCGTCGAAGAAAGTCGCACTGACGCCTGAAGCCTTTTCCGTCGCCTGAAGCGCTGCCGTCAATGCGCTCGATCCTGACTGTTCGTAGATCTCGGCGGCCTTCTGCGCGTTTGGTCCAACTTGCGCGAGATCGCGCCACGATCGTCTCGTCGGAGTCGGACGCGTCAGCGCCACTGCCGCAAAGAGCGCGACGTTGATTATGATCATGGCGAGCCAGAACCAGATGAAGATTTTTAGATATAAGCTGCGAAAAGGAATCTTCATTCGGATTTCTCAGTGGCGGCGCCATAGATGTAGCCGACGCCACGTATGGTCTTGATTCTTTCGAGACCGTTCAATTGGTGGCCCAGCTTCTTGCGCAGGTTGCTGACGTGCATGTCGATGCTGCGATCGAAAGGCGATAGTTCGCGTCCTAAAACTTCCTTGACGAGGTCTTCTCTTTTGACTATTTGGCCGGCGTTGCGAAGCAGTATCTCGAGCAAGTCGTATTCGACTCCAGTGAGTTCAATTACTTCACCCGAGCGGCGCACGTTGCGCGTGTTGCTGTCCATTTCGATATCTCCGATCCGAATGGTTTCGCGCGCGGAAGTGTTTGACTCAACGGGCTGCGCGCGCCGCAATACGGCACGAATACGAGCCACCAGCTCACGAGGATTGAATGGCTTTGGAAGGTAATCGTCCGCGCCGATTTCCAGTCCGACGATTCGATCGACGTCGTCGCCGCGCGCCGTCAACATCAAGATGGGAATGCGAGATCGAGCCCTGATTCGCCGTAGCACGTCAAAGCCGTTGGCGCCGGGCAACATCACGTCCAGCACCACCAGATCGTGTTCGTCTGAAAGGGCGCGATCGATGCCGCGCTCGCCGTTGTGAATCGCTTCAACGGCATAGCCCTCGGGCTCGAGGTATTCTCCGACCAGCTCGCAAAGGCCGACGTCGTCGTCAATTACCAGAACGCGTTCCATTGGTTGCTCAGCCAGATTGAAAGACATACGGATGACTAAGGCAAGTCGCCCGCGATCCTACAGGAATAGCCGATTTTCGTGCGTAAAGAAGTGTCAATCGTAAAGTTCACAGAACTGACAAAACTTTACAATCCATTGACAGACTCTTTACGGCAGATTTCGATACAATTCCGCGCCAACGACGGGTGGCCACGGAGGGCCACCCCTACAATAACGCCCCAATCTAAAGCAGACGTGAGGCCGTTTGTAGGGGGTGGCCCTCCGTGGCCACCCCTCCGGAAATCCCGCAGGCTGTTGAAGGAGCTTCTGAATGAAGAGAATCGTGTTGGTGATCGCCCTGTGCGCGGGCATTCCGGGTCTGTTGTATGCGCAGCAACGGGCGGGCTCATTGCGAGGCCAGGTGCTTGACGAATTGGGCGGCGCAATCATTGGCGCAAGCGTGACGGCGATTGACGGCCAGGGCGTGGAAAAGACAGTCGTTACTAACGACACAGGCTCCTACACGATCAACGGTCTCGCTCCCGGCAAATACACAGTTCGCGCAATCAACGCAGGCTTTGCGATGTCTGAGACAGCTATTGAAGTCGTCGCGGGCAAGGCCGAGCAATTGGATATCACTTTGAAAGTCGCGATTGAAGAACAGAAGGTAACGATCTCCACTGACAATCGTGAGTTGAGCACAGAACCGGAAAACAACGCCGGCGCCGTTGTGTTGAAGGGTGAGGATCTTGAATCACTGCCGGACGATCCTGACGATCTCGCGGCGGCACTGCAAGCTTTAGCAGGCCCTTCCGCTGGTCCAAACGGCGGTCAAATCTTTGTTGACGGTTTCACCGGCGGCCGCTTGCCGCCGCGCGCTTCGATTCGCGAGGTCCGTATCAACTCAAATCCGTTCTCTGCCGAATACGATCGACTCGGCTTTGGCCGTATCGAAATTCTGACGCGCCCGGGCACCGACAGGTATCGCGGGCAGGTCTCGTTCAACTTCAACGACGATGCTCTAAATTCTCGCAACCCGTTTGCGACCACTCGGCCGCCGATCCAAACGCGGCAGTACGGAGGAAACTTTGGTGGTCCACTCCTGAAGGGAAAAGCCTCCTTCTTTGTCGACTTTGACAAACGGGACATCAACGACGAAACAATCATCGTCGCAAACGTACTCGACGCGAATAATAATATCGTCGCATTCAACGCAACAGTCCCGATTCCGAGCCGCCGCACGTCATTCAGTCCGCGAATCGATTATCAGATCAATCCCAACCACACGTTGGTAGCTCGTTACAACTATTCGAAGAACACTCGCGTGCAGGGCGTCGGCGGTTTCTCGCTACCTTCGCGTGCCTACGACTCGGAGAACAGCGAACAGAGTATTCAGTTAACGGAAACCGCGATCATCAATAAGACCATCGTCAACGAGACGCGCTTCGAGTTTGAACATTCGCGCAACGCTCAGGATGCAGACAATTCGATTCCCACTCTCGAAGTGCAGGAAGCTTTTACGGGTGGCGGATCTCAGGTCGGCCAATCACACAGCACCCAACGAGAATTTGAACTGACTAACAACACTTCTTTTGCGAAGGGCAATCACTCATTGAAGTTTGGCGGACGCTTGCGGTCGATACATATCGATCAGTTTTCACCGCAGAACTTCGGCGGCACGTACACTTTCTTCGGCGGCGGTATTGGACCAAACCTCGACGCAAACAATGAACCGATCGCAGGTACCACGCCTATCACCAGCATCGAACGCTATCGGCGCACGCAGGTTTTCCTGGCCCTGATGACCCCGGCGGAGATACGAGCTCTCGGTGGTGGTGCAAGCCAGTTTCGTTTGTCTACGGGAAACCCGGAGACAGAAGTGAGCCAGTGGGACTTCGGCGGTTATTTCCAGGACGACTGGAAGGTGCGTCCCAATCTAACGCTGAGCCTCGGGCTGCGTTATGAAAATCAGAAGAACATCGATAGCAACTTTAATTTTGCTCCTCGTCTCGGGTTTGCATGGTCACCCGGCGGGCAACAATCAAAGACAGTGGTTCGCGGTGGCTATGGCGTTTTCTACGAACGCGTCAGCGAGAGCCTGACGATGCAGGCGATTCGCTTGAACGGCGTGAACCAGCAGCAGTTTACAGTTCAAAACCCCGACTTCTTTCCAGCGATTCCAACTGCAGCACAGTTGATCGAGTTTGCCGTTCCCGGATCGGTTTATCGACTTGATGAAGGTCTGCAAGCGCCGTACACGTTACAGTCAGTGATCAGCGTCGAGCGCCAGTTACCACGCAACCTCACGCTGGCCGCCAGCTACATCAACATTCGTACGTTGCACGTGTTGCGCACGCGGCCTTTGAACGCGCCGTTGCCGGGCACGTTTATTCCGGGAGTGCCCGCGAGTGGAGTCAGACCGCTGGACTGCGCCGATTTCATACCGCCGGACATCAATCCCTCGACGCGTTGCAACATCTTCGCGTACGAGTCGAGCGGACGTTATAACCAGAACCAGTTCATCGTTAACTTCAGTAGCCGCTTCCACCGGAACGTTACGATGAATGCGTATTACGTTTTGGGGAAGGCGAATAGCGACGCTGACGGCTCGGGAAGTCTGCCGGCTAATCCTTACGACTTGAGCACTGAATACGGGCGAGCGACGAACGACATCAGGCATCGTTTTGTGATGACTGGAAATTTCCGCGCGCCCTGGGGCATCACGCTGGCTCCGTTTGTGATCGTGCAGGCAGGTCGCCCGTTCAATATCACGCTCGGCCGCGACATCAATGGCGACACGTTGAATACCGAACGTCCGGCATTAGCACCGGCGGGCGCTGATTGTTCAGACACGGTAAATTTCAGATGCACGCCGTTTGGCAATTTCAAGCTGACGTTTTTAGCGGGCGATGTGATGATTCCGCGTAACTTCGGCAAGGGACCGGGCACGACGACGGTTAACTTGCGCGTCAGCAAGACGTGGAGTTTTGGTTCAGAACGTGGTGCCGCGAATGCTAACCAGCAGCAGGATCGCGGAGATCGGCAACGCGACGGGCAACGCGGCATGATGGGCGGCGTGGCGGGACGAGGTCGCGGTGGCCCAGGCGGCGGTGGACCAGGTGGAGGCGGTCGAGGTGGTTTTGGTGGCGGCCCGGGCGGTGGCGGCGACGGTCGCTACAATTTAACGTTCTCCGTTAACTTCCAAAATCTGTTGAACCACACGAACCTCGGCAATCCAGTCGGTAACCTGGGATCGCGATTGTTTGGACAATCAATTTCGACGATTGGCATGTTCGGTGGGTTTGGCGGTGGTGGTGCAGGCGCTGCTTACAATCGCCGCATCGACGCGCAGATCCGGTTCAGTTTCTAGGAAGTGGGCCACGGATTACACGGATAAACACGGATCAGAAACATTTTCTAATCCGTGTCGTCGTGTAATCCGTGGTCTAATCTCTTAGGGCGAATTAACCATGCAGGATGTCTAAGTTGTTTTTGCAGCGCTGCATCACGCCGGACTGTCGTGCCGAATACAAGCTCGACGAACGGTTGTACGTGTGTTCGCGATGTGGTGGACTGCTCGACATTGAAGGAGCTGAAGACATTGGTATCGATGCGGCATCGTTGCGTGAACTGTGGCGCGAGCGACGTGCATCTGTTGATGAGCGTGATCGCAGTGGCGTCTGGCGTTTTCGTGAATTCTTACCGTTTGACGAAGACACGAAGCTCGTCTCGCTTGGTGAAGGAAACACACCGCTATATGACGCGCCCCGATCAGCGGACTACTGTCGCCTGCCGCAGTTGAAGCTAAAACATCAGGGTTGCAACCCGACAGGATCTTTCAAAGACACGGGCATGACCGCAGCCGTAACCCAGGCTCGCAAACTCGGTGCGCGTCTCGTTGTTTGCGCCAGCACGGGAAACACGGCGGCGAGTTTGGCGGCCTATGCTGCTCGCGCGGGAATTGATTGCGCGATCATCGTTCCCAGCGGTCAGGTGAGTAACGCAAAGTTGGCCCAGGCGTTGGACTACGGCGCAAAGGTGCAGGAGATCGAGGGCAACTTCGATTCGTGCATGAACAAAATTCGCGAGCTTTCGGAAGATGAGTCGATTTACCTGGTCAACTCGATCAATCCTTTTCGCATTGAAGGTCAAAAGACAGTGGCTTTCGAACTTGCCGAGCAGCTCGAGTGGCGAGTTCCCGATCACCTCGTTATGCCTGGTGGAAATCTTGGAAACAGTTCGGCGTTTGGCAAAGGCTTTCGTGAGTTGTTGAAAAGTGGATTGATCGATCGCCAGCCGAAGATCACAGTTGTGCAGGCTGAAGGTGCGGCGCCGTTCGCACGTTTCTATTCACACCACGAGCACGGCTTTGTTAATGAGGAGCACCCGCAGACGTTGGCCTCAGCGATCAAGATCGGCGCGCCTGTTTCATGGCAGAAAGCGTGGCGCGTGGTTAGTGAAACCGGTGGCAGCGTTATCACGGTTAGCGAGCAGGAGATTGCCGACGCCAAAGCCATTATCGGCCGCGACGGCATTGGCTGCGAACCCGCGTCGGCGACGACGGTTGCGGGAATTCGTAAGCTCGTTAGTGATGGGACCATCAAAGAGAATGAAACCGTGGTGGCGGTCCTGACCGGGCACTTGTTGAAAGATACTGATTACGTGATGAAGTATCACAGCGGAACACTAATCACTCCCGACGGCAGCCTTGTAATTCGTAATTAACATGATCGGAGTTCGCCTGCCGGCATCAACCTCGAATCTTGGTCCGGGCTTCGACTGCTTCGGCCTCGCACTAAAGTTGTATCTAACCGTCCGCGTCACCTCGATGCCCACCGCCTCCGAGCAGTGTCGCGTCGCGACAACCGGCGCGACAGAGAACGAAGCTCTTCCGCGTAATGCCATAAACCTGATCTATCGCGCGATGACTTTTGCCGCGCGGCGTGAAGGAGCCGTGTTGCCGCCGGTTGACTTAGTGGTTCACAACGAAATCCCGCTCGCCAGCGGACTGGGCAGCAGCGCTGCTGCGATAGTCGCGGGAATAAAATTGGCCGGCTTAATCACCGAACGCGAGCTATCAGACGGAGTGATTCAGAACTACGCCACCGAGTTTGAAGGGCACCCGGACAACGTTGCCGCGGCACTGTACGGAGGTTTTTCATCAAGCTGTATCAGCAATGACGGCACTGTCGTTTCGATACGATTCGATTGGCCATCGCAGATTCGCGTCGTCGTGGTTTCTCCTCATGTGCAATTGCCCACGCACGTCGCGCGCGCGGCGTTGCCGAGTACTATCAGTCGCGACGATGCTGTTCACAACCTGCAAAGAACCGCACTCTTTACTTCGGCCCTTGCTCAGCAACGTTACGATCTGCTTTGGGAGGCGATGCGTGATCGCTTGCACCAGCCGCAACGTGAATCGCTTGTGCCGGGACTGGCTGAAGCGTTAGCACTGCCGCGAATGCAAGGGTTGTTAGGCATCGCTTTGAGTGGCGCTGGCCCTAGCCTTGTTGCTTTGGTCGATGACAATGAGGAAGAGATCGGCGCGCGTATCGCGAGTTGTTTCAGTAAGCACCGGATCGAATCGGCCATCCGGAGGCTCGATGCTGATAACGACGGTTGCCGTGTTATTTAAGCCGCTTCAGCAACAGAAACACCGGATAACTCACAGCCAACAACAACAACGCGTAAAGACTGTTTTCCGTGTCGGCAGCGACTGCTCCGCCGAGAAACGCCAATGATCCGAGCAACGCCAGCGCAGGTGTAACCGGATAACCCCAGGCGCGGTACGGCCGCGGCTTTTCTGGCTCGCGTCGTCTCAAGACGAAGAGTGAAATGAACGAGAGGATGTAGTTAGCGACAAAGAAAAACGCCAGCACTGTAATGACAACATCGAATGTCTGGCCGAATACGATGAACAAAACCGCGACGAGCGCGCTCAGGAACAGTGAAACGCTCGGAGTGCCGCCTTTGTTAACTGCAGCCGCTTTCGTACTAAATAGACCATCACGACTCATCGCGAAGATAACGCGCGTCGCCATCAGGTGGAGCGCGTTAATACCGCTCAACATCGACACGATTGTCAATGAGCGAAAGATCGTGTCGCCGTACACGCCGAAGATCACGTTTGCAGCTTCGCCGGCGGCAAACTCTTTTCCCGCAATTTGCGCGATCGGCAAGACGTAAAGCAGCGCGAGGTTCACCAGTAAGTAGATTGCAGCAATGCTCAAGACGCCGCCGAAGAGCGCCCGCGGAATATCGCGTCCGGGATGCTTTACTTCTTCGGAGAAATAGATCACGCCGGCCCAACCGTCGTACGTGTAAATAACAGCTTGGAGTGACAGGACTATTGCCGAGAAGGTAACAACAGAGGTCGTGTTAGTTTGAGAACTTGTAAGCGCGCCACCGCCACCGAGAGCAAAAGCCGCAAGGACTAGAGCGAGGAAAGCGAGTGCTTTCAATAAGCTCGTGAGGTTTTGAATGTTGCTGCCCCAAACAATCCCGCGCCATTGCAACACTGCAAACAGAATCGTCACCGCTGCTGCAATCGCGGGACTTTTTCCTTCGAGGGCTGGGAAGAGCGCGCCTGAGAACGTGCCGACTACGAGCGCCACCGCGGCTGTCGATCCACACGACGAGATCCAATCACTCCAGCCGACAATGAACCCTGCATACTCGCCGAGTGCATAACGTGAAAATACATACTGCCCGCCGGAGCGCGGAATCATCGTGCCCAGTTCGGCAATCGAGATGGCGCCGAGCAGTGCATAAACCGCACCGGCAATCCAAACGAGAAGAAATGGACCAACACTCGGTAACTGCGCGGCGATGCTGCCCGGCGCGCGAAATATCCCAGCGCCGATCGTATTTCCAATAATCACCGCGAGCCCAAACCCAACTCCGAGCACACGCAGCAGATGGCCACGCGATCCTCGTGATTCCAGTTTGTTTTCAGTTAACAAGTGTGGGATTAACGCTTCGCC
>JAICGZ010000226.1 GCA_025922875.1 Pyrinomonadaceae bacterium
CGCGAGATGTCGAGCAATTCATCGATGAGTCGCCCTTGAGCTCGAGCGTTGCGAGCGATGGTTTCGATCGCACGAGCAGTCTGCTGTTTATCGAGCTTACCGCCGGTGAGCAGATGTGACCAGCCGAGGATCGAAGTAAGAGGAGTCCGCAATTCATGCGACAAGGTTGCAAGAAACTCGTCCTTGATGCCGTTAGCCAAATCAGCTTCCGCGCGTGCTGATTGTGCCGCTGCCAAGAGCAGCGTCCGTTCTTTCTCCGCTCGCTTTCGATCAGTGATATCGCGGATGTTGCACTGTATAACTTGATGAATATCTTCTTCATACACGTTGCTGACAAACTCCACATCCCTAAGCTTTCCGTTTGTGGCTTGAAGCGGCAAGTCTTCGTAACGGAGATAGCCTGTTCGCTGCAACTCTTTGAAGGCGTCCTGGCTCGTCTCCTTATCACTGAAGAGACCTATTTCCCAAAGCTCCTTTCCTAAGAACTCGGCGTGTGTGTAGCCCAACAACTCAGTCATGAATGGATTCACATCGGTAATCTTTAGAGTGACCGCATCGAGAATGAGTATGCCGTCACGTGCAGCTTCGAAGAGACGCCGGTAGCGGAGTTCTGAAATGCGCAGTCGTGATTGCGTCTGGTCGCGGGCGGGTGACTCATCGTCGTTCAAAACATTTGAGTCACTGTTCTTAACCTGTAAGACTTTCGTTGATGACATCGGAAACTCTGGTCTCGTTGAATCACGAGAATCGAGACGGCGCCTTCACTGCTGACGTGGCGTCGTTTCATCGGCTGATCGTTTGCAAATAGAGGCCATAACTTATCGGGGCTGTCGATAACTAGGTTGTTTTGTTCGACGAACTTGGTTTGGCCTCAGACCATGAATGGTTTTACATTGCCTGGGGAAATCCGTCTGTGTGCTACCTCACATAGGAGGTTGAGTCTGTTGTCGAGATGCGAATAGATGCAACAACTGGTCGTTGCCATGTTTGCTCGGATGCTGGTTTGTCGCTGGTTTGTTCTTGTAATCCATGCACGTGCCCAAGTTCGCATTGTTTGAAAATTCTCATCCTGGTGGTCCAATCCTAACGTGTGGCCCACTTCCTGACCGGACACCAGATTCCTCCAAGTGATGGTGTTATAAGTAGGTGTGTTGAAATACGGTGAAGGGATTTGCTTTGACGAGCCCAGTGGGAGTGATTTGCCGAGGTTACGGCGGTTAGCGCAAGGAACGCGAAGGTGAAAATAGCGAGCAGCAGTCGTATATTGATGCTTGATCAATCCTGGCAGAGAAAGAAAAAGAGGGCGGATGTCCACCCTCTTTGATTAGAAAATACGTCTGCTTTACGCTGTTTTGGCAGCTGCGAGCTTGTGAAGCGTTGAAGTGGCAAGCTCAGCTACCCCAACTCTGGGCGTTCCCTCCACCAGAGTCGTGAGGGTCTTCAATACCTCGGGATATCCTGAAACATTGTAGGCCTCCGCCTCCTCTTTAGTGTCCCAGAAGCTGATAGCTATAGCTTCCGAGCGGTCTGGGGCGACGAAAGTGATCTCATCACGGAATCCCTTTTGTTTACGCAGGAGTGGCAAAATCTTGCTCTCAACAGCGTTGGCAAACTCGCTGGCGGCGTTCGGCTTCAGTTCCATTATGACATGGCGTGTAAACATGGTTAGCTCCTTTAGGTTGTTTGGCTATGGACTTCAGGTGATCTGGGTGATTCCAGAGGAGCTGAGAAGAGAGTAAGCTTGAACTCGGTTCGCCGCGTACCTTATCACGCATCTGCGGGTTTACCTAATCAGGTCTATTCGAAGTGTCATGAATATCGAATTGCTCAGGAATAGTCCTTCGGCCCGTGTCGGATTTCAAGTAGGTAATCGCGATACAGATGAAGAGGGGTTGCAATTGTTCAATGGGGTTGTCGAGTTCAGGACGCAGCCTTCGCACGAGCCAACTCTGGCTCGCCGACTAATTTCCTCCAAAAGCGACCGTACTGAATCATAGACCGCTCGGCTTGAATTCAGCGAGTGGGGATTATTGTTCTGCAGGTTCACAGATTTGCGGAAGGGTTTGCGTAACGACGAATAACCGGAGCCGAGAGGTAAAATGACGAAAAATTTCACACACCGGCGCGGGTAGAGCCAAGAGAGCAGAAGTGAAGTTACTATCGATTGAAACCACACCAAATCCAAACAGCGTGAAATTGAATTTGGATGAGACGCTTGCCAAAGGGGTCGCGATTACATATACACACGAAAATAGAGGAGGACTGTCCGGCCTACATCGAAAAGATTCTGGCCATCCGAGGGGTCTTGTAAACAGCTTGATTTCGAGAGGTTACGGGGCCTCTTGAACGATTTATAGTTCACGGTTCGGGCGCTATTCAAGCGATGATCCACGATTCAAGAGACGCGCGAATTCGTTGCTCAATTCCTGTGCACGACCGCGAGCGTAGCGCAAATTACAAAAGGTAAGAACAGATACTTCTGCTGCAGTTGGTTGTCTGAAGCTCCCTTCGGCTGCCTGGAAGTCCACACGGCTTAGCTGCGTGTGCTGGTCCTTTTCAGCATTTAATGTATTAGTAACTTCCACTTTTGATTCTCTCGCCTTGCTTCTTCTCCTTTCAGATTGGTCCGATCGTATAGCAATTCCGAGAGCAGAGGTCTGTGCTCTAACACACATAGCCGTAGGTAGTGGTCACAGACAGTCTGTCATTTTACAATGGTGCCGAGCAAAGGAGGGATCCGGCGACCCTTTGGGGCAAGCCCGTCTCAGAGTTAACAAAAGCTATGCGACTGATAGAAATAGCAATAGGCGTAATACTGTTAGGTGGTGCAGCATGGACCACTATTAGGACTTATAAAGGGCGCGGCATCTCGTCGATTCTCGTCCTCGCGTTCGCCGTATTCCTCGTCGCCCTGGGTTTTTCTTTTCTCTTTGGTGCGTTTGGCGAGTTGGTGCGCAACCTCAGGTTCGGGAGCGAGTGGCTCAAATGAACCCGATACCAAGGGAAACCTACTTCATATGTCGTAAATTACGACAACCATCGCATCGCGCGCTAAGCAGATATAGTGCGCCTGTAAAATATGCTTCATTTGACATATAGCACTACGAAGCGTAAGGTTGGACCGAACCGAGACCAGCTAACTCCATTCTCAGCTCTTCTGGGACCCGCCAGATTCGTCTGAAACTTACAGCTCAACTATCAAATAAGTTAGGGGTGTTTACCCGCGCTATTAGTTTGTCATTATTGCGCGTTTGTTAACGCAAGCGATAAATGGCTCACTAATTCGCAGCCTGGCAGCCCTTACTCCTGGTAGAAACAAAAAAGGAGATTGAAAGAAGTTATGAAGACGAATATCCAACCACTGCACGACCGTGTGATAGTGAAACGCATTGATGAAGGCGAACAGGTCCGCGGCGGCATCATCATTCCCGACTCGGCTAAAGAGAAATCCCAGGAAGGTGAAGTGATTGCCGCAGGCCTTGGCAAATACAAAGAAGACGGATCGCGCCAGCCATTGGATGTCAATGCAGGCGACCGCGTATTGTTCGGCAAGTACGGTGGTTCAGAGATCACTGTAAACGGCGATGATCTGTTGATTATGCCTGAGGACGAAATTCTGGGAATCATCACCCGCGCTAGTGCGGCTGCAGGCGGCAAAAAGAGCAAGTAGGTCCTGGAGTACCGCAAACGGAAGATTGCGAAGTCTGTATATTCAACGATCCGCAAACTGAGAGTTTGCGTCACACCTTAATAGGAGAAGAGACAAAGATTATGGCAAAGCAAATAGTTCATGGCGAAGAATCGCGAGCAGCAATTTTGCGAGGCGTGAATCAACTCGCCGATGCAGTCAAAATCACCCTTGGACCAAAGGGGCGTAACGTCGTTCTCGATAAGAAATACGGCAGCCCGACCATCACGAAAGACGGCGTGACCGTAGCGAAAGAAATCGAGCTGAAAGATGCGATGGAGAATATGGGGGCGCAGATGGTGCGCGAAGTCGCTTCGAGGACCAGCGATGTTGCGGGCGACGGCACAACTACGGCGACAGTGCTCGCGCAGGCTATTTTCCGCGAAGGCGTGAAAACCGTGGCCGCAGGGGCGAACCCGATGGCCCTGAAACGCGGCATCGACAAAGCGGTCGAGCGCGCAACTCGAGAGATCAAGAAAATGTCGAAACCGGTCACTGGAGAGATGATCGCGCAGGTCGGCACGATTTCGGCAAATGGTGACCACAGTATCGGCGAGTTAATCGCCGAAGCGATGGACAAGGTTGGCAAAGATGGCGTCATCACCGTCGAAGAATCGAAAACAATGGAGACGGCTTTGGAAGTTGTCGAAGGGATGCAGTTCGATCGTGGCTACCTTTCGCCCTACTTCGTCACTGACGCGGAAACGATGAAAGCGGTGCTTGAGAATCCGGTCATTCTGCTCAGCGAAAAGAAGATTTCGGCGATGAGAGACATGCTTCCAATTCTTGAGCAGGTCGCTAAGTTGGGCAAACCAATCTTGATCATCGCCGAGGATGTAGAAGGCGAAGCATTGGCAACTCTCGTGGTCAACAGACTCCGTGGCACAATCAACGTCGCGGCGGTCAAGGCGCCGGGCTTCGGTGATCGTCGCAAGTCGATGCTTGAGGACATTGCGGTTCTTACGGGTGGCAAGGTCATCAGCGAAGACCTCGGGATCAAACTCGAGAACGTCAAGATCGAAGACCTGGGTACCGCAAGACGTGTGACGATCGACAAAGAAAACACGACTATCATCGATGGCGGTGGCGAAACCAAAGATCTCCAAGGTCGCGTGAAAACGCTAAAAACACAAATTGAAGACTCTGCCTCGGACTATGACCGCGAAAAACTACAAGAGCGGCTGGCGAAACTCGTTGGCGGCGTCGCGGTAATACGGGTCGGCGCAGCCACGGAAACCGAGCTCAAGGAGAAGAAGGCGCGCGTCGAAGATGCGATGCACGCGACGCGTGCGGCAGTTGAAGAAGGCATCGTGCCGGGCGGCGGTGTGGTATTCATTCGTGCCGCGAAAGTGCTCGACAAATTCAAACTCTTCGAGGCCAATAACGAGGACGAGCCGGCTGGCGACGTAGACGAACAAATTGGCGTCAAAATCGTCAAGAGGGCACTGGAAGAGCCGCTGCGTCAGATTGTTTCAAACGCCGGCAAAGAAGGCGCTGTCATTGTCGAAAAAGTTCGTCTAGAGAAGAATCCAAACATCGGCTATAACGCAGTAACCGAAAAGTTTGAAGATCTTGTGGCTGCGGGTGTGATTGATCCCGCCAAGGTGACACGTTGCGCGCTGCAAAACGCCGCTTCAATCGCAGGGCTGATGCTCACGACTGAAGCACTCATTTCTGAGCTACAGGAAGATGACAAGCCAGGGGCAATGCCCGGCGGCATGGACATGTAATTCGGTGGCAAATTGGGAAGCCAACATGTTCACACCTGGTGGGCTTCTGTTAACTCGCCGAAGGAGAGAAGTCCTCTGGAAGTGAGAAACCCTATATAGAGGGAAAGGTAAGAAACTTATGTCTATGACAGGTCGCTCGCGTGGCTTTGGCTTCGTCGAGATGTCAACGAAGGACGAAGGCGCAGCGGCGATTGAGAAATTCAACGGCCAGGAACTAGGCGGACGGACGTTGAAAGTCAATGAAGCCAAGCAGCGCGAAAATCGCCTCGGCTTTTAGTTAAATAGCACCATCGCGAGGAGTGAAGTGGGATCTCGGGTTTTCAAAGACCCGGGATCTTTTTTTTACGAATGTCGGTTCGTGGCGTTTGGGAAGTTCAGGTAAGATGCGTTCCAATAGGTGTTGCTGAGCGTGGATGAAAGTAAAGGGCGCTACCCTGATTCAGCACAGCAGCGCCCTCGCCTCATATCTGGGAAATGAGGAGGCTCGTTGAGCCTTAGTAAAGAAATCCTAGCATTCCTGTATGTGCGGTAACACACATATAGGATCGAGCAGTGCTACTAGTAAACTCCGAATCTCAGATTAGGACTGCGGTAAAGTTCCTCAGTAAGGAGTGATTAAGGCGCAGGTCTAACTGTCTGGATTAAGGACCCAGAACTCAGCCTTAGCTGGGGAGACAATTACGCAATTCCTCCCGCTCCATGAGAGTAGGTATCGAAGAGCGGAGTCAGATGTTTACGGAGCCGATCGAAATCAAGTGGTTTCTTAATACTATCGTCACATCCCGCGGCCAAAGCAGCCGCATGATAGCTTGGAGTGCCCCAGCCATCGAGCGCCAGAATCTTGACTGACGGAAATCCGTTTTCACGAATGCGGCGAGTAGCACCGAGCCCATCAAGGAAAGGCAGGCTACCGTCCATCAGAATCATCTCAGGCCGTTCCCGCGATGCCGCCGCGACGGCCTCTAGCCCGTCACAGGCTTCAACAACTCGACAGCCCCACATCTCTAATAGCATGTGAAGCATTTCGCGCGTGTCGTCGTGATCTTCTACAACAAGGATCGTAGGTTGGCGAGCAGTTCGCATCCGAGGTAAGTAATGGCGGGTTGTAGGTTCGGGTGTTTTGGATTTGCCAGGACTAGTAGGCATCGGGTTGTCCTTTCACTGCCGACGTTGAACTCCCTGATGTAGAGTTAATGGACGACCTTGTTTTGCCGTCTGATTTGTGGATCCTCAGTTTGCCCGACGCTCTCGAGTGCGTCTGTGCGCTAACACACATTGCACGCGAATCGACTTTAACTCCCACCAATATAGGCAAAACCCAACCCTGGTTCTGAAAAGCTTAATTTATATGTGTGATAGCGCACATACGATTATCTTGCTGCTTCTTACACTTACACTTTCAAAAGAATTAGCGGTCGTTGACTGGGGAGAACGCCGTGCAGTTATCGCGAAAACCAACACTTTCTTTGGTAAGGGGTCAGCACTCAGCAGCTGATCAGGTTGGTACGCTACTCCCATGGATAGCGAAAGGCGATGAAGCTTCTTTCCGTCTCTTTTTTGAGGCTACGAATGGGCTGCTCTTCGGTCTCTTGTTGCGTATTTTGGGGCACACGGGGACGGCGGAAGAGGTGTTATCTGAACTCTATGAAGAAGTACGACGCAGAGCTGCCCAGTTCGGTAGACAGAATGAAAGACCGCTGACTTGGCTTATACTTATGGCACACCGGCGTGCCATCGAACGTCTTTGCAGGCAACTCACCACGAACACCGAGACGTTGCGGAAAAGCGGAGACAAAACCAAACCGACTTCCTCAATCAACATCACAGAACAACGACGACTCGTCCGAGCAGCGCTGGATGCAATCCCGCCACTGCACCACCAAATGATTGAACTCGCATTCTTTTCTGGGATGACCAATCTTGAAATAGCAAAGGAACTTGGACAGTCGCCCGCGGTAGTGGAAGCCGGGCTCCGATATGCGATGTTGCAGCTTTTCGGACTGTTCAAATCCATGGGCTTCTCAGCGGAGCCCGGGACACAAACCTAAAGAGTGGCTGGCCCACCGGCAGACCCTCCCCCTCTTTGGGTATGTGTGTTAGCGCACAGACCTTCTCTCCTTCGAGTGCTATAAGTCGTTAGCTTCCTTCGAAATTACGTTTCGACATCCAAGATCGGGTCAGCAACCTTCTTCTTGAGCCGCCTTGTAATTCTCCAGAGAGGCCGACGAAGTTGTTCTCTCAGCGTCCGCAGCCGTTCCATCCATCAGGCTATAGATTCTCAGGTGCAATTTATGTATTCCGACGTGTGCTTGTAAATCTTGGTACAAGCTCTAGAAACTGAAAGAAGAAAAATGTCGATCTTAAAAAGCATTGTTTTCGTGTTCATCCTGTTAGCGTTTTCAATCGTCATCGGCGCGAGCATACAGGCGCAGCCACAGCCTAACCGTCATAACACCCGTCAGGTCGGCAACATGCTTCAACGACTTGAACGAAGCTCGAGCAGGTTCCGCAACAGTCTTAATGTGGCACTGGTCCAGGGGAGCGTCGACCAAACGCAGCCTCAAAATGACATCAGCACGTTCGAATCCGACTTTGAGCTCGCTATTGAGCAGTTCAGGGATCAGTTCACTCGCCGGCTTGCAGTTGCTGCGGACGTCGAGCGCATCCTACAAAAGGCGTCACCCATCAACAGCTTCATAACTCAAAATACCCTAAACCCTCGGGTCAAGAATGACTGGTCATCGGTTCGAACAGATCTGAACACGCTGGCGAGTGCCTATGGTGTCAGTTGGCAATGGAATCAACTAACTCCAATGAAGGTTGACGCAAATGGATCGTTCCGACTGTCCGAGAGCGAACTCAATCAGCTAATTCAGCGGGTCGAGACTGGCGGCGACACGTTTCGTGAAAGTCTTACCGACGCTTTTTTCCAGAGACCTTACGATCGGACCAGAAGCGAAGGCAAGATGAATGATGGTCTGCGAGGCTTCAAAAAGGCGACCGATCAATTGCGAATTCGCTTCGATGCCAGGCAGTTGGTGGCGGACGACGTCCGACGTCTGCTCGACCAGGCCACGCCGCTCGACAATTTTATGCGCGACAACCCGCTTACAGACCGCGTCAAAAGCGATTGGTCGACATTGCGCGGGGATCTAAGCGTCCTGGCCAGCGCGTATGACCTAGCGCCGAGTTGGAGAAACAGCCCAATTTCATCATCTGGAAACAAGAGTACTAATCGTCTGACCGGAACTTTTAGATTGGATTCGTCTCGCAGTGACAACCCGTGGGACAAAGCGCAGCGCGCGACTCAGAATTTACATACGGACGAACGGCAGAAAGTCGCCGACCAAATTCTGGCGCGACTTGAATCTCCTCAGATGCTGATGATTGAGCGTCGCGGCACAACGGTGACTATTGCTTCTTCGCTGGCGCCAAAATCAACCTTTGAGGCAGATGGCCGCGAACGTCAGGAACAACTTCCCAACGGCAGATCCACTAAGGTAACAGTGACGCTTCGTGGGGAGCAGTTAGTAGTGAGTTCGAACGGCTACAAAGAGAATGATTTTAATGTCACTTTCGATGCAAGTGAAAACGACCGCAGTCTGCGAGTGCGGCGGCAGATCTATTCCGACCGACTAATTCAACCGGTAGTCGTTGATAGTGTTTATGACCGGACCGCCGACGCGGCGCAATGGAGCATGGATAACGATCCGCGGCCCATTCTGGGTAATACCAGTGCGACCAGCGGTGAATTCATCGTGCGAGATGGTGAGACTTTAGTGGCCATCTTGAACAATGATCTAACCACAAAGCTGTCGCAGCAGGGTGACCTGTTCACAATGACCGTGCGCGACCCCAGTCAATTCGAGGGGGCAGTTATCGAAGGGGCGGTGGGCAGTGTTGAACAGGGAGGACGTTTAACTGGCCGGTCAGGGATGTCGCTCAACTTCGAGAGGATTCGGTTAAGGAACGGTCAGACCTATAAATTCTCCGGAGTTCTCGGGAATGTGCGGTTGCTCAATGGCGACACCGTCAAGGTTGACAACGAAGGAAGCGCGCAAGGCAGCAACCAGACCACGCAGACGATCCAACGCGCGGGCATTGCTACGGCTGTCGGCGCCATCATCGGTGCAATTGCCGGCGGTGGGAAAGGCGCAGCGATCGGCGGAATCATTGGCGCTGCAGGCGGAGCCGGTACAGTTTTTATTCAGGGTAAAGACAACCTCGAGCTGCCGGTCGGCACAGAACTAACAATTCGTGCGAGTGGTCCGAGGTAGGTAGAACCGATGGCTGATCGAAGCGCGGCGATCTAACGCCCCGCTTCGATGAGATCAGAAAGATAGAGCAATGGATCAGAACGCAATTTTGAATGGCAGGATCGAGCAAGAGTTCAAAGACCTGGATCGTGGATGGGTTGCGGCTTACCTGCAGGTACTGCGGAACTGTTCAACCGTGTCTGGGCTGATGGCTTCATCTTTACGTCTCCTTTTGGTCAATTTACCAACAAGGAACAGGAGATCGCAGACCTCAAGTCCGGGGATCTCGCGTTCGAGTCGCTGTCGACCGGCGTATCACAGTAAAGGTTTATGGAAATACCGCTGTGATGGCTGGGCGCCTGACGATGAAAGGACGCTACAAAGATCGAGACATCAGCGGCCAGTACAGCTATACCAATGTATTGGGAAGGCAACAGCAGAGAGCTGGCGGATAGTGGCTTCACATGCCGCTCACATTAGCGGCAACCAATTCATGTACTGACAACTGCGTTTGGACTTAACTGGTCCAGGTAAAGGTCTCTAATCAACTGACCACGAATCCTCCATCTTCCCGCCTGCTACCGCCAGCCTTAACCAGTTCAACCTTCTGGAGCGCCTCCCTGGGAAAACTCTCCTCATGCACCGCGTTGCCTTCAAACCACTGACAAATAACATCGCCATCTGAACCCAAACCGTGGATCGTCATTTTCGGTCCGCCAGATCTAAGCTGAACTACATTGCCAATTTCGAAATCTTCCATTGCAGATTGTTTGATGCGAGCTAATAGTTTTCTAAATGCATATGAACTTTTCGCGCTCAGTAGCCACAGCAGAGGAGCTATTCCTCAGTTTCATCCTTTTCATCCTGAGCGTTTCCCTTGTTACCTTCTGGACTATCACTCATAAAAAGCGGAGTCGAGAATTTCTTTAAGAGGCTTTTAGATACCGGCTCGTCATCCTCAACTTCCTCTTTCAGTTCCAGGCCCAATTCATTACCGGCTTTCCCGTTCTTCATGTCCTTTCCAACGTTTAGTCCGGCTTCTACTCCTTGTTTGAACTCGGCAGAATTGGTGTCTACGTGTTGTTCGATGTCTCCACTCATCGTTGGCTCCTTATAGGTCTATAACCTTGGTGTCTTGTGCAGAACTCTTAACCTAAGCGAGGAGATGCATCCGTGCGCTAACACAC
>JAICGZ010000227.1 GCA_025922875.1 Pyrinomonadaceae bacterium
TCCCGCGTTTGACGAGTTTTATGGCGGCGCGTTTGTTGAATTCGTTGTCGGCGCGAGACGCTTCGTAGACGGCGCCCATGCCGCCGCGTCCGATTTCCCGTTCGATGCGATAGGAGCCGAGGCGTCGCCCGATCATCGGGTCTTTCTCGTCAATGAACGATGCGAACACGGCGCCGTCAGTATCTCCGTAGACTGAATGTTCGAGGAGATCGCCCGCGCTGTCGTGCTGAGAGAGCAGTACCTCGACGTTACGTTTCAGATCGGTATCGCTGGCGCAGGCCTGGGACACGTATCGCGCTCGTTCTTCGGGATGAAGGTCGAGGGCGGCCTGGAAGATCTCTTCAACTTGTCGCCAGCGTTCGGGGGTCATCATTTAGAACACGAGGCCAGAATCTTTATTAACTGACACACGGGTAACACGGATGTTTGAAGATAATTCTCCATCCGTGAAATGCTAATCGAATTGTTGAAGTTGCCTAACTGCGTGCATTAACCGCTTTTTTGCATTTCCCCATGAAGCCAAGCCTTGGCAAATCGCCAGTGACGCTTGATTGTAGTAGGAGTGACGCCTAAGACGTCCGCTGTTTCTTCAATGGATAGGCCGCCGAAGTATCGTAACTCGACCATACGTGCCTTTTGTTCGTCGAAAGCTGCCAGGGCTTTGAGCGCGTCGTCGAGCGCGATGAGTTCCGCGCTTCGTTCTACGGCGCGATCTATGTTTTCATCCAGGGAGAGTTTTTGAAAATCCTGGCCACGCTTTTCCGCGTTGTGCTTACGCGCGTGGTCGACGAGCAAGCGACGCATTATCTGGGCGGCAACTCCGAAAAAATGGGCCCGGTTTTGCCAATTAACTCGCGTTTGATCTACGAGACGTAAATAGGCCTCGTGCACCAGAGCGGTAGGTTGCAAGGTGTGATCGGGCCGCTCACGCCTGAGATAGTTCGCCGCAAGCTTTCGCAGTTCATCGTAGATTACGGGTAGCAAAAGATCAACCGCGCCCCGATCTCCATTCGACAGCTCGATAAGCAACCTCGTTACATTGTCGTTAGCCTCTGCACTCAATCGCCAACTCCATCCGCTTCCAGCGTTTAACTGCGACTCGCGCGCAAGTATAAAGCAGGAAAGTTTGAATGCCCATGACCCTGATGGGCCTGACATTGCGCGTTAAGGTATTGAAGGCAGTTTTACGCCATTTATAAGAGGTGAAAAAATGCAAGCAGCCCAGTTAACTTTATCAAACTCGTCTGTCGCCCCACTTGGTTCCTCATCGTTTTCGGGAAGGATCAGCAACTTGATGGCGCGGGTGTTTGGATGCCGTCATGCTGAGATGAGTCGCCCCTTCTCGCGCGACGGGCGCGCGTACCGGTCGTGTTTAAATTGCGGCGCGCAGCGGCAGTTCCATCTTGGCAAATGGCAGATGACGGGTAGCTTCTACTACGGCAAGCCACAGACGCGTCAGATCTCCACGGTCTAGTGATGTCTTTCGGGCGTGGGTTGCTTTCTAATCAATGCTCGGTGAGTCCGGTTGGGATAAGTTCCTTATCTTAAATACAGCGTCCACAGAGTCCGTACCCATTAGGTGTTGTTCGTCAGCATCGCGAGACCCAGTCCTCCAGCTATAGGCGCAAAGTCATGTCTACGCGCCTCGAATATGTTCCTCAATATGCAAATGTCGTGTATCGCAAAGTCTGTTCGTGGCACGATTGTCGGCAGGAATGGCTGTGTGGCAATGTGCCGTACATGTGTTAACATCGACCCGGCGATGGAGCGAGGAAGTTATGGTTGTGGCGAAGACCAAGAAGAGAAGCGAGCGCGCTGCGCGGTTGGATATACGACTCAATCCGCAGGCAAAGCAGAAGATTGAGCAAGCGGCAGCGGTCTCTCATCAGACCATCACCGATTTCGTCGTGACTAGCCTTCTCCGCGCTTCGCAAGAGGCCTTGGACCGACAACATCTAATACAACTCAGTAATCGGGATCGCGATCTTTTCCTAGCTGCTTTGGAAACCGACGTAAGTCCGAATCGCGCGTTACGCAAAGCGGCCGATAGGTTTAAGCGTTCCCAGCAGTAACGAATTCCGAGCCTCACCTCTGAATCAGTTACCCGGTTGTTTGGAACCTCACGAACTCGTCCAATGATAACTATAGAACGAATTACCTCACACCACGATCGCCGCAGTTTTGATTGCGGTGTCGAACAACTGAATGCATACCTGCTCAAGTATTCAGGTCAACACGAACGCAAGGGTATCGGCCGGACCTACGTGGCGACTCGCGACGGTGAAACCCGCGTGCTCGGTTACTACACTATATCCAGCAGCGGCGTGGCTTTTGACCTCGTTCCCGAGAATCTCCCACACCATCCCGTACCGGTGGCGTTAGTTGGACGACTTGCGGTTGATGTCACCGCACGTAGAGCAAGGTTAGGAGAAACACTTCTCATCCACGCCTTGCGATCGGCCCAACGCGCAGCGAGGATTGTTGGTATTTACGCAGTAGTTGTTAACGCGTTAGATGAATCAGCCAAGAACTTTTATCTGAAGTACGGCTTTCAGGAACTATCCGACGATCATCTCCACCTGTATTTACCCGTGAAAACGATCGAGAGATTGAATCTCTGACTATTGAAACTCCCGCCCGTACTCAACTATAGTGCGCGGCCATGAGTGAAGCCGCTATTAATGCCGCACCACCGCTCGCGACGGCCGCGGGACGGGACTCCATCTTCGCCGGACATCCCAAGGGACTTGGACCGCTCTTCTTCACCGAACTCTGGGAGCGCTTCAGTTACTACGGCATGCGCGCGATCCTGATCCTTTATATGACGTCAACCGCTGCGCAGGGCGGGCTCGGGTTCGACGTCAAACAGGCGTCGTCCATTTACGGTTGGTACACGATGTCTGTTTACCTGACAGCTCTGCCCGGTGGTCTAATCGCCGACTACATCACGGGCACGCGTCTGGCTGTGCTCATCGGCGGGATCATCATCGCCTGCGGTCACTTCACGATGGTGTTTCACTCGTTAACGACGTTCTACCTCGGCATGGCCCTCATCGCCATCGGCACGGGAATGCTGAAGCCAAACATCAGCGCGATGGTTGGCAAGCTCTATAAACCAGGTGATCCACGACGCGATAGCGGTTTTTCGATCTTCTACATGGGCATCAACATCGGCGCGTTGCTGGCGCCACTGGCCGTTGGTTATCTCGCCAAGGGTGAGAGTTTCAAAGGGTTCCTCTCATCGATGGGAATGGATCCGGCAAAGAGTTGGCACTGGGGATTTGGCGCTGCCGGCGTCGGTATGATTTTGGGCCTGGTGGTCTATCTCTGGAATCGCGAAAAACTCGCCACCGTTGGCAGCAAAATCAAATCGCGCTCGCAACTCCAGGCAAACGAGCCCGCGGACGATGAGACTGTCCAGCCAGCGTTGACCAGAGACGACTGGAAACGCATCGGCGCGATCTTCATCTTCTTCGTCTTCACGATACTGTTCTGGGGCGCTTACGAGCAGAAAGGCGCGAGCCTCAATCTCTTTGCCGACAGACTGGTCGACACGACGTTATTCGGCTGGAAGTTTCCGGCCCCGTATCTGCAATCGCTGACGCCGCTGTTCGTCATCATGCTCACCCCGATCGTTACCATCATTTGGTTGCGACTAAAAGAGCGACAGCCGTCGAGCCCGGTGAAGTTCACACTGGGAATGCTCTTCATCGGTCTGGCCTACGTGCTAATGATTCCCGCGGCAATGTTGACCGCGCAGGGAAGAGTGAGTTTTTGGTGGCTGGTCGGTCTTTACTTCCTCGAAGTTTGCGGCGAGATGTGCTTGAGCCCCGTCGGGTTGAGCACAGTGACAAAACTATCGCCGCCGAAGCTCGTCGGTTTTATGATGGGCATCTGGTTCCTCGCGTCTGCGGTTGGCAGCAAACTGGCGGGTTACTTGTCGGGTTTCTTCGTTTCGGACAATTCGTGGCAACTGGTGAAACTGTACGGCGGGATCGCGGCCGGACTGTTGCTCGCGACAGTTCTGCTCGCGCTGCTCACGCCGACGATCAAACGACTGATGGGCCGCGTGGCCTAGACCACAGCTTTGATCGCCTGTTTGACGGCAGCAATCACGCGTTCGACGTCAGCTTCCGAAGTTTGCCAGTTGACCACGCTCACGCGCATCGCACGACGTCCTTGCCACGTCGTGCCGCCGAAAAATGCTTCGCCAGTTTTGAGAATCTCAGCGATCACGGCGTCCGTTTGCCGATCGTGGTCTGCGTCTGTTGCTGAGGGACGGGGATCAAGAAAACGCACGAGTCCCTGGTTTATCGTCGGTTCCCAAAGCATTTCCGCGCCCGGCAATTTGCCAATACCGGTAACGATCGCGTGCGCGTGATCGCAGCAGCGATCGATCATTTCGCCGACGCCACGACGACCGAGTTGTCGCAAAGCTGCATACGCGGCGAAGCTTCGCGACCGGCGCGACCACTCGGGATTCCAATCCATCTCGTCGCGAGCAGCGCTCGCATGCGTCAGATACGACGCCCGCACCGACATCGACTCCCGATGCGCCTCGGCATCAGTGACAAACGCAAAACCACAGTCAAACGGAACATTGAGCCACTTATGGCCGTCGGTGGCCCATGAGTCACAGCCATCGATGCCTTTAAGATAATGCTTGCGGCTTTCACTGGCCGTTACCCACAGACCGATCGCGCCGTCGACGTGGACCCACGCGCCGTACTCTTTCGCAATCGGCATGATCGCTTCGAAATCATCATAAGCGCCGAGATTGATGTCGCCCGCTTGCAGCAGAACGATCGCGGGCGCATCGGGCGCTTTCGCGAGTTCTTCCGCCAGTGCACGTGGCGCCAATCTGCCTTCAGCATCGACCGGCAGATCGACGACGTTCGCATGGCCCAGGCCGAGCAAGCGAACGGCACGATGAAACGAAGCGTGACGCGCACTGCTCGAAAGCAATCGAATCGATGGCGCGCCGTAGAGTCCCTTCGCCTCAATGTCCCAGTCGCGTTTAGCGAGCAACGCGTGACGCGCGGCGGCGAGACACGTCACGTGCGCCATCTGACATCCAGTGACGAGTGCAAAGCTCGCCTGCTTTGGCAACGTGAAGATGTCTTTCAGCCATTCGCCCACTGTCTCCTCGACGATCGCGCTGGCCGGACTAGTTGCGTAGAGCGCACCGTTTTGTTGCCATGCTGACGTAAGCCAGTCTGCTGCGAGTGCCGCCGGAAGGACACCGCCGATCACCCAACCAAAAAATCGTCCGCCTGCGGTACCGATCAAACCTCCATCAACATTCCGCACGAGCTCTTCAAGAGCTTGATCCGCGGGAATGCCTTCGAACGGTAGCGGTTTAGCAACGCGCGCACGTAACGTTTCCGCGTCAACAGTGGCGGCGACGGATGTTTGGTCCAAATTTTCGAGATGTGAAATCGCGTGTGTGTAGGCGCTATCAAGTGCGCTACGAAAAACTGGATCGAGTTTTTTCATGACGTTTAGTTTTTAGTTTAGTGATTGTATGTACGACCTGACTATCCGAATGTTGCGCGCAAACGAGGTATACTCCGGAGCAAGCTTTGCCCCAAAAGTCCTTTGCAACGGCTCTGCCACCTGATGTGCGGCGAGGCTCCGCCTCGCCGGCTAGCCTGGAATTTGGCAGTGGGCTTGTATCACGCAGCAAGTGATAGACTCGCGAGAAACAAGCCCCAATTGCGATTTCACAACTACGGCGAGCATAGCCTCGCCTTGTATGTCACATCAGGGCGGCGAAGCCGCAACGAATAGACTTTTGGGGCAGAGACTCGGGAGCACCGTGCTGACAAAAGCCATCGTACGCGAACCTGGCCGGAATTTTTCGAGCGGAGAGACGACTGTCGATCTCGGCAACCCTGACTACGAGTTGGCATTGCGACAACATGAGGCGTATTGCCACGCGCTCGAATCCTGCGGACTTCAACTCATCCGGTTGAACGCGGACGAGCGCTTTCCCGATTCGACTTTTGTTGAAGACACCGCAATCGTCACCGACCGAGGCGTGGTGATCACACGTCTCGGTGCCGCGAGCCGCGCCGGCGAGACCGAAGAGATCAGACGCGAACTCGTCAATCACTATGGGGAACTCAACACGATCGATGCGCCTGGAACGGTCGACGGCGGGGATGTTTGCGAGGCCGGCAAGCACTTTTTCATCGGCATTTCGCGACGAACAAACGAAGCCGGGGCCGGTCAGCTTGCGCGCCTGCTGGAGTCGTTTGGCTTTAGTTCGAGTTTGATAGACATTCGCGGTCTGGGTAATATTCTTCACCTGAAGAGTGGCATGGCCTGGATCGGCGATAACCGCCTGGTGGTAATCGACGCGCTGAGCAGGCTGAAAGAGTTTTCCCCCTACGAGCTGATTCACGTAAACTCTGGTGAAGATTACGCGGCAAATTGTGTGTTTATAAACGATAGAATGCTGGTGGCGGCCGGGTTTCCCGCTCTCAAGCGGCAACTGGAAGACCTGAATTATCAGGCAATCGCCCTCGAAATGTCGGAGTTTCAGAAGATGGACGGCGGGCTGAGCTGTTTGTCACTGCGTTTCTGAAACTTGATCCGCGGACGGACCAACTAATGGAGGAGAAGATGTCGGAAGAGAACTTTGATAAGGCGACAGCCGTGAAGCTCTTAAACCAGATTATGGAGGCCGAGCTGGCCGGCGTCGTTCGTTATACCCATTATGCGTTGATGGTTTTCGGCCACAATCGCATCCCGATCGTTAGCTGGTTGCGCAACGAAGCCACCACGTGCCTCGCCCATGCAAACGAAGCCGGCGAACTCGTCACGCACTTCGGCGAACATCCGTCGCTGAAGATCGGCAGCCTGCTCGAAACGCACAAGCACGGCATTAACGACATCCTCGTCGAATCACTCGAGGCTGAAAAGACCGGACTCGCGCTGTATAGACAGTTGTTGAGCACCGTCGAGGATCGATCGGTATTACTAGAGGACTACGCGCGCCGCATGATTTCGGAGGAAGAGTTGCACATCGGCGAAGTTAACAAGATGCTTCGCAAGCCAGGCGAAATCGAGCAGTTCGTGGCGTAGCCGCCCCATTGTTCCTTATGAAGAAAGCCCCTCCCCGACAGGAACACGAGATAACTCAGCTACTCGCAGAGTGGCGCGACGGAAATCAGGCCGCGCTCGACGAGCTGTACCCCCTTGTTTATGACGAACTCCACCGCCTCGCTCGCCGCTACATGAGCCGCGAGCGAAAGGGTCACACCCTGCAAACGACGGCTCTGATCAACGAAGCCTACGTCCGGCTCGTCGATCAACGAAACGTGCAATGGGCCAATCGTTCGCACTTTTTCGCCATCTCTGCGCAGATCATGCGTCGCATTCTGATCGATCACGCGCGACGGCAGACTTACGCAAAGCGTGGCGGCGGCGCGCGCCAGGTTTCCCTTGAAGAGACGGCGATCGTGGTCCAGGACGACCTTTCGGAGTTTCTGCGTCTGGATGAAGCGCTGAAGGCGCTGGCGGAGTTGGATCCGCGGCGCAGTCAGGTTGTCGAACTCAAATACTTCGGCGGGTTGAACAACGACGAGATCGCCGGAGTGTTGAAAATTTCAAAGAATACGGTGATCCGCGATTGGAACATGGCGCGCGCGTGGCTCCACCACCAACTAACCGGGAGCGCGTCGACTTGAAGCCGGAACGCTGGCAACAAATAAGTCGCATCTTCAATCGAGCAATCTCTCTGGACGACGCTGCAGCTCGCGCTGCGTACGTGAGGGAGAACTGTGGCACGGACGACGATCTGAAAGCGGAAGTCGAGAAGCTGATTGAGTCGCACGAACAGGCGGAAGACGACGACTTCATAGGCGGGCTCGCCGTCGAAGACGTCGCCGAACATTTCACCGGCGACGAAGAAGAGCGCGCGCTGCAAAAAGGTCAGCAGTTCGGCGACTATTTAATACTCGATCATCTCGGCATAGGCGGGATGGGCCAGGTTTACCTCGCGCAAGATGCACGGCTCGATCGCACCGTTGCGCTGAAGATCCTGTCTGCAGACGTTGCCGCCGACGAACGACGCATGCAGCGCTTTCGTCAGGAGGCGAAAGTCACCTCCTCGCTGAACCAGCCAAACATTCTCACCATCTTCGAATCAGGGGAAGTTGACGGTCTGACATTCATCGCCGCGGAGTTCGTCGACGGCGAAACTCTGCGCGACTACCTTCGCGGCAAGCGGCTGAAGTTTGGTGAGATCCTGGACATCGGTATTCAGGTGCTCGCCGCCCTCGACGCCGCCCACGAAGCGAAGATCGTGCATCGCGACATGAAGCCCGAAAACGTGATGATTCGGAAGCGCGATCATGTCGTGAAGGTGCTGGATTTTGGTCTGGCGAAAGTTACGGAGAAGAAGAAATCCGCGTCTGGGGAAGAGGGTTTGCACGAAGAGTCGAGAACGGAGTTCAAGACTGCGCCGGGACTGATCATGGGCACCGTCAACTACATGTCGCCCGAACAAACGCAGGCGAAAGCAGTTGACGCGCGCAGCGACATCTGGAGCACTGGCGTGATCATTTACGAGATGATTGCGGGCACAAAACCGTTTGGCGGGACCACGAGCGCGCACACGATCGTGCAGATTCTCGAGAAGGATCCGGCGCCGCTGGCCCATGCGGGTGCACCCGAAGTGCCGCAGGAGTTGCAGCGCATCGTTGCCAAGTCGATGGCGAAGGATCCGGACGAACGTTATCAAACAGCGAAAGACATGCTGATCGATCTGCGCAATTTGAAGAAGCGGTTGGAGCTGGATGCGGAGATCGAGCGCTCGGCGGCTTATCCGACGGCAGTATTTGGCCCGCCGGCGATAACGACGATCGAAGATGCGAAACGAACAGCAGAATCGACAGTCGCAGGAATTTCGAAGACTAAAGCTGCTTTGATTGTTGCCCTGGTTGCGATTGTTGCATCAGTTGCGGCGGTAGTTGGAATCTATGTGTGGCGCGGAAAACGAAACACACCGATCGTGCCGCCGCCAACATCCGTGACGCCGCCCGCCCAACCGCGACTCACGTATTGGATAACCGTGCAAAAGTATAAGGACGGCAAGCCGTACGAGGCTCCATTCGATCTCGCCGGTGAGATCAACTTCGAGGCCGATTATCAGATCCGGTTGAGTATCCGCGGTCTTCAAGCCGGTTATCTTTATGTACTGAACGAAGGACCAACGGGCGCAGGCAACGCGCCGGAGTACGTCGTGATCTTTCCGTCGCCAACCGCAAACGACGGCTCCGAATTCGTAGCCGCTAATCAGCGAGTGCAGATCCCGAACGAGACGTGGTTGAAGTTTGATAAGGAACAGGGTGTCGAGAAGTTGTGGTTAATCTTTTCAGAGCAGGCCTTACCGGAATTGGCTGGTGTAAAGGCGTTCACGAATCCTCGCAATAGAGGTCTCATTGACGACGCGCAACTAAACAAAACGATCGACAGTTTTTTGAGCTCACGTTTATCCGAAACCGCGACGCCGGAAAAAGGCGATACGTTTACCGCGCTCAAGACTGCGTCAAAGACGCTCATTTACCCTATCCGTCTGGAACATCACTAAGCTCTGGACGCCACGCCTGACTGGCCTTATGATTGCGCGCACCTAATACGTCAGAGTGGTTCCGGGCTGGAAAATTCGTCTCCTCTCTGCCCTGCACGGAACAACTTTCCCTTGCAGATCATCGCGGATGTGGTGATTTGTCGAAACAGTTCTCGCGTTAATACATAGAAGGGCCCAGCAGGAGGCCTGGTTATCACTGGCATTAGCGCGGAATCAGCCCAGTACATGATCCGGTCCCAGCAAAAACAGGGGATTGTGTACATTCCAGACATTAAGGAGATCAACACAATGGCATCACGAAGAGATTGGAAACTTAAGGCCAACACGGGCGGTGGACAAACCGGAGGTTTTCTCGATAAATGCGAAATTCGGGAAAACGCTGACGGCAGCTACGATCTTATTGCAGTTCTGGCCACGCACCCCCCACATGAGGCGCCGTTTAATTTTCCGCCTTTCGCCTATAGAGGTTTCGTTTGGCACGTCGGGATCGGTGAATTTGCGGTGCCGGATCGTAATGAACTCGAGGGAACCTGGAGGAACAACGCGGGGCCGAGAACTGAGGGTGAGGAAGACGGCACCTATACAGGACAAGCCGGTCCGGGCAGTGGTGCCGATGACTGTGAGGAGGACGCGGCATCCGCCTCTGCTTGAGACCCCCTTGTGAGCGAGAGCGGAACTCCTTAACAGAAGAGACGGGAGAGGCCGATGGGCCCTCCCGCGCTCTTCATTTGGCCTTTTTGAAATGCAAAACGCGTCAATAAAACTCGTACTGCTGCTGGGCACCGCACTCTTGTGTGCCTGGTTTGCTGTGCAAACGACAACGGCGCAGGACGCCCCAAAGCCACTGCCGGTATTGGCGGAGGGCCGGTATGCGCTTAAAGGCGGTGAATCGCATTCATACCTCATCAAGTTGGCCGCCGGACAGTTTCTCTATGCATTGGTTGACCAGCAGGGAATCGACGTCAGCGTGTCTTTGTTCAAACCTGATGGTTCACAGATCGCGAGCAGCGATAGTCCTAACGATCGTTTCGGGCCCGAACCGGCGTTGTTGGTTGCCGAAACACCCGGCGAGTTTCGCGTCGAGATAAGAGCGCCAAACGCAGCCGCCAGTGCCGCCCATTATCAGATCAAGATCATGGCCCTGCGCGAGGCGACTGCGATTGACAAGCAGCATGTTGCTGGTCAACGAGCGTTCGACCAGGCTCAAAAACTGCGGCCACAGCCGGCCGCGACCGCAAAGCGTGAGGCGA
>JAICGZ010000228.1 GCA_025922875.1 Pyrinomonadaceae bacterium
TCGAAAAGTGTGACGCAGTGAGTGTATCACGCGGCTATTTGGAAGCTGCAAATCGCCCCTGAGCCTTTTAGAAATGGATTCAGCGCAACGTGAATTGTGGTCTTGTTCCAGTCGACCGCGTCCTTTCTCTGAACCAAAGAAATCAATCCACCCGCTGATCTCACCAGCTTCAACCAGTCATGCGGGTATCACTGATCTTCTGCTGCCGGTATGAGTGTTGTCAGCTTAACGAATCCGCAGAGTCTCAATCTTTATGCCTATTGCATGAACGATCCCGTTAACCAGACGGATCCGAGCGGGCTGGGATTTTTTCAGTTCCCTGAAAAGCTGTCTAAGTGGATCGGCATCGCAGTGTCCAAGCTTGAACTCTTGAACTCTAAACTTGCATTCCTACTCCTGCCCTCGCACTTTCGTCTCTCCGATCAGTGGGGTTTACTTTCTAGCCCTGATACATAGGAAAAATGGCTGCCGAGATACTTCCTCGTAACCCTTCGGATCTGCTTCTTTGAACTCCTGCGTCGGCTTCGGTTCAAGAATCCTTTCGAGGCGGAAACCTGCCTCCATAACAGGATTGATTGTCGACTCGAGTGAACGACGGAAACTCGGCATGTAAACCCGAACTGGCTCGAATCCTCGCCATTCACTTCCAACCAACTCTGTTTTGAAATAGTTGTCTGACTTGAAATAGGTGTAATCAAAGAATGGGTGAGAGACTGAAAATACGAAGTAGCCCTCGGGACGCAAGACCCGGTGGAACTCGGCGAATGTATTGCTCCAATCCTCTATGTAATTCATAACGAGAGGACTCAGCACCACGTCGAAAGACGAGTTATCCAGGAAGGTAAGAGGCTGGCACAGATCTGCTTGCCGGATTCCTGTTGTCCTATTCAGTCTTCGCTTCGCCAGTTCAATCATCCTGGCGCTGGCATCAACAGAAAATACATCGGCGCCACGTTTGATTAACCATTCTGAATAGACGCCGGGGCCACAACCGGCATCAAGAACTCTCTTACCCTCGACGTTCGGTAACAGAGACAAAGTCGCCGGGCGTTCGTAAAACGCGTTGTGTGGCTTTGTATCGACAACTGAGGCAAAAGCTTCGGCAAGAGCTTCATAAGCATCCAGAGCAATTGGTTTGTCGGGCATAGGCTACTGAATCAAACGCTGCATCCTCCATACGAATGAATCGTTCGTTAACTTACGCCGAAGGTCCATCGACGACTTTTGAGGTAAAGACCCAAAACACCTAAACGTGCTGATCTACGAGAATCGTATTTCCATCGGGATCAGAAATGATAAAGCTCGCAGGGCCAGTGGAGTTTTCATCTGCTTCTGTAAGCATGTTTACGCCACTGTTTTTGAGCCGGCGCTGTAACTCTCGAATGTCGGTGAATTCTTTTAACGGTTGCGCATTGCTGTTCCAACCGGGGTTAAAGGTCAGAATGTTCTTATCGAACATGCCTTGAAACAATCCGATCACATGTTCGCCGTTTTTCATAATCAGCCAGTTCTGCGACTGGTCTCCCATGAAAACCGTAAACCCAAGTTTTTCATAAAACCGCTTCGACGCTTCGATGTCCTTAACAGCGAGGCTAACGGAGAAAGCTCCGAGTTCCATAATTGCTCCTATATTTTCGCGCTTTGGAAGAACGTCCTGATATCAGGCCTGAGAGCATAGACTGCCGACGCAACGTGCAATCCTGAAAAATCCTGTCCATCCTGTCCAACGATGTTCGAACGAGACAGGATCACAGGATTCAGAATTTACCGCATTCGTTTCAAAACATCACGAAAAGTTTCCCAACCTCATACGATTAAATTCACTGTTCTTCACCCGGACGTCCGACGATGGTGGAGCATCGCGCGCCAGAAGATGATTTTCGATCCGAACGAGTCGCCGCTGGAGAAGTGGCTGCTGCACGAGGCGATGTGATGAACTCAGAAGGTTCACCATCGGAGATCGTCGCCGCCGGTTATACCTGGACACCCGGAACCAAGCTGGCTGAAAACAAGAGCGCATTTGCAAAGGAGCATCAGCATGAAAAGCACTGGAGCAAAACAAGCCATGACCGGTAATCGCACGGGCATGCAAACGTCGCCCGCACTCGCCGAGGAGTTGATCGAAGGATCGAGTAGCGCGGTTCCGAGTTCCGAGGGTGGAGTAGAAGACATTGCAGAGTACCGTGGCGAATACATCGCGGAGGGTTTTCCAATCGGCTCGATGCTGATGATGCCGGCCTCCGAAGAAGCCGGCGCCGGCGAAGACGAAGCAGGCATGGCCGTCTTCTTAGACAAATTGAGCGAACGCCTGGCGTTCGAGCGTATGGGAACGCGTCTGTACGAGGCGCTGCTGAACAGATGTGAGACGCTTGGCGAAATGACACCCGGCCCAACACTCGAACAGATCGAACACATTGGTCGTGAAGAATTGGAACACTTTCTTCTGATCAACAGAACAATCACCGAGCTTGGTGGCGATCCAACCGTGCAGAGTCCATGCGCTGATGTAGCAGGCGTCACGTCAATGGGAATTATGCAGGTATTGACTGACCCTCGAAGCTCGATGGCACAGTGTCTGCAAGCGTTGCTGACTGCTGAGCTGACCGACAACGATGGCTGGCGACTGTTGATTCAACTCGCGGACAATCTCGGGCACGATGGAATTGAAAGCAGAGTTTGAATCGGCACTCGCTAACGAGGAAGAGCACCTGATAAACGTTCGCACATGGCTGCAGGAATCGGTGTTGGACAGCGCGCAAGTGTGAAGATCAATAGTCTTAATACAATGAGAACAAGGAGAGGGAAACAATGAGTTCAACAATAGGGCAAACCGGTTACGGCACAGGCATGTCGAACCAGGGTCAGGGTGAAAGCCAAATGACCCGAGGTCAGGGCGGCAGCATGAGTCAGGCTCAACAACATTCAGAAGGTATGGTCGCGCGGACGATTGAACAGCAGACAGCAAAGCTTCCATCAGACGTATTTCTATGGGCGGCTATGGGATCGATAGCAACGTCAGCAACGCTTCGATTGATGGGAAAGAAAGACGCCAGTCTTTTCGTTGGCGATTGGGTGGCACCATTGCTGCTGTTCGGTGTCTACAACAAGATCGTGAAGACCCAGGGGTCTGATCGATCACACTAAAAAGCGCCTCCAAATTAAATTAGCCGCGGATTTTCGCGGATAAACGCTGCTGTAATCCGCGTTCATCCGCGAAGATCCGCGGCTAAACCTTTCAATCTCACCCTAAAGTGTTCTATATTCCCACCCGGTCCTATAGTTCCATCATCCGCTGCCCAGCCTCTTCTCGATTTAACTGGTTCGACCGAAAGAAAAAGATATGTACCCCCATACATACAAAAACTCCGCGAAATCAATGTGCCTGTTCATCCCGCTGGCACTCATCTTTGCGGCCATTTTTGCCCCACGGTCAAATGGCGTTTCGACACCAGCGCCCGTCCCTTCAACCTCGGAAGCTCCAGCGCCGTTGCCGCCGGACGCGTATGGCCGTTTGCCCCTAAACTTCGAACTGAATCAGGGTCAAACCGACGCGCGCGTTAAGTTTCTTGCTCGCGGTCAGGGTTATGGTCTCTTTCTCACCGGCAGCGAAGCAGTCTTCTCGCTCAGTGGATCTCAGATGCGAATGCGTCTTCAAGGCGCATCAACGTCGCCAAAAGTTACCGGCGTCGATCAATTGCCAGGCAAGGTGAATTATCTCATCGGCAATAAATCAGACGAGTGGCGCACGAATATTCCAACTTACGCGCGAGTTCGTTACCAGCAGGTCTACAGGGGCGTAGATCTGATCTATTACGGAAACCAGCGACAGCTCGAGTACGACTTCGTGATCGAACCTCGTGCGAGTTTTAAGCAGATACGATTCGCGTTTGAGGGCGCAGGCAAGCCGAGACTGAATCGTCGTGGCGATCTGATACTCAAATCCGGCGCGGGCAAGATTACCTTGCAGCGACCCATTGCCTATCAGGAGATCGATAACCAGAGACGAGAAGTGTCCGTCAGGTACTTGCTCAGACCACGCGGCGAGGTGGCCTTTCAGGTCGGCAACTACGACAAGACGCGACAATTGGTGATCGATCCGGTGTTGGTTTACTCAACCTACCTCGGAGGAACGAGCCAGGATCAAGCCAATGGTATCGCCGTCGACTCAGCAGGCAACGCTTACATCACGGGTGAAACGGATTCGGTTAACTTTCCCACTGGCTCGCCGTTACAGGCGGCAAATGGTGGTCTAGCAGACGTCTTCGTAACAAAGCTAAACGCCACCGGCTCGGCACTGATCTATTCGACGTACCTCGGTGGAAGCGCTCTCGACATCGGCACGAGCATAGCGGTTGATACTGCCGGGAACGCTTACATAACGGGTTACACGAACTCGACCAACTTTCCAGCGGTCAACGCATTGCATCCGACCTTGACCGGTTTTTTTGATGCCTTCATCGGCGAGCTGAATAGTTCCGGTTCTGGTCTTGTTTACTCGACATATCTCGGCGGTCACAGTGCTGACGGTGCAAATTCGATTGCAGTTGATAGTGGGGGCAATGCTTATGTAACAGGCTTCACCGTGTCGCCTGACTTCCCGACGAGCAATCCTCTGCAGGCAAATCGTGCCGGCAATTCGATATTTAAGAGCATTGACGGGGCTGCGAATTGGGCGCCAAGCGACTCTGGTGTGCTGGCTGCGGGCGTAAGTGATCTCGCCTTTCAACCGGGCAGTTCATCAATACTCTATGCTGCAACCGAAGCCGGAATATTCAAAACAACTGACGGTGGAGCGAACTGGGCTGTACTGCCTGGCTCAGCCGAACTCTTTGTTAACAAAGTTGCGATCGATCCGGCGAATACCAACATTATTTACGCAGCGACTATTGATGGAGCTTTCAAGAGCGTTGATGGCGGCGCCGCCTTTACAGCCATCAATACCGGGCTTCATACATTTGTCCGCACAATACTTGTGGATCCCGTTACTCCGACCACTCTCTACGCCACAACGTTTAGCAGTTCAGTTTTCAAATCTATTAATGGCGGCGCAAACTGGAGTGAAAAATTCGTCAACTTCAACGCCGGGTTCGTCAATAATGTAGCTATCAATCCAAACATACCGGGTACACTTTTCGCCGCCACCAGCGGGGGAATTTTTAAGAGCACAAATTCTGGCGAAAGTTGGACACCGGCGAATAACGGACTTCTATTCAACGCCAACACCAATACGGTTGTCTTCGATAAGACAAATAACCTGCTCTATGCAGGATCGAGCTCCGGAATTTTTAAAAGTGCGGACGGCGCCAACAACTGGACCAGCATAAATGGTGACTTAACTTTAGCCTTCGCGTTTCTCATCGATTTTGATCCTACAAATACCTCGATAATCTATGTTGTGACACCTCTTGGACCACATAAAACCACCGATGGCGGCGTCACCTGGCACCTCAGCGATACGGGACTTCCGAACCCAGGCGTCAACTATTTGTTAGTCAATCCAACCCAGCCTTCAACTCTTTACATAGGAACTTCAACCCCGATTGACGCGTTCGTCACTAAGTTGAGCCCCGGAGGAGTCTCACAGATTTACTCAACCTACCTGGGCGGTGCTGCGTCAGACCAGGCAAATGGCATCGCGGCGGACGCGTCCGGCAATGCTTACGTCACCGGCTTGACGAGTTCGGACAACTTTCCGATGGCAAATGCGCTGCAGGCTGTCAAATCCACCGCCTCGGATGCGTTTGTGACTAAGCTCAACCCAACTGGCTCTGCCCTGGTGTATTCAACTTTTCTGGGTGGTGATAGCGATGACGTCGGCTGGGCTATCGCAGTGGATGCAAGCGGTAATGCGTTTATCGGCGGCTTTACTAACTCAGGGAATTTTCCGACTCTAAACGCCTTTCAAGCCTCGATTAACGGATTTGCGTTTGACGGTTTCGTCAGCAAACTAAATGCTGCAGGCTCTGCGCTGGTCTACTCCACGTACCTCGGCGGTGATAATACAGATGGATGTTTCGCCATTGCCGTGGATGCGGCAGGCAGCGCCTATGTAACCGGTACCACGAATTCGATCAACTTCCCGACGTTTGGAGCGTTGCAACCGGAGAAAAATCTATTCGCCTCCGACGCATTCGTAACCAAGCTGGCGCCGAGCGGCTCGAGTTTGATCCATTCGACTTACCTCGGCGGTTCGGAGTTTGAGAGTGGATTCGGTTTAGCACTCGATTCATCACAAAACATCTACATCGTTGGTGTAACCACTTCTGTAGACTTTCCTACGGTCAATCCTCTTCAACCGAGCATGGCCGGCGATGCAGATGTTTTCATTGCAAAGTTACAGCCTGCACCCGAGATAGAATTAACCATTACCGACTCGCCCGATCCCGTGAATTTCGGTAGTAACCTGACTTACACAATCACCGTCAAGAACAGTGGCGAAGTGGCGGCTACCGGCGTCACGCTTACGGATACGATACCGGCGGGCGCATCGCTCGTCTCTGCAACTTCAACAGCCGGAGTGTGTACGGGAACAACTTCGATTAACTGCGGCGTGGGAACATTGAACCCAGGAGCAACAGCGACGGTTACAGTAGTTGTCACTCCTCCGGCAGTAAGAACGATAGTCAATACCGCTACCGTAACGCTCAACGAAACCGATTCCCTGCTCGCGAATAACACTGCGACAGCCGAGACGCTCGTGGACTTCGCTGATTTAGCAATAACAAAGAGAAGTCCACACGCTTTTGTCACGCCCGGAAGCACACTGACCTTCTCGATCATCGTGAGAAACAAGGGTGGTATTCCGGCGCCAGTAACGGTCACCGACAATCTTAGTGGAGCTCTAACTCTGACTAAGTGCGCGGCGACGGGCAATGGCGTTTGCGGAGGAAGCGGCAACAACGTGACCGTGACCTTTCCACAACTTGCTGTGGGCGCTTCTGAAGCGGTTCTTCTAACCGCCGAAGTGACTGGTGCAAGTGTCGGGGCTGTCATATTCAACACTGCTTCAATAAGCTCGCCGGTTCCGGATCCGGATATGTCGGCTAATTCAAACCCGGTGGAAATCGGCGTCGTTGCTTCCACATCATTTCAATCATCCAACGGCGTCATCGCGTTTGAAAGTGATCGGAGCTTCTCATCGAATCCCCAGCCAGACGGTATCTATACGGTGAACCCGGACGGAACTGACGAAAAGTTGTTTCCGGGTATTCCTTCCAATGCAACGACACCAGAGTGGTCTCCTGACGGCACAAAGCTGGCTTTTCAAGTGCTGAATTTTAGCGGCAGTCCATTGGCTTCTGAGATCAGCATCATCAACGAGAACGGCACCGGCCTGAGGAAGCTTGTGACTGATGCGTGGATTTCTAATCGTAACGTTACGTGGTCGCCCAATGCCTCTCAAATCGCATACATCGGCATCACCCCAAACAATCCTGACGATACACGGACTATACATATCGCGCACACTGACGGGAGCGGCTCGTATCGCTTGCCTGGGAGTCCCACCTTCCTATCCTCAGTCGATTGGTCTCCTGATGGAAAGAAGTTCGTGTTCTCAACTGAACGTGAAATCTTCGTGATGAACGCGGACGGCACAGGACAGACACAACTAACAACCATTCAGCAGACGCTTGATGGACCAACTACCGATGTGGGTCCCCGCTGGTCACCCGACGGAACCAGAATCCTCTTTACACGATTCACAAATAACTTCAGCAGCGTCCATGTAATGAACGCCGACGGATCGAATCTCCGAAAGCTATTCAATTTCAGGGCCGGCGCACCAGTCTGGTCGCCCGACGGTCTTTCTGTGGCGCTGGTAGAGTCGAACGAGATCGCCACAGTCAATCTTGATAACACTGATTTCAAGTACTTGACGTTTAATAACCATCAGAACTTTTCTGAATTCTCACCGAGCTGGCGAAAGGTGGCTAATCCGAATCCAACACCAACACCCACTCCCGCGCCGACGTTCTCCCTTTCCGGAAAAATCACTGCTGATACTCCATCGATAATTGCGCAGGTAAGTCTCGATGGACCAGTCGACGCCCTGATCTCAAATGACTCTGCCGGAAACTACGAATTCGTGAACCTTCCGGCAGGCGAATACACGCTGACTCCGATCAGCGTCTTTCACAGCTTCAATCCGCCGAGCCGCACCGTCACGATCACAAATGCCAACATCACAGGCTTGGACTTCGTTGGTACGTTCGTGCCGGCCAGCATCACCGGTCATGTCAAAGACAACAACGGCAACCCAATACCCGGAATCAGAATTCAGTCGTCAGGAGGTTTCCCTGAAGGCAGCACGTTCACGGATGCAAACGGTTTCTATTCTTTCCCGAACGTACAACGACACCGCACCTATTTCATCTCTCCCGATCCGTTCACAGCTTATAGTTTCGTCCCGCAGTCGCACGTAATTTCCGATCTGACCGAAAGCAAAGTCGTCGATTTTGTTGGAACAAAACAGCCCGCTAATGTGATATCAGGACGTGTGATTGAAACTGTTACCGGGCAGGGTATCCCCGGAATTCAGGTAAACCTCGCTCAAGGCATCAGCGCAGCAGCGTCTACCTTCACTGATACGAACGGAAACTTTAGCTTCGGGGAAAGAAAGTCGAACAATTCTTACTCAGTCGCTGTTGGTCCACACCAGTTCTTCATCTTCGAACCGGCAGTAAACGCTCCGAATCCGTTTGCCCGGATTGAGATACCCTCACTGACGGTGGATCAGAATCTTCTTTTCACAGGCACGCGGCGCAACACTTTGCAGTTCTCGGTTGCAGCGCCTTCAGTAAATGAGGAGAGCGGGTCTGCGGGAATCGTCATTACACGAACAGGCGACGTTATCAGTCCCGCTACCGTTAACTTCATCACAACCGACACAGCCGGACTGGTTGCGTGTAACGTTGTGAACGGCAAGGCTGCCGAAAGATGCGACTACGGCACAACCGCCGGCACGCTTCGCTTTGCCGCAGGCGAAGCAAGCAAAACAGTTGTAATTCCGATCGTCAACGACGTTCACGTCGAGGGTAATGAAACGTTCACCATTACTTTATCGGATCAGGTGGGCGCTCAAATGAGTTCGCCTTTAACGGCTACTGTTACGATCACGGATAACGATGTGAATCCGGCCACACAAAACCCGATTGATGGGATTGAACCTTTCGTGACGCAACAGTACATCGATTTCCTGGGCCGCTTGCCGGATTCAATCGGGTTGGCTAATTGGGTAGCTACTCTTGACGGGTGTCCGAACGGTGGCTTTGGCGAAAACCTTAATCCTACGTGTGATAGGGTGCACGTCTCATCTGGCTTCTTCCTGTCCGACGAATTTCGCGGTCGTGGTTACTGGGCATACCGTTTCTACGAAGTAGGATTTGATCGCAGGCCGCTTTACCTCGAGTTCGTGCTGGCGATGGCGCAAGTGGGAGGCGCGCAATCGCCGGAATCAGAGCTTCTGAGTAAAGCCGCTTTCACTGACGCTTTTGTGCAGCGCGTTGAATTCACCAACCGTTATAACGGTTTGACGAATTCCGCGTATGTCGATGCGCTCGAGCAAAATGCGGAAATCACACTCACGAACAAAGCTGAACTGATAGCCGCGCTCGATGCCAATCAGAAGACGCGCGGGCAAGTGCTGCGCGAGATAGTCGAGAGCAAAGCAGTAGAAGACCAGTTCTTCATCAGAGCATTTGTAGCGATGCAGTATTTCGGTTACTTGCGACGCGATCCTGACACCATCGGCTATACGAACTGGGTGAACACCTTGACTGCCGATCCGAGCAATTCAAGACACATGATCTTTGGCTTCCTTTTCTCTGACGAGTACAGAGGAAGGTTCGGACCATAGTCACAAAAAGGCACAAAACAGCACAGATGATTTATGAAGTCATCTGTGCTGTTTGTGCTTCGTGACTGTTCTCTTAGTGGATCACGTGGTAGCTGTCGTCCTTCGCCGCCGCGCCGTGCCCGTTTCCATATCCATTGGTCTTGAGGACAACCTTGATGCAGTTGTCCTTCTTGTTCTTGAACATGTCGTAGCCACGAGGCGCATCTTCGAGACTCATGGTGTGAGTAATCACGAAGCTTGGATCGATATCGCCATTCTCGATCATCTGCAACAACGGCCGCATGTAACGTTGCACGTGCGCCTGCCCGGTCTTGATCGTAAGCGAACGGTTCATTATCGATCCGATCGGAAACTTGTCGATGAATCCGCCATAGCCACCCATTATCGAGATCGTTCCACCATTCCGGCAGCACATGATCGCCTCACGTAACGCGTGTGGTCGATCCGTCTGCGACATCATCGCCTGCTTCACGCGGTCATACGCGAAAATCGCTGCCGGACCATGCGCTTCCATGCCGACGTCGTCGATGCAAGCATCAGGTCCGCGCCCGCCAGTCATGTCCATTAGCGTTTCATAAACATTCTGCTCTTCGTAGTTGATGGTTTCCGCGCCGCCGTCCTCGGCCATTTTCAAACGCTCGGGAACCTGATCGATCGCAATCACTCTCTCTGCGCCAAGCAGGAAAGCACTGCGGATTGAAAACTGTCCGACAGGTCCGCAACCCCAGATGGCGATCGTGTCGCCTGGTTTAATGTCGCACATCTCGGCGCCCATGTACCCGGTCGGGAAGATGTCAGAGAGAAACAGCACTTGTTCATCCGGCAAGTGGTCCGGCACTTTGATCGGACCAACATCGGCGAATGGCACGCGCGCGTATTCCGCCTGGCCCCCGGCGAATCCACCGGTCAAGTGTGAGTAACCAAACATCCCTGAGGTCGCGTGGCCAAACATCTTCTCCGCCATCCACGCATTTGGATTGGAGTTTTCA
>JAICGZ010000229.1 GCA_025922875.1 Pyrinomonadaceae bacterium
GAACGTCTTTTGACGCTTTTCGATCAGCATCAAACTCGCGCGACGTTTTTTGTGCTTGGCTGGGTTGCGGAACGTCTGCCTGACCTGATTCGAAAAGTTGAAGCGCAGGGCCACGAGATCGCGGTCCATGGTTACAACCACCTGCTGCTGACTGAAATCTCTCCGCAGGAATTCGAAGAAGATCTCGCGAAAGCACTTAAGGCGATTGAAGACTGTGGCGTGAAATCGCGCCCGATCGGATTTCGCGCTCCTTCTTTCACTGTAGTAGAAAAGACAAAACCGTGGGCGCTGCCCATTCTCGAGAAATACAATTTCAAATACGATTCGTCGGTATTTCCGATTGGCTTTCATCCGGACTACGGCGTTCCGAACTCTCCGTTGATTCCCTACAAGATTACCGATGGTTTGTATGAGTTTCCGATGAGTGTGATGGAGATGTTCGGCAGGCGCTTTCCGTTTGGAGGCGGTGGTTACTTTCGTCTGTTTCCGTACGCTTACACGAAGTACTGTCTCCGGAAAGTAAACAACATCGGACGTCCGACGGTGTTCTACCTGCACCCATGGGAAGTCGATCCCGGTCAGCCGCGAATAAAAGACTTGTCGCTTTCGCAAAAGATTCGCCACTACCGGAACCTGGATCAAACAGAGAAGCGGTTTGCGAAGTTGTTAAAGGATTTTGAGTTTACGACTATCAGAGAGGTACTAGGACTGTGATGAATGAAGAGATAGTAGCTCAGAGAGAATATTGGAATAACGAGGCTGACGCGTTTAGCCGAATTTACTCCCATCGTAAATCCAAGCTGTCAAACATGCTCGACAGCATCTTTCGCAAAGACATGTACGACCGCTATGTCTTTACGATCAAGCATTGCGAGCCCATTCAGGACAGGACGTTTCTCGACGTGGGTTGCGGCAACGGCCTCTACAGCCTCGAGCTCGCGCGCAAAGGCGCGAAAAAAGTTGTGGGTATCGACATCGCTGAAGTGATGATCGGGTTGTGCAAGGACGCAGCCGCGAAAGAGAACCTCGACGATCGTTGCTTCTTCGAGCAGACCGATCTGCTTGCTTATGAAGGCAAGTCGAAGTTTGACGTCAGTTTTGGTATCGGACTTTTTGATTACATCAGCGACCCCCTGCCGGTGCTGACTAAGATGAGAGAGTTGAGCACGGACAAAGCGATTATGGCGTTTCCCAGGTATTGGACCTGGCGTGCGCCGGTCCGAAAAGTAAGACTGAACGCTCGCGGTTGTGACGTCTACTTTTACACGAAATCGAGAATAAAAGAACTCATGGACCAGGCGGGTTTCAAGCGCCACGAGGTTCATAGAGTTGGAAAACTTCATTGCGTGATTGGTTACGTGTAATCTCTGTGCAGCCTCTGTGTTCTCTGTGTCTCTGTGGTTGCAGATAAGCACAAGTCACCACAGAGACACAGAGGACACAGAGATGGCACAGGGGAAATCACAACGCGGTTCGTTGAATTTGTTACATGCGACATACGCCTGAAGTTCTCGATTATGAAGGAGTGTTTCCCTCCAAACGCCCGCGTCCGGGTGAAGGCGAACCCGTCCGCAAACCTATTTTCAAGGAACCGGTACTGGACCAGCCTGCGCAGGATTCAGCGCCGCCGTTGACCAACGCCGATGGCTCGCCGAGCTTTATGGCGCTGGAAGCCGGGCAATGGCAGGACAAGCGAGGGCATAGTCTTACCTTCGCCTTTTTGTTTCTTTTCAGCGTCATCCTTTACTTCCGGCCGTACGAGATGATTCCCGCCCTCTCGTCGTTCAAGACGATGGCGTTTTACACCGGGATCATCACGCTGGCGATTTACTTCGTGAGTCAGATGGTGCTTGAAGGCAATCTGACCTCGCGTCCGAGAGAAGTGAACATGGTCCTTCTCATGGGGCTCGCCGCGCTCTTGTCGATTCCGTTCGCGATCGATCCATCCGAGGCCTGGAGCGAATTTGTCGATCTAGCAATCAAGACGATCTTAATATTTCTCGTTCTGGTAAACGTGTTGCGCACTGAGTTGCGCGTGAAGATGCTGTTCTGGCTGGTGTTGGCGGTCAGCATCTATCTCAGTGTGAACGTGATCAAGGATTACCAGGCGGGCATTTTCAAACTCGGCGCGGCTGAGCAGAATACTCAACGCGTCGCCGGCTCCATCAAGAACCTGTTCGATAACTCAAATGATCTGGCCCTTCATCTCGTAACGATGATACCGATCTCCATCGCGCTGGCGCTCGAGAAGAAAAACCCGCTCCGGAAGGTCGTGTTTTTTGGAATCGCTTTGCTGATGATTTCAGCGGTGATTATCACCTTTTCGCGCGGTGGTTTTATCGGATTAATCGCGGTGACGCTGGTGCTGGTACGCAAGTTGGGGCGGCGCAATAAGAGTACCGCGCTCGCTGCACTGGTGCTGGGGATTATCTTCTTTATCGTTGTTGCACCCGGAAGTTATTCCGGACGCCTCGCGACGATTTTCGACTCCGCATCGGACATCACCGGGTCATCAAGTCAACGTACTCAGGTATTGAAGAGGTCCGTACTCGTCGCCCTTAGGTATCCGATCTTTGGCGTGGGACTGGGAAATTTTCACCACAAGTCGTTCCAGGAATTGGGCACGCACAACGCCTACACGCAAGTCGCCGCCGAGACGGGCATCGCGGCGATGGTCTGCTACATAATCTTTCTTGTGCATCCGCTGAGAAAACTGCGGATGATTGAGCGGCAACTGTTTGAGCGAAATGAGAATTCGCGATTTTATTACCTTTCGATTGGTTTACAGGCAAGCTTAGTGGGGTTCATGGTGGCCAGTTTCTTCGCCGCCGTTGCTTATCAGTGGTACGTCTACTACCTCGTGGCCTATGCGATCGCACTGCGGCGTATTTACTATCTCGAGGAAGCGAAAAAAGTGAGTCAATTGAACCACGGATGACACGGATGGAAGACGGATAAAGACAATCTTTTTTATCCGTCTTTATCGCTCTTCCAATCCGTGTCATCCGTGGTTGAATATTTAATAATTACCCATGCTTTATGAAGGTGCGCGCCCGATCAGAATCATCCGTCCGGTCTCATTCTCTCCGGTTGATCTGTTTCGAGAGTTGCGAGGGCTGTGGCAGTACCGCGATCTCTTCTACACGCTTACCGTCCATCGCATAAAGGTACGTTACAAACAGTCGGTGCTGGGGTTAGCCTGGGCGATTCTGCAACCGCTATCGCTGATGCTGATCTACACGGTGATCTTTTCAGTGATCGCGAAAGTGCCGAGTGAGGGCGTTCCGTATGCCGTTTTTGCTTACGCTGCACTGCTGCCGTGGACGTTTTTTTCAAGCTCGCTCACAAACGCCACCACGGGCCTGGTTAGTCATACCCAACTAGTAACAAAGGTCTATTTCGCGAGAGAAATTTTGCCTCTGACCTACGTCAGCGCGGCGGTATTCGATTTCGTCATCGCTTCTTCCTTTTTGATCGCGCTGTTTTTTTACTATGGAGTGGGCCTGACGATCTACGCGCTCTACGCAATTCCGATATTTCTCCTCCTCGCGGCACTTGCGACAGCCTTTTCGTTGTTTCTCTCCGCAGTGCAGGTCCGATTTCGTGATATCGGAGTAGCCATGCCGCTCTTGTTGCAGATCTGGATGTTTGCAACTCCGGTCGTTTATCCATTGAGTGCAGTGCCGCAACGTTATCGAGGCCTTTACGCTCTCAATCCGACCGTGGGCGTCATTGAAAACTTCAGGCGGGTTGTGTTGCAGGGAGTTGCGCCCGATCATTATTCACTGGCAATCTCAGCAATCATAGCGGCTATCCTCCTCCCGCTGGCGTACCTCTATTTCAAACGTGTCGAAGCGACGATGGCGGACATTATTTAGGTGATCGATCTCGAGTTAAAAAAAGTTTCGAAGAAGTATCGGATTCGCCGCGAGGTGGATACGAACGCGTCATTTATTCGGAAGCTCCTGTCGCTGCGTAAACGGAAAGAAGATTTCTGGGCACTCAAAGATATAAGTTTTAGCGTGCAAAGAGCGGAAGCGCTCGGCATCATCGGTCATAACGGCGCCGGCAAAAGCACGATCCTCAAATTGCTATCCCGAATCACCACGCCGAGTGCGGGTGAGATCATGATCAACGGGCGGCTTTCGGCGTTGATTGAAGTCGGCTCCGGGTTTCATCCAGAGCTTACCGGGCGCGAGAATATTTATCTCAACGGTTCAATCCTCGGCATGTTGCGGCGGGAGATCACTAAAAAGCTGGACAGCATCGTAGAGTTCGCAGAGCTCCGGCAATTCATCGATACCCCCGTGAAGCGTTACTCGTCGGGCATGTACGTGCGTTTGGGATTCTCGATCGCTGCGCATTTGGATCCCGACATTCTGCTGCTTGATGAAGTGCTCGCCGTCGGCGATGCGGCGTTTCAGCAGAAGTGTATTCAACGGATTACGGAGCTGAAAAAGAACGGCACGACCATCGTGTTCATTTCGCATGATCTGAGAGCGGTCCAGAAGTTATGCGATCGTGTGATCCTGCTTAAGAGCGGTCAGATTGAGGCTGATGGCGACCCGCAGGAAACGATAGCGTTGTATGAGAGTTCATCGCGCAACCTTCACGCGCAGGCCCGTGCCGCCGGAGTTCAGGAGGCGTCACGTGAAGCTGTGGTGACGTCGTTGAGTTTTTACAACGACGAGGACCAGGAATGCCTGTCGTTCGAAACGGGAATGCCGATGAAGGCGGTCCTGAAATACGAAGTGTACAAGCCGCTGGTTGACGTGATCTTTGAAGTGCAGTTCTATTCGCAGGAGGGGCGTCTGTGTTCGTTCTTTAGCAGTGAAACGCTGCCTGGCCGGATAGATCTTCAGCCGGGCGAGGGCACGATTGTTTTTGACTGCTCTTCCGTGGGTCTTGGACCGGGCGTTTATTTCATCGACACCGGCATTAGAAATCGCCAGGCGCCCTTCGGCATCGACATTGATTGGCGCAAACGCTGTCTCGCGGTTCGAATAGATTACGATCGTCATCTGCGCGACACATTTTATATGCCATATATCTGCCGGCACTCTCCCGCGCCGAAGACGTTCGCTGATGCTTCGCGCGAAAAACTCATAGAAACAATTTAGACAGGATTCCAGGATTTACAGGATGACGAGTGCGGCAAAAGAGCCTGAAGTTTCTGTAGTGATCGGCACGTATAACCGCTGCGACGTTTTGCGTGGCGCGCTTGAGAGCTTGTTGACTCAGGACAGCGGCGGCGTCGATTACGAAGTGATCGTCGTCGATAACAACTCCACCGACGACACGCGCAACATGGTCGAGAACCTGCGCGACACACTCGATTGCAAAAACCTCGTCTATTGTTTCGAACGAACACAAGGCGTCTCTCACGCACGCAATCGAGGGATCACCATGGCGCGCGGACGCCTGATCGCGTTCACCGACGACGACATCAGACCCGCGCCGAATTGGATCGCATCCGTACGTGAAGGCTTCAATAAGTTTCCACACGCTGATTGCATCGGTGGCAAAGTCCTACCGCCTCCAACAACAGAGTTTCCCGTCTGGTTAACTGCGAAACATTGGACGCCCCTCGCGCTTTTGGATCTAGGTGACAAGCCGATCGAGTTGAACGTGCGAAATGGTCCGGGACTCGTCGCCGCGAATATGGCTGTGCGTGCTTCAGTCTTTGCCGACGTGGGGTTGTTTCAACCTCAGTTGCAGCGTGTTAAGAACAGCATTGGCTCGATGGAGGACCACGAGTTTCAGTTTCGTCTGAGCGACGCTAAAAAGAAACTGATGTATCTGCCTGAGCTGGTGGTCCATGCTCACGTCCTTCCCGAACGTCTGACGAAGGATTATCACCGCCGCTGGTATCGTGGCCATGGTTACTTTTATGCGGTGATGCGAGCGGACGATTTCGAGGCCTCTAAAATGCGCGTGCTCGATGTTCCCGCTCATGTCTATCGACGCGCGCTATCGGATGTTTATCTTTGGATGAAATATCGTTTGAAGAACGAGCCTGAGATGGAGTTTCAGCATGAAGTTGAGCTGAGCTTCTTCTGGGGGTTCTTTCGCAAACGTTGGGCTGACCGGCGGTTGCCACAAAAGGGCACAAAAAGCACAAAATGATCAGAACCCTGAAGTTCAAAATAACTGGAAAGACTACTTTTCTGTTTTCTGTGTTTCTTTGTGTGCTGGCAGTCTTTCTGCTGGTTGAAAGGCCTGGTGCAGCCGCTGAGGTTCCCGAAGGGTTCGCCGTGACGCAAGTCGCCACGGGAATGACGAGCGTAACTCGCATGGAGTTACTGCCCGATGGTCGAATACTCGTTTGTCAGCAGGACGGCAAGATACGAGTTATTGAAAACGGTGTGCTCCGGTCAACACCATTTCTAACCATCGATGCTGACTCGTTTAGTGAGCGCGGTTTACTCGGCATTACGTTGGACCCGGCTTTTGCGATCAACCACTTCTTCTACGTCTATTACACGGCAAAGACTCCGTTTGTTCACAACCGCGTCAGCCGGTTTACCGCTGGTGCGAGTGCGGATCCGGCGAGCGAGGTGGTGATCTTTGAGCTTGATCAGCTAACAGGTGAACTGGGCTGGCATCAAGGTGGCGACCTGCGTTTTGGACCAGATGGCAAGTTATATGTCGCTGTCGGCGACGATAAAAACGGCGCCAATTCACAGTCTCTCTCAAACCTGTTCGGAAAAATATTGCGCATCAATAGCGACGGCTCGATTCCCGCGGACAATCCTTTCTTTCAAAGTACGACAGGAAACAACCGGGCGATCTGGGCGCTCGGTTTGCGAAATCCGTATAGCTTTGCCTTCGCCAAAGCTGATGGCGTGCGGATGTTGATCAATGACGTCGGCGAGCAGACGTGGGAAGAGATCAATCGAGGAATAGCCGGTGGAAACTACGGATGGCCTGACACCGAAGGTCCTACGTCTGATCCACGGTTTCAGACTCCGTTCTTCGTGTATCCGCACGGTTTCGATGACGACAGGCTGGGTTGTGCAATCACCGCAGGTGTTTTCTACGAACCTGCAACCTTGCAGTTTCCATCGAAGTATAGCGGCTCATATTTGTATGCTGATTTTTGTGGCGGGTGGATTCGATCGCTGCGGATCAGTGATCTGACTTCTGAAGTTCTGGCTACCTTTGCTTACTTTCTCGTAGATCTAAAAGTCGCGAGCGACGGCACGCTTTACTATCTCGAACGCGGTCTTGATTCGAATACGGATGGAGCTGTCTTCAAGATCGAGTTTACGAAGCAGGACGTGCCGCGCATCACTACGCAACCTGCGAACGTAACAGTTGCGGTGGGACAACCGGCAAGCTTTACAGTCACCGCTTCTGGTGCGGCGCCCCTGTCGTATCAGTGGCAACGCGACGGCGTAGATCTTAGTGGCCAGAATTCGCCCACACTCAACATTGCGTCTGCACAATCTGGTGACAATGGAGCCAGCTTCGTCTGCGTGGTTGCAAACCAATTCGGCAGTGTTTCAAGTCAACCCGCTACACTGACAGTCATTCCGGGTAACCCACCGGTGGGAACAATAATGCTTCCATCAACCGGCACGAATTACCGAGGCGGTGATGTCATTCAGTATTCCGGAACAGGCACTGACCCTGACGATGGCGGTCTGCCGGCAAGCGCTTTCACCTGGCAGGTCGATTTCCATCACAACACGCACACACATCCGTTTATCCCTGCATTCTCCGGAACGACTGCGGGGCAGTTTACGATTCCAACCACGGGTGAGACGGCGACAGATGTGTGGTATCGCATTTACCTCACGGTGAAGGATTCGAGTGGCTTAACGCATACTTCGTTTCGCGATGTTACCCCGATAGTCGAGACGATTAGTCTCGATACCAACCCTTCGGGATTGAAGATCAAATTGGACGATCAACCGCAGGATACGCCGCTCAATGTGTCGACCGTGGCGGGCGTGAATCGGACGCTGAGTGCCGTGTCTCCGCAGCAGTTGGATGGTCAATGGTATGAGTTTGAGTCGTGGTCTGACGGCGGTGCCGCAACTCGTACGGTGAACGGTGGTGGAACGTTTGTCGCGAATTACCGGCTTGCACAAACGCAGGAGGTGGTGCTCTACGCAGCGGAAGGAACGCGGGTAGGAAATTATGTGGTGGTGAGTGATGCGACGGCCGCGGGCGGTTCGCGCTTGCATAACCCGGACGCTGGCGCGGGGAAACTGAGCAATGCATTGGCGAATCCGGGCAGCTACGTGGAATTGCAGTTTACGGCGCAGGTGGGCACTGCTTACCGGTTGTGGATCCGGGGCAAGGCGCAGGATGACGATCCTTTCAACGATTCGATCTTTGTGCAGTTTGATGACAGTGTTGATGAGCAGGGACTAGCGAAGAGCCGGATCGGAAGTACGAGTGCGGAAGTGATCAACCTGGAGGATTGTTTTGCTTGCGGGTTGAGTGGTTGGGGCTGGCAGGACAATGGCTGGGGCGTGGGAGTTCTGGGACCGTTGGTCTACTTCGCGACGAGCGGTACACACACGTTGCGCATTCAGCCGCGTGAAGACGGGTTGTCACTGGATCAGGTCGTGCTATCACCAGTCGCATTTCTGACGACGGCGCCCGGAGCGTTGCGAGACGATACTACGATCCTCGGCAAGAGTGGTGGGCCAAACCCGACACCGACGCCAACTCCGACTCCGACGCCAACTCCGACTCCGACGCCAACACCAACGCCATCGCCATCGCCCACGCCTTCAGCGGAGATTGTGCTGTACGCGGCGGAAGGCGCAACGGCAGGAAACTATGTCGTGGTCAGCGATACGACGGCAGCGGGCGGAGCGCGGGTGCATAACCCGGATGCTGGCGCAGCGAAACTGAGCAATGCGCTGGCAAGCCCCGGGAGTTTTGTGGAACTGGGGTTTACGGCGCAGGCCGGTATACCTTACAGATTGTGGATCCGCGGCAAGGCGCAGGATGATAGTCCTTTCAACGATTCGGTCTTTGTGCAGTTCAACGACAGTGTAGACGGACAAGGAGTAGCCAAGAGCCAGATCGGCAGCAGCAGTGCGGAAGTGATCAACCTGGAGGATTGTTTCGGTTGCGGGTTGAGTGGCTGGGGCTGGCAGGACAACGGCTGGGGCGTGGGAGAACTGGGGCCGTTGGTTTTCTTTGCGAACACCGGTGGGCACACACTCCGCATTCAGCCGCGTGAAGATGGACTCTCGCTGGATCAGGTTGTGTTGTCGCCACAGACATATTTGACGACCGCGCCGGGAGCGTTGCGCGACGACACCACGATCCTTCCCAAGAGTGACGGCGGCCCAACACCTTCCGGAAACCTCGTGCTGTACGCCGCGGACGGTTTGCGGGTAGGAAATTACTTCGTGGTAAGCGATGCAACAGCCGCGGGAGGTTCGCGCCTGCACAACCCGGATGCCGGCGCAGCGAAACTGAGCAATGCCCTCGCTATGCCTGCGACCTTCGTGGAATTTCAGTTCTCGGCGCAGGCTGGAGTGGGTTATCGATTGTGGATTAGAGGCAAGGCGCAGGATGACAATCCGTTCAACGATTCGATCTTCGTACAGTTTAACGACAGCATCGATGGACAAGGAGCCGCGAAGAGCCGGATCGGGAGCAGCAGCGCTGAGGTAATCAATCTTGAGGACTGTTTTGCCTGCGGGTTGAGTGGCTGGGGTTGGCAGGACAATGGTTGGGGCGTGGGCGAACTAGGCCCGCTCGTCTTCTTTCAGACGAGTGGCTTGCATACGCTGCGGATTCAGCCGCGTGAAGATGGGCTCTCGATCGATCAGATCGTGCTCTCGCCCAAGGAATATGTGCAGACAGCACCCGGCGCGGTGCGGAACGACAATACGATCCTGGCAAAAAGTCCATAAGCATAATGCAGTTCGACGTTGTTATTCCTACTTACAATCGCAGCGCGTTGCTCAGGAAGGCGATAGACAGTCTTCTGCGTGCGCGAGTGCCGGATGAGCTGAGCGTCAGGATCATTGTCGTCGACAACAATTCAACCGACGACACTAAGGCGGTGATAAACGAGTATGCCGAACGATCGAATGGCCGTGTGTCGTATGTTTTTGAAAAACAGCAGGGCAGGTCACCCGCACTGAATGCCGGAATAGCAGCAGCGACTGGCGATCTGATCGGCTTCATCGACGACGACGAAGAGATCGATGAAGCGTGGTATGAGACAATCTTGTCGGCGTTCAAAAACAACGAAGTAGATTTTATCGGCGGGCCCTATCTGCCGCGCTTTGAAAGCGATGTTCCTGAGTGGTTGCCGAAAAATTACGGCGCGGTCGTCGGGATTGTTGACGGCGGTGACAAAGTCGCTTCGTTCGACGATTCGTATCCGGGAATTTTAATGGGAGGCAATGCGGTTTTCAGACGGGAAGTGTTGCAGCGAGTTGGTCCATACTCGACTGCCCTCGGCCGCAGCGGAACGCGCTTGCTGTCGTGCGAAGACGAGGACATGTACCAGCGTTTGCGAGCGGCAGGCGCTCGCGGACTGTATCTGCCGCAATTGATTGTTTACCACTTCATCCCGCGTGAGCGACTGACGAAAAAGTATCATCGTTCGTGGTGTTTCTGGCAGAGTGTTTCGAGCGCCGTGCTGGATCGAATCCGTCCTAAGCCTGTAGCGTATGTTTGGGGAGTGCCGCGTTATTTCTACGGGCGGGCGCTGCGCGGGATGTTGCGGCTGGCAAATCTCCGCGGGGAGCCCGCGACCCGTTTCTCGCACGAGCTGTCCTTGTGGGAGCTGGCGGGTTTCTTCTATGGTAAACACTTCTACCGGCCGGATAGTTGAGACTAA
>JAICGZ010000230.1 GCA_025922875.1 Pyrinomonadaceae bacterium
ATTTGGTAGGCACGAGTGAGACCGACTCTCCCGTCATTTTCAAGCCAGCTCCGCTTTCCACACCGAAGGGCCGTGCTCCGCCTCGGTTCACTTAAAAGCATAGGCCATCAACAGTTTGTTCCGCGCACTTTGAATTGTGTACGGAGCATCCGTTCACCTTCCTAAACAGTAAGCGCCCTGTCATCAGAGGCAACGAGGAAAGTCATGGATATCACTAGTGTAGTTGCGCTGGTTGTCGCTGCCGTGGTTCTAGGCGGCATTTTATGGCTTGCGGTTTACTCTCGGAAGCAGAATCAGAAGCATACGAAGCAGACAAGTATCAAACCGCCCGGATCTCAATCGAAGAGAGGCGGACCGCATGAAGTGTCTTAGTTCCCTAACTCAGCTATCGACAAGCTCCAGCGCGTAATGTCTGTCGAGGATGAGAGGGAGGTTACTCGCCGCACTACCGGCCAGGTTGCGGCGAGTATCCAATTACGCGTGTGGCAGGGGCCTTGAGCTCTAGCGAATGAGAAGTTCTCCGGCCCCCGGGGTTGAACGCGGAGAATTGGATAATGGAATCTCAACGTTCATTGAACTCGAATAGAGCTATGCAGCTTCCGACGACCAGGTGCCCGAACTGCAGGATGATTTGGATAACGCCGGGTTTATCCCGAGGCGATATTTACGAATGTAGGCGTTGCCGTCTTAGTTTTATTGTTTGTGAACCATGTGAGGAAACGTTGCAGCGTTCCGACTCGAAGACGACAGTTTCAGAGGTAGTAACGAATGAAAAACAGACCTCAGTTTGTTAGAAAAACTGTCCCGTATCTTGTTGCCGTCTTTTCTGTGGCGGCCGCACTCTTGTTGACGGGTCTACTATGGCCCTGGATCGAGCCCCACCCTACTTCGCTCTTTCTCGCCGCCATCACGGTGAGTGCGTGGTATGGAGGCTTTCAACCCAGCCTGTTGGCCACAGCGCTCGCAACTATAGCGGTTGATTACTTCTTTATCTTTCCGGTCCATTCATTGGAGGTCAGTATTGATAATACTGTGCGTGCCGGTGTGTTTGTGCTAGTGGCCCTGTTGATCAGTTGGATTGACCATGCTCGCAAAAAGGCGATCGAAGAACGCGATCAAATGATCGTTCGCGAACAGCAGGCGCGAAAGGCAGCGGAAACAGTCAATCAAACCAAGGATGAGTTCCTGGCGATGGTCTCGCACGAACTGCGCACACCACTCAACGTGATTTCCGGATGGGTTTCAATGCTGCGCTCTGGCAAATTAAACGGGGAAGCCGCAGCGGATGCACTCGAGAGAGTCGAACGCAACGCTCGCTTACAACAGCATCTGATAGAGGATCTCATAGATGTATCGCGCATTGCATCGGGTACGATGCGCGTCGAGCCACGACCGATGGAGGTTAGCCCAGTAATCGAGGAAGGGTTAAGAACTGTGGCATTGGCGGCCAAAGCCAAAGACATCGCGATTTATGCCGAGTATCCAGACGAAGCAATCATCATTTCTGGTGACCCTGATCGATTCCAGCAGGTTGTTTGGAATTTGCTTTCCAATGCCATCAAGTTCACGCCTCCCCGCGGGCGAATATCGTTGTCGCTGGAGCGACTGGGCGGCGATGCAATATTAAGTGTCCGCGACAGCGGTCGTGGTATTAGACCAGATTTCTTGCCTTACGTCTTTGAAAGGTTCCGCCAGGATGTGATCGAATTGGGCCAAAACCATGAAGGCCTCGGTGTGGGGCTTTCAATCGTACGTCACATAGTGGAATTGCATGGCGGCTCGATAGAGGCTGAGAGCGCCGGGAAGGATCAGGGAGCCACATTCAGGGTGTGTATACCACTGGCAACTAAAGAGCTTCGCAATATGTTTCCTGCGACTTCGTCCGGCTCCCGAAAACTGAAGAAAGTTAAGGCCAACAATCTGGCGGTGTCTGCGAACGTAAGTGCTAATTAGTTGAACACACTTTGCCGTTAGTAGGTGAGATGTTCGGAAGTGGCTGCCAATTGAACAACAAAGGCAAGCGACCGCCGTGTTCTCACCTAACCTAGCTTTACGAACTTACCTTGCGATCAAACACATACCGCGCGATCCCTACTCGGTTACTCAATTGTTTCTTGGCAAGGATGTGTCTGATGTGATGCTCAACAGTTCGAATGCTGACCCGGTGTTCCGCAGCGATTTCTCTATTGTTGAGCCCGCGAGCGACGGCCTCCGCCGTGCGCCACTCGGCGTCGGTCAATTCCTCATCTCGGATAAACGCCAGCTCATCTGTCTTAGAGTCGGTGGCGAGACGGGTGATTTCTTTATGTGTCCGCTGCAACCGGCTCAGGGTATTGGCAACAATGGCCAGTAATTCTTCGGGCTCAAACGGCTTGGTAATGTAATGATCTACGCCCGCTCGGAAACCTTGAATACGATCCGCCAGACCATCTTTGGCTGTCAGGAAAATAATAGGGATGAGCGAGGTTCGGGGAGCATTACGGAGTTGCCGTGCCAACGTGTAGCCGTCCATTTCGGGCATGCGGATATCGCTAATGATCAGGTCCGGCACGGCTTCGGCCAATCGCATGAACGCCTCTCGGCCGCTTCGCGCCGTCAACACTTCGTAATCCTCGGCTCGGAGTGTCAACTGCACAGCCCGCAAGAGTTTCGGCTCGTCGTCAATTACGAGCAAGCGCTTTTTCATCCTCTTCCTCTTCGATCCTGAACTCAAAATCGTTCTCGTTGACCCACACCGGGACTTCAACAGTGAAAGTGCTTCCGCGTCCAACTTCGCTGATTACGTGAATGCGTCCGCCAAGTTGTGCAATGAGATTCTTGGCTAAATAGAGTCCGAGTCCGACGCCGGCTACTGCTGATTGATCAGACAAAACATCGCCATGGCAAATTCCCGATGATTTCCCGCGATAGAACTTCTCAAAAATGTGCGCCATATCTTCCCGCGGGATACCTACTCCCGTGTCAGTCACATAAAAAGACACTTCATTGCCACTCGCACGGGCACCGAGAGTGATGCGCCCTCCACCAGGTGTGTACTTGAGTGCGTTTTCAATAAGACTGCATAAGATTCGCCGGAGGACATCGCGGTCAGTCTTCACGTAAGGCAAGACTGGCGGCAGTTCTTCAAACAATTCGTGGCCGGCAAATTTGGCCGTTTGGTTTTGAGTTCTTATGCAGGTTCGAACAATCTCGACAGGGTCTACGGGAGAGAGTGAGAAGTTAAATGCTCCGGATTCTATGCGCGTAAGATCCAGCAGGTTGAGGACAAGATCGATTTGACGATCACATTCAGACGACATATTCTCCAGGCATTCGCGTTGCTCTTCCTCACTCATTCCGCCACGTAACATAAGGCGTGTCAGCATCTTGATAGTAGTAAGGGGTGTGCGCAATTCGTGGGAAACGCTGCTGACGAATTCGGACTTTAGCCGATCAACTTCTTTGAGTCTTGCTTCGCGGTCTGCGGTAGACGCTGCCATTGTATTGAACGTTGCACCAAGCTCGGCAATTTCATCACGGCCCCCTAATGCAGCCCGCGCGGAGAGATCGCCCTTTCCAAAACGAAACGCGGTTCGGGCTAAGACTCGCAATGGTTGTCCGATGTCTCTCGCGATAAGAAGCGCCGCAAAGACCGTACAGCCGAGGGCGACTATGATCAACAAAGAGTGAAACACGAGTTGCCTGCGTGCTGGCACATACAAGCTGTCGAGCGGCACTCCGATAGTCAGAACATATCCAGTCGCGCCTACATACGCCGCCCCATACACGCGCTGAATTCCATCGACTGAACTTTTCTCTTCTCCGATCACGACATCCCGCCGGTCGCCCAGAGCTTCGAACAGGGCCGAGTTGCTTATCTGAGTTCCGATATAAGACTCTGGGCTGTTGCTGCGATAAACAAGACGGCGTTGTGAATCGAGTAACTTAATCGGACGCTGCTCGGCTGAATTAATCTGGCTAAAGAAGTTCGAGATAGCGGTCTGATCGAGGCGGCCAATGACGGCGCCGCCTGAGTTGATCGGAGCAGCAAGTGCTAATACGTATGGTGCTTCACCACGTGACCAGTCCGTCTCGACGGCGATTGAACCATTGCTGAGTCGAGTGAGTAGGTTGTGTGCGAGTCCGGATGGCAATGGGCCAGCATCGGAGGGTTGTGTCAAGATGGTTTCACCGCCCGCATTGACGACGCGCAGGTCAACCCAGTGCGGGCGAGGCTCCGCAATGAAACTCAGACTCTCCCGGAATGTTTCTGCACCACCTGGATGCTCCGCAATGTAGTTGGCGGCAATAGTGAGAGGTTGGGCTTGAAGATCGATCCAATGCTCAAGGGCGAGGGCGGTCAACTGAACCTGGTGTTCCATCGACGAGTTAACCTGTCGTCGAGTGTCAGTCCATGTCCCCCATAGATCGATTAGACCGGCTACCACCAGCGGAACGATAGCGAGCACGGCCCACACCAGCAGTCTTCCGCGAATACGCAACTACTTTACTTCCTTTAGCGTGCCTGTTCTCTGCTCAAGGGGAAAAGCAATTGTAGCCGACTTCAGAACATCGGCAAAAGAATGTCGCTACACATTCGTTCTTGCTAGCGGAAAGTATTGACTCCTGACGGGGTTTGATACGTGCAAATACGTATTCTCCGTAGGTGCTCATACGGTTGTAGGTTTTGTCAGTCCAAACTAAGTTTGAATGTGAGTCATTGTACCCAGACTCGATACGATAAACGCGGTGTCCCAGAGCAAGCTGGGCCATTTCAACGTCCGAAGGAAAGTCATGAGTGATGCGATGAAGCTGGTAATTGCTTACGACGGTTCAGAACATGCGAACGCAGCTCTTGATGACTTGCGGAGGGCAGGACTACCAAACGAAATGAATGCACTGGTTGTCTCTGTTACTGACAGCGCACTGCCGCCACCACCGCTTTCGGCCTACGAGTTTGTTGAGCGCTCTCTCACTTCGAGGAGAGCAGCCTCGTTGCTTCTGCAGGTGAGCGCGCGGTCGTCGCAGGCACTTGAAGAGGCGCGCTCGACTGCGTTCGAAGGTGTTCGAAGACTTGTTTCCTATTTTCCTGACTGGAAAGTAACTGGACAAGGAGTCGTCGGCTCGCCCCCAGAAGCGGTGATGCAGGCAGCAGAGAACTGGAAAGCTGATCTCATTGTAGCCGGCTCGCATGGGCGCTCTGCTTTGGGACGATTTTTTCTGGGCAGCGTCTCGCGAAGGCTCGCCTATGAAGCATGTTGCTCAGTGCGTGTGGGGCGGACGCAAGCTATGGGAACAGATACCAGGTTGCGAATTATGATCGGCGTCGATGGATCACCGAGCGCCGAACAAGCGATTCGTACTGTAGGTACACGTGTTTGGCCAGTTGAGACGGAGGTGCGTCTAATCACGATCGATTCGTGCTCAGCATCCACGGGAATTGCGGACATTCTACCAATCCCTCGAGAGTTAGTAAGTAGGTGTGAGGAACAGAATCTAGAGGCTGCTCGTCGGATGCTCGACTGGGCTGAGTCTGAGTTGCGAGTCATTGGCTTGAACACCTCGGCTGAAATCAAGAAAGGTGATCCTCAGCACGTCCTTTTAGAGGAAGCGGAAGAATGGCAAGCCAGCTCTATCTTTGTCGGTGCGCGCGGACACAACGGCACACCTGAAAGTTCTCATGCCGGTAGCGTTGCAATGGCCGTAACAACGGGCACTCATTGCTCGTCCGAAGTGGTGCGACAGCAAATCTGAGTCGAGAGTGTCGCGTTAAAAGATGAAGTAGCTATGGCTATTGATCTTTCCTTTTGGCGAATATTGCTGCGTGGGTTTAAAACTGGGTTTCACGCGACGAAATTCCGACACAGATGAACAGAGCCGCATAATTAGAATCGCGGGTGAACACATCAAGGGCCAAGGAAGAGAAGATGCTTTCCCAAGTGACGGCAAAATTCCTGTGCAGGGTTCTTGGGTTCTATCTGCTATTGATGGGACTCGCTCTGATCTTGACCGCCGTACTGCGCTAAACCAAGAACGAGGCTCGACATCGAGAGGGGCGTCAAAGGAGCTTTCGTGCTCACAATTGCGTGTATCCTGGGTGGGATTAGTGCAAACACCTACATCTTTTGAGTGCCCATACGGTTGTTCCAAGGCCGTCCTCTCTTTAGTTTAGAAGCAAGGTAACGACGACTATGGTTTTTCCGCCCTCCACAAAGCCCAACGGTGAAGTCCGATCGTCACGCTCTCTTCGAATGATGTCGGTTGGCATCATGGTCGTCGCAGCGGTGATTTCGATCGGTGTTCTTTTCTATTTCGTATTCGGAAGTCTCTTCCGTCCACGGGCACAGTTGGTCCAGCTTGAAGGAGCCGTGCGTGCAGGCTCGCCCGCCTTCGAACAGTTGAGTCGGGACCTAACTGTGGCTAAGCCAGTTGCGCTCAAATCATCTGACTCCTTCGGTGATCTTGTCCTGCAGTTAAACACTACAGTGCGCAACGATACGGGACGAAGAATCAGGGGACTTGAGATGCGCGGCGTCGTGCTGAACGCGCACGGTTTGGCAGTTGCGGAACGCACGGTAATACCCATTCCAGCGCAGCAAACCGTGCTCGAGCCAGGTGAGGCGCTCAACGTCAGAATTCATATCGAGGGTATGACGGACGACACAGAACGCGCAGATATAGCAGTCGAGGTAACCGCAGTGCTGTTGGATTAAAGGATGAAGAGATGTGCAATCTAACGGCCCCGAATGGCTCGGCAAAGTAGTGCTAATCGAGGTCGCCGTTCGCGAGAACGAGTGCCGAGATACACTCGACTACGACGAGAGGTCGTCGATGCAATCGGAGTTGTTGAATCAAACAGTGACAGAACCAGGTACAAATATCATCCACGAAATAGGACATTAAGATCTACGGTGGATCAATAGCTGTGGTTTATTTCGAGGCAGCGCGTTCCAATATTGAGTGTAATTCTGGGGAACATCCCGAGCGCACGCGACTCTTCACCGAGGCGTTCAAGATAATCAGGAGAAACGACTGAACACTGGCGGCGCACGAAATACGGTGTCGTCCCTTTGAGTTATCCAAACCTGGAAAATTACCTGCTCTCAAGTCTCATTTCGAATAAGTCGTATTTCTGCTCCATCAGACTCCTTTCACTATATCAAGCGCAATTTTCGTCAGCAGCACGTCTCTCACTCTCACACGTCGCTGAGCTTACGTCAGGATGTAAGAACGTCACGTCCGTACAGGTACCCATGAAGTACTAGTGTCTGCACTGATGCGGTAGGTAACTTTTGCGCTTAACCTTCCAGAACGAGGCGAAAGTCAATTTGAGCAGTCAGTCTTGAACCGCGTATCCGGAAAGACAAAGGAGAAAGCATTTCGTGAAAGTCAAGAAGCTTATGGTTGCAGAACCGGCATTCTGCGATTCGAAAACAGATCTGGCATCAGTAGCGCACCTTTTGTGGGAAAACGACTGCGGAAGCCTGCCGGTGATAGCGGATGACCACAAGGTGGTTGGCATGATTACGGACCGTGACATTTGCATGGCAGCGGCAACCAAACATCGGCCGCCCGGTGAAATTACCGTTGGGGAGGTAATCGACGGGAGCGTCTATACGTGTCGATTGGATACCGACCTCGACGAAGCCATGCTCACCATGAAGCAAAAACAAGTGCGGCGCCTACCGGTGGTTGATGCAGACGGAAAACTGCAAGGCGTTCTTTCGTTGGCCGACATTATCCTTAGCGCGGAACCGCATTCAGCTAAGGCCGTGAAACTTTCGGCGGCTTCTATTATGGAGACGTTAAAGGCAATTTGTTCACCTCGCGCCGCCTCGGTACCCGAACCACAAAAAGTGCAAGGGAAAGGGGCATAGCAATGGAGTATCCGATTGCAACTCGCGCAGTGCCGGCGAAAGGATAAAGAGTTTTATGCCGCTTCGAGAAACGCTAGACAGATTAGCCGCTTTTGTACCCGTTAATTTGCCGGTCATCAGCCTTTACCTGAGCACGCAAGCCGATCGTCGGGGGCGGGCGAGCTACCACTCGTTCTTACGGAAAGAGTTGAAGGCGAAGTTGCGGACTTACCCTTTACGCTCGCCCGCGGGCGTCAGTTTCGACACTGATGTGGGACGTATCAAGGCTTACGTTGAGAACATTCGCCCATCGACGAACAGCGTCGCCATCTTCGCGTGCGCCGGCGCCGGTGATTTCTTTGAGACCGTCGCCCTCGACGCGCCCATTGACGAACACAGATTGTACGTTTACCACCAGCCGCATCTTTACCCGCTGGCGCGGTTGAGTGATCAGTTCCAGCGCTATGCCGCGCTCATTGCAGATACGAACGCAGCGCGCATCTACGTTTTTGGCATCGGCGAGAATCTAGGCGAGGTGAATATCAGGAACCCGAACGTCAGCAAGACACAACTCGGCGGGTGGTCGCAGGCGCGCTACCAGCGACACATCAGAAATTATCACCTCCATCATGCGAAAGAAGTGGTCGAGGTGCTCGATCGTGTGGTGCAAAAAGAAAAGGTCAGGCACATCGTTCTTGCAGGCGACGAAGTAATCCTGCCCGTGCTGCTCCGGCAATTTCCGCCGCACTTGAGCGAGCTCGTGATCGACACCTTGCGGCTCGACATCAAGACTCCTGAACACATCGTCGCGGAACGAACTTTAGAGTCCCTACAGGCGCACGAGGCAAAAACGGATGTCGAGCGTGTCGAACAGTTAATGGACCAATATCGCGCCGACGGACTTGCTGTCGTGGGGGTGCATGACACGCTCGCCGCTTTATCACACGGGCAAGTGGACGTGTTATATCTAAGCGGGTCGCTTGAGGCGATACACGCGGACGATGAAGAGGTCGGCAGAGGTTTGTTCGACAAGTCGCAGAAGAAAGCGGTACTGAGAGGCGGAGGTTCTACGCTTAAGATTAAGGTTACGGACGAACTGGTGACGCGCGCGCTCCAGACCGAGGCGAGTATCACGTTTATCGAAAACCCCGCACTCCTCGCCGATTTCGGTGGGATCGGTGCGACGCTCCGCTATCAGCTCAACGGCCATAAGCCAATCTTGGTTGGACCCCCGCGCGCGCAGTGAATTGTGTGTGGAGCAACAACTATCCACCTCAACAGGCCTGGAACGAGCGGCTTTCTCAAACAGTGCCGTCCAACCGACGAGTGGCGCTCGAACAGCTAGAGGAATAACTCTTAACACTCCAACAAAGAAGCGAGTTGCTTGAGTGCACAGCCGAGCATTAAGAAACTTTTACTTTACTCCTTTACTCGCACGCAGCCACTCGCCTTCCGCCGACCCGCCGTGCGGACTTATGAATCCATCGGCTACCTACCACAACGCTGCGCGGCCAATAGAACGACGATAGAGAGAGCCCGTTCTGAAGGCATTGATACGGATTGCTCTTGATTGAGACAAACAACCCCTATCGATATCTCGCTAGCGTCATTGCACTTTTTCTCACGACGGAAGTCGTCGCCCCGCTGATATTTCCTGAGGGCGTTGAGGGGCATTCGAAAAATAGTGGCAGATCTCCTCGAACTATTGCTCGACTCGCCAACATCGCAAGTCAAACCGTGTGACGTGAGAGGATATTAAGCTGATGAAAGTTCAAAGAAGATTATCCAATACATTCAAAAACTTTTTCGACTCGGAAAAGTCGAGCGGAATTCTGCTGATCATTTGCACGGTTGTTTCCCTCTTGATCACGAACTCGATTGTCGGACCAAATTATCTGAGCCTGTGGCAGACCTACATTGGCGGTTTGAGTGTCGAACATTGGATCAACGACGCGCTGATGGCAGTCTTCTTTTTGCTGATCGGTTTGGAACTCGAACGAGAACTGTACGTGGGCGAGTTGTCCGATGTCCGAAACGCGCTGTTGCCTATCTTCGCGGCGATAGGCGGGATATGTTTACCCGCGCTGATTCACTTCACCCTCAACTACGGCACGCCGACTCAAGCTGGAATTGGTATTCCGATGGCGACTGATATTGCTTTTGCTTTGGGCGTGCTCGCGCTTTTGGGTAGCCGCGTACCGGCTTCATTGAAAGTCTTTCTTACCGCGCTTGCCGTGATGGACGATTTGGGCGCGATTATCGTCATCGCACTTTTCTACACGGCGCAACTTTCGATTGTTTATTTAATCAGCGCGCTCGTAGTTTTTGGATTGCTCCTGGCAATTAACCGTTTTCGGGTGATGAGTTTATTTCCGTATCTCATCGGGGGAGTCTTGATGTGGCTCTTGATGCTTAAGTCTGGCGTCCACGCGACGATTGCCGGGGTCTTGCTCGCCTTCGCCATTCCTTTCACGGGCAAGCAAGACGACGAAGCATCGCCCTCGCATAGACTCGAGCACGTTCTGCATAAACCAGTCGCCTTCGTCATCCTGCCAATCTTCGCGCTCGCAAATACGTGCATAGTCTTGGGTGCGGGCGCTTTGGACAGCCTGACGGCACAGAACAGTTTGGGAATTATATCGGGCCTCTTAGTCGGCAAGCCCGTAGGGATTACGCTCCTTAGTTTTCTTGCGGTCTCGATCGGCATTTGCCGCCTGCCACTCGATCTGAATTGGAAGCATGTGTTCGGCGCGGGACTTCTTGGCGGCATCGGATTCACGATGTCAATTTTCATCGCGAACCTCGCCTTCGTCGGCGAATCAGATGTCATCAACGCCTCGAAAATGGCGATCTTGCTTGCTTCATTAACGGCGGGTTCAATCGGTTTTCTATGGCTCAAACTGATG
>JAICGZ010000231.1 GCA_025922875.1 Pyrinomonadaceae bacterium
CAGCTGGATCAGCCAGAAGAACAGGAAGCCGTGGAGCACGTGAGTGAAGCTGTACGGATCGAATAACTGCTGCGAATTATTCGAACTGCACGTATCGCTGGTCCAAACATCAAAGTAGCCGCACGCGCAGAGGAACAAACGTCCCAGCGCCCGCAACGACACGATCATCAGTAGCAGGACCAGGACCACGGTCACGATCTGCACGGTGCGATCTGTTTTGGTTGTCATTCGGGCCAGTTTACAGGATTAACAAGATTAGTCAGGATGTGAATGGAGCGAGTGGTCTGACTTTAATTCAACGAAAACTGTTTGACCTCTTCCAACCGATCGATGATGGCCTCGACGTATTTCTCTATCCCGTCACCATAACGGCCATCTCGATACAACTCAGTCGACTGATCGCCTAATTCTTTGCATACTTCATCAGGCAGATCTTTTTCCAGGCTTCGACTGACTTGCAGTCGCCATTGACGGTCCTTAACCGCCAAAAGCAGCAGCAGCCCTCCACCTTGCGGGGTATCTTTAGGACCTACTCCCCATTCCTTCGCCAGTTGAAGAGAATAATCGGCGATCGGCTGCCCGTTAGTTGTTTCGACAGTGACAACCGCAAATTCAATATTAGCCTTCTCCTTCAACTGCACCAGCAGCGATTCAAGGCGTTGCCTGGAGTTCACGTCAAATACATTGGCGTAGTCGTTTACGAATCCAGTCGGAGCTGGAAGCAGAGTTTGGTTTTGAGCCTTCGTGCCCAGGCTTTGGCTTTGAGTGCCGGGCACAGAACGTGAACCGCAAGAATAACTCACGTACAGTAACGCAGTGAGCACAAACAGCAGACATACAGGTCTTCGTGTTTTATTTTCCATCGCCAATGATTGCGAAGCTGGCCCAGTAATATGGATGTTCGTATTCGCGCGAACGACGCAGCACCATCAGGCTGCGATGCAGAGAAGCAGCTTTGGTCAGGGAAGCCCGTGGCTTCGGTCTGATCGAAGAATAGAACTGATTCAGAAGTCTTAGCCGAATACCGGTTCAACTGCCCACCGATTCAACATCATTGTCGGACTTCCCGCTACGAACCACGACCACGACAATGCTGGTGCAGCTGAACCGTAGTGACTGCCGTACCGCCGTGCACCGGACATGACGATCAGCTGTGCATTTGTTTGAACGTTTACGATTTCCCTTGCCTGCAGAATACCCTCATTGCGTTGCCGGCGCCGGATGCCAGACCGATGAACGACGATAGGAAGGTTTGTAGCCCACAGTGGACACTCCTCGCAACTTGTTTTGACGCCAACGACAGAAATGCTCAGTTTTCCAGCAGTTGGAGAAAGGGCTCAAGAGACTCTAAGTCTCCTTTAGAGACCAAAACCCGAAACCCATGCGAAATCCAAGTGGCCCCGAGACTACAGGTAATCGATACGGTCCCGAACGAGCGATTGACAGTGACCGTGTTACGAAGAAGACACAAAATGAGTTGGGCCACGTCGGTCCAATATTACTTGTGTCTTTTGTGTTGTTTTTGTCCTGAAGTGTTGCAGTGGTCCAAAAAACGTTGACTTTCCAGAGCAACAAGCATAGTGTCCGCTCGTCCTTAAAAAATCGGCGATGGATGCGGAACTGGAACTCTGCGTCCGCACACTTATCATTTCCGCCTTAGCGGAAACCGATTAGTCGACACTGGCTCAGTGTTGCGGGTCAGACTCTCACTTTCGTTACCGCCTTTCGTTGTAGGCACGCCACGTAAACTCACGGAGGTAACTGCAATGGCAACCAGAGCAACTACCAAAGGGTTGGATCCCACGATCCAGTTTGTCCTCAACCGTCTGGTGACAGACGCAAAGTTCCGAAAGCGGTTTGAAACTAATCGAGAAGAAGCCCTCAAGCCTCTCGATCTGACGCCATCTCAACGCAGTGCCCTTAAAAGAATTGACGTCAGGAAACTCAACAATGCCGTTACGAACATCAAGGACATTGCCGCGGCCGCAATCGGGTCAATTTACCTTTAGCAGACTTGTGAGGACTGCCTCATGAGGGTTCGTAATTCCTTCCCTTTAAGGCCGCAGGTTTTGAACATAAGCCTGACGGAACGATGCAATGCGGCCTGTAGCATGTGTTGCGCAGAAAGCCATCCGGGCCGCCGCGATCCAGATCTGGACATTCACGCCGCTAAGGGGTGGCTAACGGATGCCAGTAATCTCGAAGGCATCTACGGCGTATGCTTCATTGGCGGAGAGCCATTCTTACGCTTTGAAGCGCTTCTTTCTCTTGCAACTACGTGTCAGGATCTGGGTTGGCCCTTTTCTGTGGTAACGAATTGCTTCTGGGCTCGTACACCGGAGTTGGCGTACGAAACGCTGCTGCCGTTACGCAATGCCGGGTTGAGCACCGTGACGATGTCCACCGATCAATTTCACGAACCCTTCGTATCGCCCGACCGTGTTGATAACGCACTTGACGCGTGCAAACGCCTGGAGGTCAGGTCAAACCTCAACTGCGTGGTCGCGCAAGGGACGTGGGGACTTGATCACCTCCGCAACCGGCTTAAAAACTTCCATTACTTCGACAAGGTTAGCGAGCAAAGATGTCTTCCCGTGGGCTTTGGTAAGGCAGAAACTGGAATTCTCGCCAATGAAATCCCAAATACACGATGCACTCTTGTAATTAGCACCCTATCACTGAAAAGCAATGGCGACTTATATGCGTGCTGCGGTATCGGCGGGTTTACGCCCCCATTGTTTCTTGGAAACCTGCATCAGGAACTTCTTGCTGAATTGATCGATCGAGCGGTGCGAGATCCGTTGATTCTGGCTCTTGCGATCCACGGCCCCGGATACCTCAAAAGTCTCCTCGTCAACACGAACGAAACACAATCGCGCTACGCCGATAACTGTCACCTCTGCAACACGATGCTTTCCGACGAGGCCACGGTCGCTTTGTTGCGAGAACGCTTGGCGGCGGAAGCCGACCATTTATCTATTGAATACGCTTACCTCTGCGATCTGGAGGATCACAATGACTCACGCCGTCCTGGTTCAAATGCCGTTTCATTCCCTGCGCCGTCCTAATCTCGGTTTGTCTCTGTTGAGATCTTGTGCAGAGCAGGCTGGGCATAAAGTTGAGGTCAAGTATTTGAATGTTGATTTTGCAGCTCGTTGCGGAGTGCCACTGCATCAAGTAATCGCTGAACGTACCCCCCAGGAGTTGCTGGTGGCGGATTTAATATTCGCTTCCGCTGCTTTTGGTTCGGTTGAGCGAACGTTCGATCGCATAAAAGAGTTTAGGACACACCTCGAATCAGTTCCGGGACGCATTGGAGCCTTACCTGACTGGCTCCTTGCTGAGCTTCCTTCACTATCAACACTTGCTGAGGAGTTTGTGGACCAAATAGCGCACAAGCTCGTGCGCGAGGACATCGAAGTGCTCGGCCTCAGTACGCTTTTCCAGTTGGTCCCCAGTCTTGCATTGAGCCGGCGATATAAGGAGCTGGGTGGACGCGCGCAAGTTATTCTCGGCGGCTCGAGTTGCGAGGCGGAGATGGGGATGGCTGTTTACTCTCGGTTTCCGTGGGTGGATTTTGTTTGTAGAGGGGAAGGTGAGAACGCCTTTGTGGCGCTGCTGGATGCCTTGGCAGAGAATAGATCCGATTTCTCACACATTCCTGCTTTGCTGAGCCGGCATAAAGAGTCCTCCACATCTAATGCAATGCCTTTGTATTCTCTGACAGGCCTTCACTCGTCACCGCCGCAGCGTGTCTCGCCGCCTCTCGACGACTTACCGTTGCCTGATTATCACGATTGGCTGACTCAGTTGGCGACTGCAGGCGTGCAAATGGATCCGGACGATCTCATGCTCCCGATTGAGACAAGCCGCGGCTGTTGGTACGGAGAGAAAGTGCATTGTACGTTTTGCGGTTTGAACGGTTCTACAATGCGCTATCGCAGCAAGGATTGGAAAAAAGTGCTCGAAGAGATCGAATACTTATCAACCTCCTACGGCATTGATTCGCTGTTCGCTGTCGACAATATTTTGGACTACAAATACTTTCAAACTCTGCTCCCCGAGCTGGCAAGGTTGCGTCACGGCATGCGAATCTTCTACGAGGTTAAGTCAAACCTCACCCACGAACAGGTGCGTCTGCTTCGTGACAGTGGCATCACATGGATCCAACCGGGAATTGAGAGTTTGAGCACGTCGGTGCTCCAAACGATGCGCAAGGGCGTCACCGCAATTCAGAATCTCCAATTGCTGAAGTTTGCTGCTGAGTACGGAATGGGTGTGGCCTGGAACATACTCTACGGTTTTCCGGAAGAAGATCCTTTGGAGTATGAGAAGATGGCAAACCTGATTCCGCTGATCACCCACCTCCCGCCCCCCCTATACGATTGCAATCGTGTTCGGCTCGACAGATTCAGCCCGCTTTTCGTCAAGGGAGAATCAGCGGGTTTAACCAACATCCGTCCGTGCGGTGCATATGCAACGGTCTTCCCCCCTCAATACAGTGATCTAACGGATCTCGCTTACTACTTCGACTATGATTATTCGGTCTCGCGCGATCCGGAGGGCTACGTGAGCTCCCTCCGTCAGGCCACACGAGAGTGGCGTAGTTTCACGGGTTCGGTTGCCCTCATTAAAGTGGACCGTGACGAAACTCTCCATCTCTTCGATACTCGTCCCGTTTCAGTGGCGGACACTGTCGAATTGACCGGCGATGAAAGGCAGATCTTATTGGCGTGCGAATCCGCGCAAACCCTCGAGTCCATCGTGTCGCAGGTCCATCTTCCCAGCGATACCGTTCATCGTTGTCTTGAGGAGCTAATCGAGTTAGGTGTGGTGGTACATCTTGATGGACGCTATCTGGGATTGGCAGTGAGCATGGACGAGCTCATTCCGAAAGATACTCCGCTGGAAATTCTGGCTGAGACGGCGCACACTCTTTATTGCGTTCGTATGCAAGGTCCGCACAAACGCATTCTGAGGGGAATGTATCTTCCGATGGAGAAGGTACAGGATGCGGCGCAAACTGCGGTCGCAGAATGAGCGTTCCTCTGAATGCCGACGCGAGAGAAAACGGCAAAACGCAACTCTGTCTTGCCGGTTAATTATGCCAAACACAACGCGAAACTCCTCTGACTTCGGTGTGCTGTCTGATTTGAAGATTTGAAAATCTTTCGGCAACTTGTCCCAAATCAACTGCGGGCGAGCCGAGCTGTGCGTTGTCGTGTCACTTACGGCACAGCAAAAAACACGTCCCACGCCCAACGAGTCCCGTTAACCTTCGCTCGGTAGCGGAACTGATTGCCGTACTGATCTATTCGCCTCGACTCTTTGAAATCCAGTGATATGGAATCCACATTCAGATCGGATAGCGAGTGCAGTTCCCACGGCTCAGAAGTACCGTTTCACAATAACCTCGCAGCGCGAACGGCATGCTTCGCCGGGCCGGAGATTACCAAACCGAGTCCCCTTTTCGTGGTCTGTGGCAACACGAGGTTTAATACGACATCTGAATATTCGATTGCGCATTATCGAAATCCCAGAAGTACATGGGCAGGAACATCCGTCGTGTGGGAAAGCCGGGGCGCATACGGAGGTTTCACTGCGCCTTCATTGGGTAGAACCTTCCTTGCGGCATCTCTACCGTTCATGTTCGTAACGTTTGGTGAAACGTACTGTCCTGAGCCCACACTGATGCCCCCTCTCCCACCCAGACTTTCGTCAACCTGCTCACAGCTAGGCCCATGGGCAATACAAAACCGATACAGCACACTACTCAGCGTAGGCTGGGAACGAAGAACCTATGAATCACCAGCCAGAGCGGGAAGGCTCTATTGATGTATTCGGTATGCTGTAATTAAGTTGGCCAGCAAGGCAGAAGAAGTCAAAGCCGGCACACGTATTCAACATAGCAATTCAGGCCTTCAACTTAGTGATTGAGCGGGGAATCTTGAAGGGGAGTGGTAGCCCATACGGGACAATCTTCGCAACTTTTTGCTGACGTCAATGACGGAAAGGCTCAGTTTCTTTCAGCAGTTGAGAGAAGCGGTTGGGCGTCCGGTACATACCGTTAGTTGCGGGTTTCCAATAGCCCTTGCTGCCCCTCATTCGAGAAAGGCCCATAAAGGTCATACTTTATCGGTATAGCCGTTTTATCTTGTGCCGCTCTTTTCTTTTGATACCCCCTCTGAGCATCAAGGAGCTTTCTTGCCGACTTGCTTTCTAAGTGCAAGCTCTCTCCGTTTGGGTCTAACTCAAGGAACCCTCGTAATCTTGGATTAAGTAGTAGGCGCTCAGTGAAATAATCAAGCATTTCACGCAAGAATTTTCTACGCTTTCTATGAAGTGGCTTTGCAGAATTTTCCAGTTGATAGAGTACCTGCTCATATACGATGAAGACATGAACCGCAAACAATTTCTCTTTCACTAAAAACTCATCTCTCTCCTCTTGACTCAAATCTTTAGCAACACGCGCTTTGGTTATTAGGTAATCATCTTCTCCAATACAGAAAAGATGGCTAAGCCGCCACTCTCTGAGTATGTGCGACTCTAAGGTGTGGCACAACATATAAAGGCGATCAATCATCTCGAAGGTGGTGCGCTCGCTATGCGAACGCCAGTTCAACAATAAACCCACAGTGACTCCAAAAGCGCCTATTACTTTCAACCAAAATTCATAATCCATAAGTATTTTGCCCTCCTTCATCCTCGATGTTTAGAGGACCATCTAACGCTGGAATTCAGCCACCCGCGACGAGCCGTAACAAGCATCCAAGTCTTGCGAATGAAAAGCACGCTGGTCGTGATCGGATGGAATGACTTGTGGGGGCTGCCCGTGGATGGCGACTCCGCAACGTGGGAAACCCTTCACTCGGTCGAAGCGTAGCGGCGGCGTGGATTCTCGAACTCCCCGAAGTTAGTGAGTAAGAGCAAGTTCATCTCCGGAAATCAAAAAAACAAAAATGACAGATTTGCTTTGATCTAGACGGAGGAACGAGGCCGTCACCCCTGGGCCATCCCCCGTCATAGAAGCTCCATCGTATTTCTTATCCTTTAGCATAAAGGTCACCGAACCAACGTTATTGCTGTCCGAGCCTGTGCGAAATTCGAAAACCAATCTTTATGTGCCCCATCATTGGCGCGTCATACCCGCGTTTGTTGCCTTTTCTGACCGTTGCAGGAGTAAAATTCATGGTTTCTTCCGGGCTGCACTTTGTTGCCACTTGGCCCCGAGCGCCGTGCAGAAGTGTTCCAAGTCACCGCATATAGGCAGACCAGTTTTTACCGCTTCGTCATAATCCTTAGCACATGATCCAGCGATAGAGCCTTTGTCCCCATTGCAAGCGTAAACATAAATCTCGTCGGGATTTGGTACTGCTGAACACAACGGTCTTAAAGCCATTAATCCTGGCGACAACTGGCCTCTTGATTGTTTCTCAGTGGCAGCGAGTTCTAGGCAAAATGTCCGTAAGGCTGCCTTACCTTCCTCAACCCCGGCCACTTTGGTCTGGTTTAAGTCAACGACTTTCGACCTTTGTGTTATTTGGTCCTGGCTGTATAGAGCCATCAACGCCAGGGCTACAAAAAGAATTCCTGATTTCATCTTCTTTCTCCTTCGCGGTGACTGCGTAGAATATTCGAGGTGATAGTGAAGCCCTCGGAAGAGTGAAGCCGAGATTGAGCTTCTAGCCTAAACATCCCTACGCATTTCTTGTTCCGGTGTGGTCGGATATCACTAAGTCTGTAAAATGTTACTTTCAATTCTAAAATAGTCGTTTAAGTGTCTCCCTTTGGAGAACAAATCATCTTGATGTGTCTACTTTTGTTAACTGCAAAGGAGAGACAGAAGATTAGGTAATGCGGTAAATAACAGTATGCACCCGACTGCGATTCAGCTCGGATGTCACCTGCTGGGCAAAGAGAAAGGCCGCTGGAGTCAGCGACCTTCGTCAATATCGTGGTAGCGCATACGGGACTCGAACCCGTGATCTCTGCCTTGAGAGGGCAGCGTGTTAACCAACTACACCAATGCGCCGTAGTGGAGTCAGGATTATAGGTGCGCTGCTGGGGCGTTCGCAAGCGGGCCGCAAAGAAGCGCCAAAAGCACAAAATGGTGTCCGCTGACTTGGTGCCTTTGTGCTTCTTTGTGGCCGATTTTGCTATACTGCACACCGCTTGAACGCTAGCCTATCTCATTGGACACGAGAACTTCACCCATGAACATCGTCGTGTTGCGGGAACAACAAGAGGGTGAGGCACGCGTCGCGCTCATGCCGGAGTCTGTTAAGAAACTCATAGGCCTGGGCGCCACTGTGCGTGTCGAGAGCGGCGCGGGCCTCAATGCCGCCCGCACCGACGACGACTATCGGGAAGCCGGTGCTGAAGTAAGCACGGATCGAGAAGCGCTGCTAACCAGCACCGACGTACTCGCCGTCGTCAACCGTCCTGGCCCCAACGACTTTGCGCGACTCAAAACAGGCGCCGTAGTCATCGGTTTTCTACGTCCACTCGACGAGCCCGCCGCGCTCATCCCGGCAGTCGATCGTGGCATCACTACTTTTTCAGTCGAGTTGATTCCTCGAATTACGCGAGCACAGGCGATGGACGCGCTTTCGTCAATGGCGACCGTCGCCGGTTATAAAGCCGTGCTGATCGGCGCCGCGCACATCCCGCGAATGTTTCCGTTGTTGATGACTGCCGCCGGGACAGTGCCACCCGCGCGAGTGCTCGTACTCGGCGCCGGCGTCGCCGGTTTGCAGGCGATTGCGACCGCGCGACGTTTGGGCGCGGTCGTCGAAGGTTACGACGTACGCGCGGCAGCGGGCGAGCAAGTGAGATCGCTCGGCGCGACATTTCTCCAGGTTGATCTGGGTGGAATTAAAACTGAAGACGCCGGCGGCTACGCAGTGGAGCTATCCGAAGAAGCAATGAATCGCGGACGCGCATTGATTGCCGAACACGCAAAACTCGCCGATGTTGTGATCACTACGGCGCAGGTGCCGGGCCGTCGCGCTCCACTATTGATTACGGAAGAGGCCGTTGAAGGAATGAAACGTGGCTCGGTAATCATCGATCTCGCGGGTGCGACCGGCGGCAACTGCGCCCTCAGCCAGCCGGATGTAATGGTCGAACGCGATGGGGTTACGATCCTCGCGCCGACCAATCTGCCGGCCACGGTCCCAGTGCACGCCAGCCAGCTTTACTCACGCAACCTAACGTCATTCCTGTCGCTGCTAATCAAAGATGGTCAATTGCGGATTGAAATGAAGGATGACGTGGTTGGCCCATCATGCGTCACCCATAACGGTGAAGTCGTGAATGAACGCGTGTCAGGAATGATGCAAGCGAACGTGGGTTAAGTCGTACCTCTATTAATACTGTCCAGACAAGGAGCCACATGTCGGCAGAAACCTTAATCTCAGCGTTTTACGTTTTTGTGCTCGCAGCTTTTCTTGGTTATCAGGTGATCTCGCGGGTGCCGCCGCTGCTGCACACGCCTTTGATGTCCGCCACGAACGCGATCTCGGGGATCTCGCTCGTAGGCTCAATAGTGACGGCCGGCGCGTCTTACAACACAGTCAGCACGATTCTCGGCTTGATCGCCGTCGTCTGTTCGACAACAAACGTCGTCGGTGGTTTCGTCATTACCGATCGCATGTTGAAGATGTTTAAGAGAAAAGATATTGCAAAGAAGGAATAGCGCCACAGATTTGGCCCTATGCAAACCTACTTCATCGAACTGAGTTACCTGCTCGCTTCAATCCTCTTCATCCTGGGATTGAAGGGAATGAGCCATCCTGAAACCGCGAAACGCGGTATGCATCTCGCCGAGTTTGGCATGTTGATGGCCATCATCGGCACGCTGCTGCATCACGAGATCGTTACCTACACGTGGATCCTCGTGGGCCTCGCAGTCGGTTCACTTATCGGACTCGCAATGGGTTTGTGGGTACCGATGACGGCAATGCCGCAACGCACCGCGCTCTCGCACGCGTTTGGAGCGTTCGCCGCGGCGCTCGTCGGCATCTCGGAGTTTTATAAACACGGCGGACACGTCGAACGAATAACAATGGGCGCGCTCGGGTTCGAAGTCATGTTCGGCGCGCTCACCACAACCGGCAGCCTGCTCGCATTTGCAAAACTTCAAGGACTCGTGCGCGGCACGCCGATGACTTACCGGGGTCAGAATATTTTCAACATGGCCCTCCTCGCAGTCACCACCGGCATTTTTATCTATCTGATTGCCGTGCCTGGTTCGATGCCGTTGTTCTACACGATGGTCGGGCTCGCATTCATCTTCGGAGTCCTGCTCGTAATGCCAATCGGATCGGCAGACATGCCGGTGGTGATGTCGCTGCTCAACTCTTATGCGGGCCTCGCCTCTGCCGCAACCGGATTTGTGCTTTCTAACAAGGTCCTGATTATCGCCGGTACACTCGATGGCTTTTCCGGTTTCATACTCTCGATCCTGATGTGCCGCGCGATGAACCGTTCGATCACAAACGTCTTGTTTGGCGCTTTCGGGAGTGCGGCGACAGCAGCAGGCGGCGGTGAGCAACAAGGATCGATGCGCGAAGTTGGTCTCGAAGACATCGCTACCCAACTAGCCTACGCCAACAAAGTCGTATTCGTGCCTGGTTACGGACTCGCGACTGCGCAGGCGCAGCACGCCGTACGCGAACTCGCAGATGTACTCGAGAAGCGTGGTGTCACGGTCAAATACGGAATCCATCCCGTCGCG
>JAICGZ010000232.1 GCA_025922875.1 Pyrinomonadaceae bacterium
GCCACTGATCTTGCCTTCGTCTATTAGACGCACAAGCGCGCCCAAATCCTTTGGCGATACACGAGACTCCGCTGCGGTGAGTCCGGCAACTTCGAGTTCGCGTAATAACTCAGACCTGATCCAGTTTGAAGTGGCGCGCGGATTCCCGGAAGCTTCGGCTGCCGCTTCGTAGTAATCCGCCAGCGAGCGCTCTGAAACCAGTTGCGATGCATCAGCGAAACTCAGTCCATACTGCTCGGCGAATCGATTCCTGCGATGCTCGGGTAACTCAGGCATCGCGCGTCGCACTTCGTCCACAAACTCCTGCGACACGATCAACGGCGGCAGATCGGGTTCGGGAAAATAGCGATAGTCGTGCGCTTCCTCTTTCGAACGCATCACACGCGTCTCCATCGCGCGATCGTCCCAAAGCCGGGTCTCCTGAGCCAGACGCCCGCCCGATTCGAGAACCTGAATATGTCTTTTGACTTCAAACTCAATCGCTCGCTGCATAAAGCGGACCGAGTTCAAATTCTTCAGCTCGACTTTCGTACCAAACTTATCATCGCCAACGCGCCTGACTGAAACGTTCGCTTCGCAACGAAGATTTCCCTTCTCCATGTCGGCTTCCGACGCGCCAACCCATTGCAGCGAACGTCGCACGTGATTGACGTAGTCGTAAGCTTCCCACGACGAACGAAAGTCAGGTTCGGTAACGATTTCAGCAAGCGGAACTCCCGCACGATTCAGATCGATATAGGAATAGCGATCGACGTCGGGAAGACCTTCGTGAACGTTTTTGCCGGCGTCTTCCTCGAGGTGCAGCCTCGTGATGCGAATCTTCTTCGGGCGCCACTCGAGCGGATGACCGGCGTCGTCACGCTCCGCGGTCATGATCTCGAGTTCCCCATTCGCGGAGAACGGTTGATCGTACTGCGAGATCTGATAACCCTTCGGCAGGTCTGGATAGAAGTAGTTCTTGCGCGCGAAGATCGACTGATGATTGACGTGCAATCCGAGTGCAAGGGCCGCGCGCGCGCCGAGTTCCACTACACGGCGATTCAAAACCGGTAATGCTCCCGGCAAGCCAAGACAGGTCGGGCACGTGTTCGCGTTGGGCTCGTCTCCAAAACGTGTGGCGCAGCCGCAGAAGATCTTTGACTCCGTGCTCAGTTGCGCGTGAATCTCGAGACCGATGATTGTTTCCCACGTCATCTGCGCGATCCGTGTCTCCTGGGAAAGCGCGGCGGATTAATACGTACGCCGGGAGCTCGGAACGTTCGGCCATGGCCTCTGAACACCGGAAATGTTGGAAAAGGCGTTATCGGCGTCGCAAGAAACCCTGAGAACGGGGAAGATTCAAAATGTTTGAATCTGCCAAACCGGCCGCCTGTGATTCCAAAACCAAAACCGTCAAAAGCTCCAAACGCAGGGAACCCACCCGTCGAAAATGACCAGGGTATGTTCTCCTGACGCTGGCGCATGGACTCGCTGGCCGCCATCTCAGCGCGGATTGCCTCGGCGCGACTGCGCCAGTAAGCCTCCTCCTGCGCGCGCATACTGCGCACCTGCTCCACTGTTCGGTCTTCAATCGCCGCAACCTGGAGCCGTCGCTCTTCCATGGAAGGCAGGCCCAACTCCTTGCGGCGAATTTCATACTCCTTTTCACCCTCGACACGCGCGCGGCGGTATTTCTCGAGATCCGCATTCGTAATTGAGCGATGGGCCGTAGCACCAGCCTGTGGAGCACCCTCCACGGGAGCCTTCGGAGCATTCGCTTTGCTCAGAAGCGATTCCGGCGCTTGGTTATTCGCTCGCTCAGTCGCCGGGATGTCAACTGTGTTTAGTTGAATGGTGATCTGAATTCCGTCACCGGCTTCGTAGGTCAGCGTTGAGTTTGTGACGGTAAATTCGTTTGGAATTTCGACGCGGCGCCCGTCACGCATGACGATTGTGTAGGCGTTAACTACGGAAACTGTTAGAGCCAGAAACACTACGACGAAGAAAATTCTACGTAAAACCATAACCCCAGACCTCGCTTTGTAATCTTGGGCATTAGTATAACGTGGGGTAGGCGAATAGTCGTAGGCAGGATTAAGGGTTACAAAATCTTCATGACTTGGATGATAACGCAAAAACCTTTGCAAACTGGCCCGAGTCTCTGGTATACATGCGGCGCACCAAATCGAAACCCCAAAGCTTTTTGAAACGCGGACGCCGGGATGTAGCCCTGGCGCAGCGCCGCTCGGTTCCAAACTTTTCACAGAGGAGCGAGTGAGAATGGCAAAGACGGTTTGCAAGATTTTGGGAGTGGTCTTTTTGCTGGTCGGCCTGGTTGGCTTTGTAAGCCCGAATCTACTCAACGCCCACCTTACGCCGGCACACAACGTCGTTCACATTGTCTCGGGCGCCATCGCGCTTTATTTTGGCTTTGCCGGAACCTTGTCAGGAGCAAAGACTTTTTCACTGGTCTTCGGTGTCGTGTATCTCGCGCTCGGCATTTTGGGAATGGCACTCGGCACGGGCGAAGATCGCACGTGGATGCTTGGACCGTTGCATTTCGGCACGGCGGATCACGGCATTCACATCCTGCTCGGCGTAGTCTTTCTGGCTGGCGGGTTGTTTACGAAAAGAGTCGATTAGTCTCGTCTTCAGGTTGCAAGGGAGAGTTTCCGTAAGTGGCGCACTTGCGTCCGCGATCTCCAAACCCTTGCAACCTGAGCCATGGATTACACGGATTTTTTACGGATCGATCCCTGTCATCTATGGTTAAAACTTCACTCGGATGCCACCGCGGCCAAGGGCTCGCGGCGCAAGAAAACCATTCTCGTAATACCTCTGGTTGAAGACGTTCTCAACGCCACCGAATAACACCACCGCCACCCGCTCAGTTTGCCGTCTTTCGTAACTTACAAAAACATCTCCTTTCGTATATCCACTGAACGTCAGCTCCGCCATACGAAACGGAAAATTGTTTTCAAAGACTTGCGAGACATACGCTCCCGTCCGATTCAGATCAACATTGAACACGAGCGCTCGATAGCGCTGGTTCAACGTCAAACCAAACAGGTGCTTCGGAATTACATATTCAGGCTGAAGACCCAGCCCGGGTACGGCGCGATCGCTGTTGGTGAATGTGTATGACGCTCGCAGATCCATTCCTCTCCACGGCGAAGCGTTCGCGTAACTCTCAACGCCTCGCGACAGCCCACCCGGCCGGTTCACAAAACCGCCGAAGCGGCCCAGGCCAAGCGGATCAATCGCAAATCCGGTAAATGCAATGACGCGCTGAAGTCTCGTGTAAAAATAGGTCGCGCCAAACACCACGCGGTCATTTGCGAGCCGTTGATCGAAACCACCATCGACACTAATCGACTGCTCCGCTTTCAATGTCGGATCGCCGAAGCGCATCACGCCCGCAGCCGCGAAAGTTCCTTCACCAAATCGCTCGAATAGCGATGGCGCACGAAAGCCATTGCCCACGTGTGCTCTTAACTTTGTGCCGCTGCTGCGGATGAAGTAGGCGATCGCTCCGTCGCCCGTGACCGAACTCTCCGCTTCACGTCCCTGCAAGAAGCCGGGTCGATCGGCGCTTCTGATTCGATACCACTGGCCGCGCACTCCGAGCGACAACCGCAGACGATCGTTCAGAAAAGACAATTGGTCCTGCCCGAAGACCGCGAACGTGCGCTGCCGATCTGTCGTGTTATTGAATGTGCTGAACGAAGGTTGAGAACTCTGAAATAACGACTCGCGCTCAAACTCGAATCCCGCCGTCAGCAGGTTGGATCTTGAAAACTGAACGTTCACACGACCATCGACTGTATCGATGTCGCCATTGTTGATATTGAGAAACTCAAACTCAAACGGCACGAAGGAAGCAAAGCGCGGATCGACGGCTGGGCCATTGTAGTTGCGCCTGTCGCTCGACACCCTCTGGTAAGCCACTGAATACGAAACGGTATCACTGACCACTTGCGAGAACCTGCCCGATCCGACGAGCACTCGATGACGTCGCCCCTGGTCCGGGTTATTGAAATCGGGTTGAAACGTGAGACCCGCAATCGCCTTCGGAAAAGTTTCAGTTGTTTCGAAAGCCGCTGCCAGGGGAAACGGACTATCGTTAACACGCGCATTCGCAATGTTGCCGTAGAGGTTAGCGGCGATATTGATCGACGGTGTCGGGTTGAACTGAAGACGGCCGGCGAATCCGGTGTTTCCATAAGCATCGTCACCGTCAATTCCGTTGCGAACGTCAACACGATTCACTCCGAGGTCAAAGCCATACCGGTCTCCGCCGCCGGATGCCTGGAGACGCTCGCGGTAAGTTGCGAGGCTGCCCCCATCGAATCCGGCGTTGAAATGAAAACCGGATGACCCTGCCGTGGGAATCATGTTGATGACGCCGCCGATGGCGTGTGTGCCGTAGATTGAAGAACCTGCTCCGCGCAGGACTTCGACACGATCGAGTGCGACAGGCACCAGATCGGACATGAGCGAAAGTGCTGAGCCATTGATATCACCCGCGTCGCGCACGCGCAGTCCGTCGAGCAGTAATGCAGTGTCGAAGTTTCGTTGGCCACGGAGACGAACAGTCGTCAAAGCGCCGGGGGATCCCTGTTGTTGCACACGAATGCCGGGCGTTCCACGCAAAGCCTCAGTCAAGCTCAGTTCGTGTTTTGCTTCGATCTCCTGCGAGTCGAGCGTCGATACGACTTTCGAAACTTCATCTGCGCGTTGAGCGGTGCCGGTGGCGGTAACGATGACGCTGGCGTTGATCGCAGCAACCTTGAGTTCTAAAGCCAGCTGTTTATTCTCGCCGCGCGTAAACCGGATCTCTTCCGAAGTGAAATCTGAAAATCCGTTTGCTTTGACTTCGATGAAATACGAGCCCGATCTCAGGTTATTGAATTCGAAGGTTCCGTTTCGATCGGTTGAGGTGTTTAGATGATTTCCAGTAGTCGACGTCAGGACAACCTGAGCTCCGGCGATCTTCGCGCCATTCTCATCAGTGACCGTTCCGGTAAGTCCTCCCGAGCTTTGGCCAAACACGTTCGCCGAAATACTCAGAGCAAAAACTATTGCGACAAAAGTTGATCTCATATGCTTCTCCGGTAGGTATCGTGGATCGGCGTGACGCGTGGCCCACCTGTCACCGGGTGAGCATCAACCAAAACTTCTACTTCAAACACGTCCCGCAGTATTTGCGGTTTAAGCACTTCCTCGGGCGAGCCCGAATGAACTGTCTTACCGTCCTTCATCAACAAAATGTTATCGGCAAACTGCGCCGCGAGATTGATGTCGTGAGTAACAACGAGCGCCGACGCACGATGCTGATCGCATCGAGCTCGAACCAGCGCCAACAACGTCGCCTGATGCGACAGATCGAGATTCGCGGTTGGTTCATCGAGGAGAAGAATTGGGGCCTCGGTGGCGAGAGCACGCGCCATCAAAGCCCGCTGTCGCTCGCCTCCCGATAACTCGTTCATCAACCGCGCACTCAACTCGCTCAACTCCGTCTCTTGCAACACCGCCTGCGCTACCTGAACATCGCGTTCTGTTTCCCAGCCCCAGCCGGCATTCGTGGCCCAGGCAAAACGACCACCGAGCACGAACTCCAGGACAGTGACGGGAAATCGAAGCTCTGCTTCCTGGGCCACCACCGCGATTCGTCTCGAAATGCTTCTGCGATTGAGTCGTTCGAGTGGCTGTCCGTCCAACAGGATCGCGCCGGACGATGGCCGGAGTTGTCCATTCAAGGTGCGAAGTAGAGTCGATTTGCCTGCGCCATTTGGACCGATGATCGCAGTGATCTCCCCCGCCGCGAGCGTCAACGTTACATTCTCCACCGCTGTGCGATGGTCGTAACTGACATTTAAATCACGCGCTTCGAGCATCATCCAGAAAAATCTTGTAAATCCTGTCTAAGCTCGTCTCAATAGATAGATAAACAACGGCGCGCCGATGAGCGCAGTGATCGCCCCAACAGGCAGTTCTCTCGGCGCAATGATCGTGCGCGCCAGCGTGTCAGCAACGATCACAAACAACGCACCACCAAGCGCGGCCGCCGGAATGCTGATCCGGTTGTCGCTTCCGAGCGAAAGTCTCGCGAGATGCGGCACCACGAGACCGACATATCCCACCGATCCACTTGCCGCTACTGAGCTCCCCACCAACAAACTCGCGACGAGAAAGACCACTACTCTCACGCGCCCAACTTCAACTCCCAAATCAAATGCATCACGCTCGCCGAGCATCAACAGATTCAACGAGCGCGCGTTGAGCGTGAGCACCAACGTACCGGCAATGGCGATTGTTATCGCGACAGGCAGAAGCGACTTGCTGGTTCCCGAGAGGTCGCCCAACAACCAAAACGTGAACGAACGAATTCTCGTCGCGTCCATCAGCGTAGTTACAAACACGATCACCGATGAAAGAAACGTCGTGACGATCACGCCGGCGAGGATCAAACGTTCGGGCGTCGCGCCCGCGCGTCCGCGAGCGAGGCGATACACTGCAAGCGTCGCGGCCAACGCTCCTGTAAACGCCAGCAAAGGACGCATCCATTCGCTTGCGCCGAAGAACACGAGTGCGATCATCGTCCCAAGCGCCGCACCGTTCGAAATACCAAGCAGGTAAGGTTCGGCAAGCGGATTTCGCAGGAGGGACTGATAGCCGGCGCCGGCAGTAGCGAGTGAACCTCCGACCGCTGCAGCCAGCAAAATTCTCGGCAACCGAATCTGAAACAGAATGTCAAACTGATCTCGACTCAGCCCGCAGGTTGTTGTGCCGAAAGAAATGAGAGCGCACAACGAAGCTCCAGCGGGCAGTGGTTCACTTCCGATCAAAGACATGAAGACGATGGCCAGCAGCAGCGCTGCCGTCAACAGTGCGCAGGAAACGAGAGTCTTCCGTAACGTGACACGACTCTGTCGTGATGGTGAAGCAACGATGTCGGATGCAGTGCTGCTCATTGCTTAAACGCGTCCGGATGAAGCGCCCTGGCCATCGCTTCGAGACCATCCACTGCTCTGGGACCAGGCCGCACAAGATGATCGTCGTTGATCTTGTAAACACGGCCTTCGAGTACTGCGGGCGATCGACGCAGCGCTTCGGTGACGGTCAAGTTTCCCGTGCCCATCGATCCTCCCGTCGGCAGGATTATCGCCTCCGGCTTCGCGGCCAGCGCCGATTCATTGCTGTACTTGGGCCAGGCTCCAGGAACATCCGCAGTGACGGAAACCGCGCCGGCGCGACGAATGAGATCAGTGACAAACGCATCGTGACCTGCCGTGTAGAGTGGTTCAGCGGACAACTGATAAAAGACCCTGACCGGCGGTTTCTGTTTGACCGCGTCCTCGACGCGATTAGCGCGCTCGCGCAACTTCTGCACGAGAAGTTTTGCTTGCTCCTCGTGGCCGAGGATCAAACCGATCTGATCTATGGACCGGAAAACTCCATCGAGATCGTGTGGATCAGTAACAAAGACGGCGATGTTCTGACTTTGAAGTTGTTGTGTGAATACCTCGAGCTGCGAGGCTGTCGAGATCAGGACCAGCTGAGGCTTCAGGGAGATGACGCGCTCGAGACTGGGTTGAAGTGTGTCACCAATTTGAGCAACGGACTTCGCTTCCGCGGGATAGTCACAATAAGTGGTTCTGCCAACCAGTCGATCGCCGGCTCCGACGGCAAAGACGATTTCGGTAAGGTTGGGGGCGAGTGATATGACGCGGTCAACTCGCTGCGGCAAACTCACGCGCCGGCCCGCATCATCTGTTATCTCTCGTGAATTTTCCGTTGAAGATTCTGGCGCGGTCGTGCACGCCGAGAGTAGGACCAACAGGCAAAGCAGCGATTTAATTTTGAGGTGTGATAACAAAAAAGCCCCACGACACCTTCTGTTCTCCGAAAAGGAAACAGGGCATCAATGGGACCTTGGGATAAGTCCTGAGGCGGCCTGAACACCTTTGCGCGAGTGTTGAGAAGGCTGCAAAAACGTCATGGGCAGGTCTCCTGGCTCAGAGAAAATTCTCATCACAGTGGCGCGACCGCGCGGGATTCACACCCGCTTCCCTATTCTCCCCTCAATTGGGGCACCCAGACGCTTGATTAAAAGATCGGTTCAAACGAACGCGCGGACACTATCACGGTCTCGCCACAACAGTCAACGCCAAAGACTTTAGCCGCAAAAGGGCACAAAAAGCACAAACAACTGCGTTTAGAGTTCAAGCGGCTTTGCCCGAAAAGTCGGATTTCTCTGTGCAACCCTGTGTCCTCTGTGTCTCTGTGGTTGTTTTTACGAATGATCCTTAACCACAGAGGACACAGAGATTGCACAGAGAAGAAGTCCGATGAGGACTTTTCGGGCAAAGCGAGTTCAAGCTTTAGCTTGCGTTCCAAACAGCAGCCTAAAGGCTGAACTCTGAACGTGTGCTTTTTGTGCTTTTTTATGGCTTACAGTAACATGCGGCCAATGATTAAAACTGTCGAGTGGACAAAAGACGGCGTACGTATGTTGGACCAACGCCTGCTTCCGTCTGAAGAAACGTATCTGATTTTGCGTTCATACGAGGAAGTGGCAGAGGCCATCAAGAAGATGGTGATTCGTGGAGCGCCCGCGATCGGCGTCGCGGCGGCAATGGGTATCGCCCTCGGCGCCAGTCAATCGGTGGGAACTTCAGTGGCGGATCTCGACGACGACTTGCAGTACATCTGCGAGGTGATGAGCAAGACTCGCCCCACTGCCGTCAACCTGTTCTGGGCCATCGAGCGGATGCGCGCGGCGTTTGAGCGAAACAAACATCTCAACGATGTCGAACAAGTTAAGAAGGCGTTGGTTGACGAAGCTCAGGCCATTTTTGAAGAAGACATCACCGCGAACCGTGCGATCGGACATCACGGTGGACCACTGATTCCCGACGGCGCCACCGTGCTCACACACTGCAACGCCGGCGCATTAGCCACCGCGGGCGACTACGGCACTGCACTCGGAGTCATACGCGGCGCGCGCGATGCGGGAAAGAAAGTTGCCGTAATCGCGGACGAGACCAGGCCTTTTCTGCAAGGTCTCAGACTCACAGCCTGGGAGTTGGCGAAGGACGAGATTCCGGTAACGGTAATCACCGACAACATGGCTGGGCATGTGATGAAGAGTGGCAAGGTTGACGCGGTTGTGGTCGGCGCGGACCGGATCGCCGCTAATGGCGACACGGCGAATAAGATCGGCACGTACATGGTTGCGGTCCTCGCGCGAGAGCACGGTGTTCCGTTTTATGTGGCGGCTCCGTTAACAACACTCGATCTTTCGCTGGCGTCAGGTGAGGAGATTCCGATTGAAGAGCGTGACTCGATGGAGATAACTCACATTCGCGAGCATCAACTCGGTCCGGAAGGAGTTCAGGTCCACAATCCGGCGTTTGATGTAACGCCGCATCAGTTCATCACCGCGATCATCACGGACAAGGGTGTCGCAAGGCCGCCGTTTATTAAAAGCTTGAAGAAGTTAACCACAGATAACACAGATTGAAATCCGGATTTTATCTGTGTCATCCGCGGTTAAAGCGGCTGGACTTCCACCAATCGATAGTTCGTCGCAAACCTTCCCTGAGATCGACTTTCGATTCATAGCCCAACAGCTCGCGCGCCATCGTGATATCGGCGAGACTGTGGCGCACGTCGCCAACACGCGGTTCGAGATACTCCGCAGTCACGTCCTGCTTCCCTGTCAACTCCTTCAACTCGGCCAGGAGCTGGTTCAGCGTGACTCTCTCGCCATTGGCGACATTGATGACCTTACCGGATGCTCCGGTTGACGTGGCGGCACTCAGATTTGCCGCAACGACATTATCGATGTAGGTAAAATCGCGGGACTGTTCGCCATCGCCATAGATCACCGGGCGTTCGCCCGACAACAACGCGCTGATAAAACGAGATACAACGCCGGAGTATTGCGAACCAGGATCCTGCCGTGGTCCAAAGACGTTGAAGTAGCGCAGCGAAACGGTTTCCAACCCGTAAACTCGCGTGAACACCTGGCAGTAATACTCACCAACAAGCTTTGCAACCGCATACGGCGATAACGGATCGGGCCGCATCTCTTCAACCTTGGGCAGCGCCGGCTGATCGCCGTACGCTGAGCTCGACGCAGCGTAAACCACGCGTCTCACTCCTTTGTCGCGAGCTGCCAGGAGTAAAGAAAAGGTGCCGTCAACCGAAGCGATATGCGATTGACGCGGCGCTTCAACCGAACGCGGCACTGAAGGAATCGCTGCTTCATGAAAAACCAGTTCGACACCGTCAAGTGTCTTTGCTAACAGACTCTCATCCGCCACGCTGCCCTGAATGAAATCGACGTCGCCGCCAATCTCGTCGAGGTTCTCGCGATGGCCCGTCGACAAGTCGTCCAGCACGCGGACACGTGCGCCACTGGCGGAAAGTGCGGAAGCGATATGTGAGCCAATAAATCCGGCACCGCCTGTAACCAAAGCTGTCAATGGCATTCGTTTTTTTTACCTGCCCACACCAACGTACTCGAAACCGAGTTCGCGCATGTCTTCCGGTTCGTAAATATTTCGCAGATCAGCAACTTTAGGGCTGTTCATCAAATCACGTATTCGGTTCAGGTCGAGCGCGCGAAACTGGTTCCACTCCGTAACGAAGATGAGCGCGTCTGCGCCCTTCACGGCCGCATACTCATCATCAGCATAGATAACATCGGGCAGCAGTTTCATAGCTTCC
>JAICGZ010000233.1 GCA_025922875.1 Pyrinomonadaceae bacterium
GTCGATACAGATCGTTCCGTTCAGCCATTCAGGTTCCGGAACAGACGTATGCCCGTAAACCACGATTGCTCTTCCACGATATTCGGCAGCCCAGTTATACCTGACAGGTAGTCCAAACTCGTCCGTCTCACCCGTGGTTTCGCCGTACAGAGCAAAGTCTCGAACTTTCCCTGAACCGCGACCCTGAAGCTCTTCTTTGAGACCAGCATGAGCAACAACAAGTCGCCCGCCGTCGAGCACATAATGACTAACCAGGCTGTCGATGAACGTTGCCACGCGTTCTTTAAATTCGACCGGTTCGGGTTCGAGTTGTTGGAGTGACTCCGCCAAGCCGTGAGTGATTTGTACATCTCTTCCTCGCAGCTTTCGCATCAGTTTCGTATCGTGGTTTCCCGGGACGGCGAGGGCCTGGCCTGATTCCGTCATGCTCATTACCAGTTTCAACACTTGCGGAATCTTTGGCCCACGGTCTACCAGATCCCCCAGGAAGATTGCTTTCCGCCCACCGGGATGACGAACCTCGTACCCTTCACCATTCCGGGCCGCGATCTCGTATCCGAGTTTGCTTAACAATGAATAGAGCTCATCGAAACATCCATGCACGTCACCGATAATGTCGAATGGTCCCTGCTCATGTTTGAGGTTGTTCCAAAGCGGCTGTCTTTCAAGAACAACTGCATCGATCTCTTCCTGCGTGGAGAATTCGTAAATGTGCCGGAAGCCTTCTCGCTTCAGGTTGCGTAGTGATCGGCGCAACTGTTGGCTCTGTTGCCGGATCACATGAGATCCAAAGTTGCGGTTTGCTCTCTCACGATTTCGATCCTGACAAACACGATCCGGTAAGTTGAGCACGAGAGCAACCGGAATAACGTGATACTCACGTGCCAATGCAATTAGCGGCTTACGCGCCTCGGTTTGCACATTAGTCGCATCGACGACTGTTAGCTTGCCCGCGGCGAGACGTTTGGCGGCGATGAAGTGCAAAACCTCGAAAGCTTCTTTCGTCGCGGCCTGGTTGTTCTCATCATCGGACACCCACGCACGGCAAGCGTCTGACGACAACACTTCAGTTGGCTTAAAGTGTTTGTGGGCGAATGTCGACTTTCCGCACCCTGATGGGCCGATCAGCACAACAAGCGCTAGTTCTGGAATCGTAATAGTCTGCAAAGTAATTAACCTCTTCTCTGTGCTCGCTCTGTGTTCTCTGTGTCTCCGTGGTGATCTTTTGCTCGAATGAATCCACCACAGAGACAGGGAGAACACAGAGGGAGCACAGAAAAAGCTTAGGTTCTGTCGAAAATGGCCATTTGCGTCGGCGCACCGATGTCGCTGTCTTCTGGTCCTACCGGCAGGAAGCGAACCGCGTACGCGTATTGAGCGGCTATCCGTTCCGCCCATTCGCTGAATTGCCCGCGCGTCCACTCGAAGCGATGGTCCTTGTGCCGAAGCTTGCCGGCAGGCAGACTGTCAAATCGCACGTTGTACTCGACATTCGGAGTTGTGACTACAACCGTAGCAGGCTTCGCAAATTCGAACAGCACTCGTTCAAAGGCAGCCAGCCGTGGTTGGTCCAGGTGCTCGATAACTTCCACGACTGCGGCAGCGTCAAACCCGGCCAGTCGTTTGTCACGATACATCAGTGAGCCATGGATGAGCTTAATCCGTTCCCTCTGCCGGCCTGGCAATCGTTCCAATCGTAGTCGCTCGTGAGCTATCTGCAGCGTGCGGTGTGACACGTCAACGCCGACAATCTCATTGAAGCTTCGATCTTCCAGTAAAACGCGCAACAATTTGCCCTCGCCACAACCAAGATCCAACACCCGTTTGGCGCCAGCCCCTTTGAGAGCAGCGACGACTGTGTTAAGCCGTTGTTCGTTCAAGTTCAAACGTCTCTCGACGGCCTCTTCTTCACTGTCATGAACGGCTTTCGCAATGTCGACATCAGGAATTTCCTCGTCCACGAGACGAGCTAGCGCGTCTTTTGCGAGGTCGCGCCTGTATTTCAAATACCGCCTCGCGATCTCTTCTTTTTCCGGATGCGACGCGAGCCAGTTCGCTCCATGTCGCAGCAGCTTCTCAACTTCGTCATCACCAACCCAATAATGTTTCTCGTTGTCGAGGACGGGAATCAAAACGTAGATGTGAGTCAACAAGTCTTGCAGCCGAACAGTCCCACTCAGTTGAACAGTGTAGTAGCTGCTTGCTCCCCATTCAGGAAAGGTTTCGTCCAGCGGATGAGGTTCAGCGGCAACTGAATATCCGAGTGGCTCGAAGAGACGCCGCAAGAAACGCTCACCGCCACGGCATGGAACGACGGAAAGCGTTGCATGCAAGGGGATCGGCGTTGCAGCGAGTTCCGGTCTGCCTTTGCTTCTACCGCCAAGCGCGCTGCTTAGAACGCGTGAGATAGCCACACTAAGAAATGATGAGGCGACATAAGGCCGGTCATTAACATACTGCTCCAGCGTTCCGCCTTCACCAGCCGGTCCCTTACGATTGCGAACCAGACCAACCGGATCGACGTCAAGCAGCAATGCCGCAGTGCAACGTTCGAGCGTTGCTTCCGGATAAAAAACATGTGCTTGTCCGAATGACAGTGAGAACGAGTGCAATCGCGACGGATTTTTGTGCAACAGGTAGCCGAGATCAGTCGCGGGCTCATGACTTGTTGTGATGGTTAGTAACATTAAATTCAGTCTACTGCGCTGCTTAGTGCTTTGGCGACAGGGTTCATCTTCTCGAAGTACCTTATGTGAATAAGAGCTCTGCCTCAAAAGTCATTTAAGCCACAAAGAAGCACAAACAGCACAAAAGATCGCGAAATGGTTTGTGCTTTTTGTGCCTTCTGTGGCCATTCTTCTTTGGTGGCTGCGGGTGGATTCGAACCACCAACCTCACGCTTATGAGACGCTTGCTCTGTCCGTTGAGCTACACAGCCATACTGGCCGGGGCGTGAGGCCGACGCGCCTCTGCTAACTCCACGGTCCCTGACAGTCACCGTTCTGCCGGGATGAGTCACGCCCCGATAAATCGAATTGAAACAAAAGGAGCGGCGCTAAGCCTCCAGGGGAAGCTGCCCGCTCCTTACAAGTCTCGTTGATTTTGCTTTGAGATTTGGGAGCGGGAGTCCGCTCCCGCTGATTAATGCCTGATATGACGGCTATCTATGGACTGGTTTTGTCTGAGTTCGCCGCCAAAAATATTGCTCGATGACAAGCCCGGACGGGTCCCTAAACACACGGCACGCATCGCGGCCGTAGCCGTCGGTGTCGCGGTGGGTTTCTTGTATGTCCAGCTCATCAACATTGAATGGTTATCCTTAAAGTGCACGTAATTCGTTTCCAGCCGCAAGGTGCTTTGTATAAGGGAGCAGCGGTGGTCCTGTCAAGTCTTTTGTAACTGCGCTAAAATTTTTTCACAATCACCCGTGACTTTTCTGCTCAATCACAGTTTATCTCAATAGCAAACTGGCGCGAGGATAACTTGAGTCGGGTTACTGAATCGGAGGAACGCGCTCTAATCGAGGCTGCTCAGAATGATCCGGGCCGCTTTGCGGAGCTCTATGAACTCAATTTTCATCGAGTCTATGCCTATATCGCGTGCCGTATTCATGATCGATCTGAAACACAGGACCTCGCTGCCCATGTCTTTCAACAAGCCCTCGCAAACATCGGAAAGTTCAAATGGCGTGGCGCTCCATTCATCACCTGGCTCTATCGAATCGCCGCAAATGCGATCGCCGACCAGGCTCGAAAGAAGTCACGCGAACTGACCGAAACAGAAGGTGCGGCGGATACTTCGGTGGCTTCGGATCTCGAACAAGTAGAACGTCGCGCACGACTCTTCCGCGCAGTCGAAGCGCTTCCCGAAGACCAGCGGAAAGTAATCATCCTGCGTTTTGGCGAGGAGAAAAGTATTCGCGAAATCGCATCCGATCTAAATCGCAGCGAGGGTGCGATCAAGCAACTTCAATTTCGAGGGTTAGAAAATCTTCGTGCACGATTGCGCGAGGAGGCTGAGCTTAAGTAAATGGCTGAACGTTCCATCATCGATCAACTAGACGACGCCGTCACCGCGCTGCTCGCACAACGCGAACCCGCGCCGGCTGAGGCGGCCAGTGAGATAGGTGGCGAGTTGGCTGAACTTGTAGTGGTTGCGCGCGAATTGCGGGGCCTGCCCTCCGAACAGTTTCGCGCCACCCTCAAAGAACAATTAGGAGGCAAGTACATGAGTACCGCTATGCGTGAGACTAAATCGAATTTCAAACGACCGGGCTTCCACACGATTACGCCCCATCTAATGGTGAAACCCGCAGTCGAGTTGGTGGACTTCTTAAAGCAGGCGTTCGGAGCGGTTGAGGCGCTACGCTACGGTTCAGCCGACGGGCTGCATTGTGAGGTCAAGATTGGTGATTCAACTGTATTGATTGTTGGTGGTCCAACTTTTGATCCGCATCCGGCGGCAATGCACTTTTACGTGCCGGATGTGGACGAGGTTTATGCGCGAGCGGTGGCGGCCGGCGCAACTTCTCTTGCGGCGCCGTCGGACCAGGAGTACGGCGAGCGCATCGCTGCGGTTAAGGACATTGGTGGTAACGAGTGGTATATCGCAAAACGTTTTGATCCAACTCCGATTCAGGATCTACACACTGTCACAGTTTACTTCCATCCGGTGGGAGCGCCGAAGTTCATCACCTTTTTGGAGAATGCTTTTGGCGCGCAGGTGGTTGAGCGCCATCAATCGCCCGAAGGTTTTGTCTATCACGCAAAAGTACGATTAGGTGATTCGATTGTCGAAATGGGTGAAGCACACGATCAGTGGCAACCGATGCAGTCGGCAATTTATATGTATGTCGAAGACGTGGATGCGGTCTACAAACAAGCGCTGAGTGCGGGCGGGACTTCAGCTTCGGAACCCACCAATCAGCCGTACGGCGATCGAACCGCATCGATCAAAGATGAATTTGGAAACACCTGGCAGTTGGCGACCTGGCAAGGTAGGGTTTGAGCCGCAACGGGCGCAACTGTAGGGGGCGGCCACGGAGGGCCGCCCCTACAGTTGCGCCTGCTGGGACTACTTCGTCAGGTAGCTTGCTGGTCGCCTTTGTGCTTTTCTTGTGTCCAGAACTCTAAACTTGTAATACTCGTATCCAGCATATTAATGCGACAGGAGCGTTCCTTATGTTTTGTCCACGGTGCGGTTTTACGCAAGACGAAGAGCTGAAATTCTGCAAATCCTGTGGCGCCAATTTGTACGCCGTCAGACAGGTGGTCGACACCCGGGAGACCGACAAACAATCTTTGGCGAACAAGCCCTGGTATGCCGAAATGGCTATTTACAAAGACGAGAGCAAAAGACGCCAGGAAGAGTTGGACCACCGGCGAGGCATCGCGCCTGAGATTACACGTTATAAGGAGATCAAAGCCGGTGTTATCACCGGCAGCGTCGGACTCGGCTTGGCGATCTTTCTCCACGTTTTCATGAAAGGTTTAATCTTGAGCGGCAATGTTTCGGATGGCGCCGCCGAGATTCTTAGCCGTATTTGGCTTGCTGCGTTAATACCAGTCATGGTTGGCCTGGCGCTGATCATAAATGGAGTTTTTGTAAGCAAAAATTTGGCTGAGGTTGTGAGACGGGTGTCCAACCTTGAAGAAAAAGAGACGAACCCGCTCGAACTCCGGTCCGCCGAAACTACTGAGTTCATTCCTGCGAACTACAGCGTCACGGACGACACCACAAAGCACCTCAAGACTCATTAAAGTCTTACAAGCCACAGAGAAGCACAAAGCACAAAAGGTCTTCACCCAATCTTTTGTGCTTTTTGTGCTTCTTTGTGGCTAGAAATCGAGCCAGCGGATCTGATATCCTGCGCTGGCCACCTCCATCTCCCAACACACATTGGAGGTAAGCTCGCCTTAATAGATCCCAGGGTCCGTTCGCTGATTCCTTAAGAAACCCGAGCTGCCGCGGTTTCCCGAAAATTCCGAAAGAAAGCAGCAACTCTTACGAGCTCTATAACTTTGATTTGAGCCACCTCCCATGAACAAAAATCGTGTCCCCCATCTGAGGACGAGTCTGTCTCTCCTCTTGCTCGTCAGTATTTTCAACCTCATCGCTTCTCCCGTCTCGGTAGCGAGGAGAGCTCCGAATAGCGAAGCCGCCCCGGTAAACGCTTTCGACGAACCAACGGACTTCATCAGGCGGATCCCTCTGATCACCAAAGATCTGGTCTATAGCGACTTAACGGACAAGCTTTACGCCAGTGTTCCGAGCAGCGCCGGAAGCAGTGGAAACAGCATTGTGACTATTGATCCGGTGACTGGCATAGCGAGTAACGCCACATTTGTCGGTAGTGAGCCAAACAAGCTTGCGCTGTCAGATGACGGTCACAACTTATATGTCTCACTTGATGGTGCATTTGTAGTGCGGCGCTTCGACGTCCAGACGAACACCCCCGGCCTCCAGTTCTCGCTCGGTCAAGACACTTTTTCCGGTCGTTTCTCTGTTAATGATTTCGCTGTTGCTCCCGGCAATCCGGATCTCCTGGCGGTAGCCAGGACGCAAAACGCAGGGGTGGCGGTCTTCGATAATGGCGTTCGTCGACCGAATGTTGGACCAACCTTTAGCTCTGGCAGTGATTTCCTTGCGTTTTCCGCTTCTGCTTCGAAACTGTATGGAACAGGATTCTCCAGCGGTCTAAGCACTATGACGATTGATGCGTCAGGAGTAACTGTCAGCTCTACGGCCCCGATTGCAGCCGGTGGGCGCATCAAGTTTAGTAATGGCAAGATTTTCAGTTCGGCGGGTCAGGTCATAAACCCTGATACCAGTACTTTGTTAGGTACGTTTTCCGGAGTCAACACGGGCTTCTTTGTCCCTCCCTTTGTGCCTGACGCGTCAAATGGACGTGCTTACTATTTAACTTCCGGTCAATTCAGTGGAACCCTAACCCTCAAAGCTTTCGACACAAACACGTTTCTTTTACTGGGCTCTCTCACCATAAGCGGCGTTACCGGAACTCCTACTTCGCTGGTTCGCTGGGGAGCCAATGGACTTGCGTTCCGTGCCGACAATGAATTGTTCATCATTCAGACTTCACTAATTCCATCAGCGGAACCAATCCCAACTCCAACTCCGACACCTTCGCCCACTCCATCTCCGTCACCTTCTCCGGCAGCAGCATTCGTTAGACAAATTGCCTTGCGCACAAACGATGTTGTCTACAGCCAGGCGACGCAAAAACTATATGCGAGTGTCCCGAGCAGCGAGGGGAGTAGCGGTAACAGCGTCGCGGAAATCGACCCGGTACTGGGTTCGATCTCCAACCAAACCTTTGTCGGAAGTGAACCAACACATTTGGCCCAGGCAGATGATGGCCAGACGCTTTATGTCGGGTTGGATGGCGCCGCCTCAATACGTAGCTACAACATTATCTCCCACACTGCCGGAGACCAGTTTTCTGTTGGACGAGACAACTCGTTTGGTCCTTATACGTTCAGTGACATTGCAGTTTCTCCCGGTGACCCGTCGGTCGTCGCCGTGGCACGGCAATTCCGCGGTATCAGTCCCCCGGAAGCGGGTGTTGCAATTTTTGATGGTGGTGTGCAGCGTGACAAGACCGGGCCGGGTCATTTATCCGGAAGTGATTTTCTTGCTTTCGCGTCTCCGTCCATTCTTTACGGTAATAACAACAGCTCTGGTGGCGGCATTACTACAATGACGGTTGATAGCACCGGCGTTACCGTAACGAGCACTGCGCATTTTGCAGCCGGAAGTGCACTGGTTCTCGATAACAATCTTCTGTACGGGTCTGGCGGTCAAGTAATCAACCCCAGCACAGGTGAGTTACTGGGAACTTTTTCCAATCCGGGGTCCTTTAACTCAGCTCTTGCTGTCGATTCGGCTAACGGCCGCGTCTTTCTGCTGGGCGGTAATTTCGGTGGCGGGAATGTTCAGCTTAGGGCTTTCGACATCAATACGTTTCTTCCCATCGGCTTCGTCAATATTTCAGGTGTAATTGGAACTCCGCGCGATCTGGTTAGATGGGGTACCAACGGGTTGGCATTTCGTACCGACGGTCGACAACTGTTTCTGCTGGAGACTGCGCTGGTGAATCCCACTGTTGCTGTACCAAGTGCGACGCCCACTCCGTCTCCAACACCGTCTCCCTCTCCGGCACACATTCCAACGTTTGTCCGGCAAGTGAATCTGCCGGCAAACAACCTGGTCTTGAGCGAAGCTACGCAAGCTCTTTACGCGAGCGTACCAAGTACTGCCGGCGCCAATGGCAACAGCATAACGAAGATCGATCCTCAAACTGGCGCTGTAGGACCATCCGTCTTTATCGGCAGCGAGCCAAACCGAATGGCCATTTCCAACGATGGCGAAACGCTGTGGGTGCATCTGAATGGCGCGAACGCTGCTCGCCGCTTTGACATACTGACCGAAACTGCCGGCCTGCAATTCGCTACCAGCTCCACACCTCCGAACGATATGGAAGTTGTTCCAGGCAGTCCGCAGTCGTTGGTGTTATCCAGGGGTTTCAGCAACGGCGTTGCAGTTTACGACGACGGTGTCCAACGCCCTAACACTGGCGGCGGATTTTCTTCAGTCGGACAGATTGAGTTTGGCGCCAACGCATCAGTCCTGTATGGCTCGAGCGGGACCGACTTAATGAAGTTTCTGGTTGATTCATCCGGAGTTACAACATCAACTACTACCTCAGGTCTTTTGTCGGGATTTGGTGCTCCTTTGACGTTTTCAAACGGCCTGTTGTATTCAGGTGCCGGTCGTGTCGTGGACCCGGAAGCCAAGACTTTAGTTGGAACATTTCAAGGCACGGGCTTTTCTTCACCGATGGCAGTTGATGCCGTCAATCATCGTGTGTTTTTTGCATTCCAGGACGGAAGTAACATCAAAATAATCGGTTTCGATTCGAATACTTTCCTACCGATCGGAACAGTAACGGTGCCTGGCATTTTTAACACACCGCTAAATCTGGTGCGGTGGGGAACAAACGGACTGGCGTTTAATACCAGTCCCACATCCTTCGGTTCAGAAACAGGCAAGGTTTACCTTCTCCAAACGGAGTTGGTGTCAACCGCCGGATCTATCCCGATCGGATTACAGTTTGAAGGTAATAATCCTACTACCTCTGAATTCTCATCGACGCTCCCAATAAAGGTCCTTCGAACAGGCGACGTGTCAGGATCTGTTTCGGTTGATTTTGCGACTAGCGATGGAACCGCAACTGCCGGTTCCGATTACACCGCCACAAGTGGCACTCTGACCTTTGCACCCGGCGAGTTGAGTAAAACCATCTCGATCCCAATCACCAACGATAATCTTTTCGAAGGCGCCAATGAGACATTCACTCTCACATTGAGTGCTCCGACAGGATCAGCCATCCTCACGACACCGAGCATGACGATCACGATCGCGGACGGTCAGTCTAAACCTTTTCTTTTCGTCTCTTCGGATTCTCGCATCCCTGAAGGTGATACCGGGACTAAGAATGGGGCCGTCACCGTAACGCTCTCCAATGCATCTTTCCAAACTGTAACCGTGGACTATGCGACCTCGAACGGCACGGCCATCGCGGGCAATGACTACGTTGCCACCTCCGGTACGCTTACCATCCCCGCAGGAACATTATCTGCCACCATCAATGTTGTGATAAATGGGGATACTACGGTTGAGCAGGACGAACACTTCTTCATCAATCTGAGCAATGCCACAAACGTAAACTTCATTTCCAGTCCCAATCAACCCGTGACGATCGCCAATGATGATGCGACAGTGCAACTGAGTAGCGCTCTCTCCAACGTTAATGAGGGAGCAGGTTTTATCAACGTGACTGTCACTCGTGTGGGCGATATCTCGAAAGTAGCTGCGGTCAATCTCGTCACCAGTGATACAGCCGGCTTGCAGAACTGCACGCTCGCGAATGGGAAAGCATCTGAGCGTTGCGATTACGCCACAACAGTCGGAACAGTGCGATTCGGGTTCTTTCAAACAACGAGAACGATCACGATTCCGATTGTGGATGATGCCCTCGTGGAAGGTGATGAAACTTTCACCGTGAGTTTGAACGAACCCACTGGAGCTCTACTGGGACCGGCAAATGGGGGAATCATCACCATCGTCGACAACGACACTACACCCGCAACGCAGAACCCGGTCGATGGTGTCACCTTCTTCATCACGCAGCAGTACATCGATTTTCTGGGTCGGTTGCCTGACAGCATTGGCCTCCAGAATTGGACCGATACCTTGGGTAATTGCCCGAATGGCGGTTTCGGTGAGTTTGATAATCCCACCTGCGATCGCGTGCACGTCTCTGCTGGTTTCTTCCTTTCCGAAGAGTTTCGCGGGCGCGGTTACTTTGCATACAAGTTCTATGAAGTCGGCTTCGACCGTCGCCCAACCTATGCCGAGTTTGTGCCCGACATGGCCCAGGTTGGCGGCGCACAGTCGCCGCAACAGGAAGTACTCAGCAAGGCGGCTTACACCGACGCCTTTCCGCAACGGCAGGAGTTTAAGAATCGCTACGATGCGATGTCTAACAGCGAGTATGTGAATGCGCTGGAGACGAATGCGGAAGTGACGCTGACAAACAAGACGGCGCTGATCGACGCGTTGAATTCAAGTCAGAAGACGCGCGCACAGGTGCTGCGCGAGATAGTCGAA
>JAICGZ010000234.1 GCA_025922875.1 Pyrinomonadaceae bacterium
ACTCTGGTTACACCCGAAGATCCAGGCTTGCTGCCGTTCGGATCCACAAATTTTAGTAACCCAACGATTTCGCCTACGGCATTGAAAACAGGAGCGCCCGAGTCGATGCTCGCGATCGTGAAATCGGGGCTGATGCCCTTTCCTGTGTTTCTTAGTGTGCCCTTCGTAAGTGTCTTGTCTTGAGTTAGCGGACTGCTGATAGTGAACACCCGTGCTCCATCAACGACTGAGTTGCTTGCACTGTTTGGCTCCTCGATTGCCAAAGTCTTACACGCAGGACAGGCGGACGGGTTGACCCACAAGACAGCAAGATCTAAGTCGGGATCATCGACGACGAGCTTGGCCGCTACTTTTCTGCTGCCGTCAAATTGAACTCGCAGCTCCTTCGATCTTTCGATCACGTGTTGACTGGTGAGAATCAACCCCGCGCTATCGACAATTGATCCAGTTCCCTGAACTAGTTCACCCTGCACATTTACAACGCCGTCGCTCAAGACCTTCAACAGATCGGCTTCGTCAACAATTCGTCCTCGCCGCAGTGCATCATCAGCCTTTGTGATCGTCGCAGCTTCATTGTCCAACTCCAACAAGGCTGTGCTGCCTGATTCAACCCTCAGTTTGACGGACCATTCATAACTCTTCCCCTTTACGATGAGTGGTCTTTCTGACTCGACAACATAATCGCCTGGTATCAGCGAAAGGGAGACGGACCCATCGGCGGTCGTCTTGATTGGAATTGCGGAAATCACTCTCTCGGCTGAACCGTCACTCAGCTTCTTAACTATTAAACCAAAATGTTGGACCGGAGCCGCCGCTTGATCATCGGCATTCAGAGTAACTTTGATAGCGACCTTACCTAGTGACCGACTCTGCAGGTGAGCAGGTGCAGAGAAGGGCGTCGTAAGCGCAGTCAACAGGCAAGCGAGTAGCAAAGCAAATCTTTCTCGCTGGAAGCGTGTGGTTCGCGACATTGGTCAACTCCATTTTGGATAGATAGAAGACCGCTTTGTCTGCTAGTCATTAAATACGAGAGCGCTGGTGGTGAATATCTCAGCGACGGAGCAAGGCTCAGTCTAGCATCAACGGTCCTTAACGGAAACGACGTCGGAATCCTTCCATCCGTAAATCGAGAAAGCATGCTATAAACCCATGCGACCGAAACCCCTTTAAACAGAAGGAGCCCGTGAGCACATGTTCTCAAGACGATTTCGGAAAGTTTCGACGATTGCACTTGTCCTCTTGCTCTTGATCTCCAGTTCACCAGTCGCGACTCACTCGACTTCTTCCAATGCTAATGCGCCGTATCTGGATCCATCTCTGCCATTGGATCGGCGTGTGGACGATCTTGTTTCAAGAATGACACTCGAAGAGAAAGTGTCTCAGATGATGAATGCCGCACCTGCTATCCCCCGCCTGGGTATTCCGGAGTACGACTGGTGGAACGAGGCCCTGCACGGCGTCGCCTTTTCCGGAGTTGCGACAGTTTTCCCGCAGGCCGTCGGCCTCGGAGCGACATTCAATCCGGCGTTAATCAATCGCGTTGCGACTGTAATTTCAGATGAGGCACGCGCCAAGTATCACGAGGCACAGCGTCGCGGGAATCGGAGCCGCTTTCACGGCCTCACGTTTTGGTCGCCAAACATAAACATCTTCCGCGATCCGCGTTGGGGGCGCGGGCAGGAGACCTACGGTGAAGATCCTTATCTTAGCGCGCGGCTCGGCGTCGAATTCGTAAAAGGGCTTCAGGGTAATGATCCGAAATATCTGAAGACTGTGGCGACTCCAAAGCATTACGCAGTCCATTCCGGACCAGAGCCTGAACGACACCGGTTCAACGCCGCGGCAACTGAACGCGAGCTGCGCGAAACATACCTTCCTGCATTTCGCGCAACCGTGATCGACGGTCGTGCCAGTTCAGTGATGTGCGCCTACAACCGGACCAACGGAGAGCCGTGCTGTGCGAACACAAAACTTCTTTCAGATATTTTGCGTGACGAATGGGGCTTCGATGGTTACGTCGTCTCCGATTGTGGCGCGATTGACGATATCTATCAGCCTCAGCGTCACCTCTTTGTGAAGACTGCCGAAGAAGCTTCAGCGTTGGCTGTTAAGCGCGGGACCGATCTCGAATGCGGCGAGAGTTACAAATCGCTAGTCAACGCCGTAAAGCAGGGTTTGATTTCAGAAGCCGAGATCGATCGCGCGGTAAAACGACTTTTCGAGGCGCGCTTTCGTCTGGGAATGTTCGACCCTCCGGGCATCGTGCCTTACGCCGCCATTCCATTTTCCGCGAACGACTCAAAGGCAAATCGTCAACTCGCGCTCGAGGCTGCACGCGAGTCGATCGTGTTGCTTAAGAATCAGAACAACGCGTTGCCGCTGCGGAAGGATCTCAAATCAATCGCGGTGATTGGTCCAAACGCTGATGAGATACAGGTGCTCCTGGGAAACTACAATGGCCAACCCTCGCGCGCGACTACGCCACTCGCAGGCATCCGTCGACGTGTATCACCACGGACCAAGGTGGTCCATGCAGCGGGCGCGACGCTCACTGACCTTTCGGTCGTACCCGTCCCACCTTCCGCGTTGCGCGGACCGGACGGGCAGCGAGGACTCAGCGGTGAATACTTTGCCAACAAGGATTTGCAAGGTGCGCCGGCAGTGAAGCGCGTGGACGAGGCGGTGGATTTCGACTGGGGAATGTCCAACCCCGCGCCCGGTGTTCCCGCCGACGACTTCTCCGCGCGCTGGATTGGGAAGCTGGTGCCCACTATATCAGGCAAATATCGCTTCGGTGCGATTGCTGATGACGGCGTGCGCGTCTATCTCGACGGCAAGTTGATCGTTGAAGATTGGACCCAACATGCGCCAAGGACGATCACTGCTGAAGTCGAACTTCAAGAGGGCAAGAGTTACGACGTAAGGATGGAATATTACGAGAGCAAGATCGGCGCTGTTGCAAAACTGGTCTGGCAACCACCAGGCGTGAAGGCCGGCTCACCATATACCGAGGCAGTAAGGATCGCGAAGGAAGCGGACGCGGTGGTGCTGGTGCTCGGTCTGTCGCCGCAACTCGAGGGTGAAGAGATGAACGTGAACGAGCCAGGTTTTGTTGGTGGCGATCGTACGGACATCCAGCTTCCTGCACGACAACGCGGTCTGCTCGAAGCAGTCGCTGCGACTGGTAAACCTGTTGTGCTGGTGTTGATGTCAGGCAGCGCGCTTGCAGTTAACTGGGCGGACGTTCACGTTGACGCGATTGTGCAAGCCTGGTACCCGGGCGAGGAAGGAGGCGCCGCGATCGCAGACGTACTCTTCGGCGATTACAATCCCGCGGGTCGGCTCCCGGTGACGTTCTACAAATCGGTTGACCAGTTGCCTCCATTCGAAAACTATGCGATGGACGGTCGCACGTATCGATTCTTCAAGGGGCAACCGCTGTATCCGTTCGGGCACGGTCTTAGCTACACAAAGTTCAAGTACTCGAGTATCAACATTTCATCTCCACGCGTGAAGCCGACGGACAAGGTCATAGTGAGCGCGACTGTGGAGAATGCCGGCGACCGGGCAGGGGACGAAGTGGTCCAACTTTACGTGACCGATCTGGAGGGATCGGTGCGCGTACCAATTCGATCGCTTGCGGGAGTAGAACGTGTGCATTTGAAACCGGGGGAGCGGCGCGTTGTGAGTTTCACTCTTGAGCCGCGGCAACTCTCCGTTATCAAAGACGATGGGCGTGTTGTGGTTGAGCCCGGCGATTTCAAGGTGAGCGTCGGCGGCAAGCAACCCGGCTTCAGCGGTAACGCGAATGCCGCTACGACCACTTTCGTCGAAGGCCGCTTCGCCGTGATAGGCCAACCAACTGAACTGAAACCGTGATCGGGAAATACGCGTCGGGTTGGTGCGTGGTATTCTCAACAAACAATTGCTTTGAATTGCAAGGTACGCATGTCGAACTAAGAGGTCTCGGTCGATGAACCCGCGCACCCGCTTCGCATCAGGTGATCAGCTTTCCCGGGTTACAGCCTTACTCATTCTGAGTAGCCTTTTGGCTGCGTTCGTCGACACTCAAGGCAGAGAGGCGCACAGCGCATCCAACTCACAGAGTAGAGAAAACCCAACCCGCTCGATGATCTCTGGCCGTGTGGTTTATGAAGACACCGACCGTCCGGTGAGTCGTGTGCGCGTCACGCTGCGGAGTGCTAACAGTTTCGGTCCGGAAGAACTCACCGGCACCACGAATGCCCGTGGCGAGTTTCGCATTAGTGGTGTGCCCGCCGGGCGGTATTTTATCGGAGTTAATTCCAGCGGCTTTGTGTCAACCGACTCGTTTATCAGCCTCGACGAGAGCACGGAGACGCGGTTCTATGTTGATGAAATGCGCGAGTACTTCGAAGAGGTGGAGGTTGATGGAAAGACTGCTAAACAGGTACTGGTACATGCGCGTCGGGGTGCTGTTATTACGGGGAATGTGCGTTACACAAACGGCGAACCGGCGGTCGATCATCCCGTGACTGTCCTGCGCCGCCGAGGAGATCGTTATTCCATGTTCTGGACCAACGTCAGCACAATGCGAATAGCGTTGTTGACGGACGATCGCGGCATATTTCGAATCATGGGATTGCCCGCCGGCGAATACCTCATCGGTGCAACACCGATGATCGAGCACGGCGAGCTGGTCAAAGTTGACAGTCTGGAAGCGAACATGGTTGGTAGTTCGTTGGCTATGACCTTTCATCCTTCCACTGTGCTTGCGACTCAGGCGACCACCATTCGCATTCGAGCAGGTGAGGAGCGGACAGGCGTCGATATCACTCTTGCTGATGAAGAGAGGCACACGCTGTCCGGTGTTGTTCGTGGTCGCGACGATCGTCGGCCAGTTGCAGATGCGATGGTCAGGATCGTCAGAAAAGAGACGAATGAAAAAGTCAGTGGGTCCATCTTTTGGCCTTATTCCGTCGGTATGCCGGGCGTAAAGACCGATGAGCTTGGCCGCTGGCGACTAGTCCACGTTCCGGACGGCGCTTACATCATCTTTGTTCAGCCGCCGAGTGGATACAACGAACTTCCACCAGGAGCAAAGAGATACGGCGCGAAGCAACAGGAAATCAAAGTCTCCGGCGGCAATATCAGCAACGTTGTGATTGAGCTTGGCGACGATGCGACAGTTTCCGGTACCGTGATCGCAGAGAGTGGACCACTCCCCGGTAACATTTATATCGGCCTGGAAAGAGAGGGGAGAAACCAGGGAGTGGTAGCGAGCGGCGTAGTCGAACGCGGCAAGTTCACTATCCGAAACGTGCCGGCCGGAAAAATGTATTTCTTTATTAACCTCTCGGAAGATGTCGAGAAGTTCTATATTAAGTCGATCACCTGGAAGGGAAAGAATTTACTTCGTGAACTGCTCGAAGTCGGCAACGAAGCGAAACTCGAAGGTGTCGAGATTGTCCTTTCGCGATTAGTCGCACGGTTCGACATTCGAGTGCAGAACGCTCGCGGCGAACCGGCGCGTGAAGTTTCGCTGACGCTTGTGCCGTCCGATCCGGCCCGATGGACGCGGCCAGAATCACAGTTCTTCGGAACGACCGACGCCAATGGCAGGTGCACGATCACCGCGGCTCCCGGGGAGTACCTCGTGTTCATTCTGGCGCCTGGCGTGCAATCGAGTACGCTGCAAAAGCACGAGATCGAGAAGCTTGCGGCTCAGGTCCAGCGCGTGTCCCTCAGACCGGGAGAGCGCAGAGCCTTCGACTTGCTGATGCGCCCGATCATGTAGTCTGAGCGCGGCAATGGAACTTTGGCGGGAAGCCCGGCCCGCGCAGGGCGCGCGTAAAAAGCGCCTTGAGACAGCAACGGCCTGCGGCGCTCCCCGCCCGCGGAAGGCTTGCCTATCGTCACGGGTTCAAATTTATGCGCTCCAAAAAATAATTAATTATACGAGCGCGAAGAAAAGCGATAGATTGGTAAGGACCAATGAGAAGGTCTGACGTGACTTCGCACGAAGCGTCCGATATGAAGAGTTTTCAAAACAACATACTGATAGTGACGACCACCCTGCCGAATCGGCGCCGGCCTGCGATTGTGCCGGTGGTGATTATTATTTCAATAACCCTAAAGAAGGACAGCACCTGAAGGCCTGTGCCGAAACTGCTATGTAACTCCCCACGGGCCGTCAACAAAAGTTGATGGCCTTTGTGATTTCTGCGTAAGCGGGTTGCGGGTGAAGCGTTGGGGGACGATGAGATGTTTGAGCGATCTCAATGGGTATGGATGAATGGTGAGGTGATCCCGTGGAGCAAAGCGACGACGCATGTCTCTGCTCACGGCCTCCACTATGGCACCGGCGTATTTGAAGGTATCCGGTGCTACGCAACCAGTACTGGACCAGCATTGTTTCGTGTTGAGGAACATCTCGCACGATTCTTTGCTTCGGCTGAGATACACGGAATTGAGATTCCGTTTTCGTCGGACCGTCTTACGGAAGCTATTACGCGGGTAATTCGGGAGAATGACTTCAACTCCTGTTATGTTAGACCAATTGCTTACTTCGGCAGCGGAAGTCTCAGCCTGCACCCGCGTGACTGTGCGGTGGAAGTTGTGATTCTGGCGTGGCCGTGGGCGGACTATCTCGGCGCCGAAGGTCAAAGGAGGGGCGTCTCCGTAACGGTATCGCCGTGGCGAAAGTTTGAGTCAAAAATGATGCCGACGACGGCGAAAGCGTGCGGTCAGTATGTCAATTCAGTGCTTGCAGTAACGGAGGCGGTAAACCGTGGATTTGCTGAAGCCATTCTGCTTGACGGCGGCGGCCGGATTGCCGAAGGCTCGGGCGAAAATCTTTTCATCGTACGCAATCAAGAATTGCTTACGAACGATGCAAGCCATTCAATTCTGCCCGGGATTACGCGAGACTCGGTGCTTCGGATCGCCAACGACCTGGGTTACTCCTGCAAGATAAAAGCGTTAAGCCTCCAGGATCTGCTGTCAGCCGATGAGGCCTTCTTCACCGGGACCGCGGTGGAAGTAACACCTATCAGGGAATTGGACGCAACTCCAATCGGCACTCACACGCCTGGTCCAGTAACAACTGAGATTCAACGGGCTTTCTGTGCTGCTACGGTCGGGCAAGACGAACGATACAACCAGTGGCTCTATCCGGTATGACTCAAAGAATCGAAATCTATGACACAACCCTTCGCGACGGCACCCAAGGCGAAGGTGTCAACTTTTCAGTCTCCGACAAATGTCGCATTGCCGAGCATCTCGATGCGTTTGGGATCGATTTTATAGAGGGTGGCTGGCCCGGTTCGAATCCGCGCGATGTGAAATTCTTCGAACGAGCGAAAAAACTGAAATTGAAGAATGCTCGCATCGCTGCCTTTGGTTCCACGCGACGGCACAAACTCACCTGCGATATGGATAGCAATGTGCAAGCACTGCTAAGGGCTGAGACTCCCGTCGTCACAATATTCGGTAAATCGTGGTTGTTTCACGTTGCGCACGCGCTTCGCTTAAGTCCTGCCGACAATCTCGAAATCATAGAAGAAACTGTTGATTATTTGAGCTCGCGCGTGCAGTCCGTGATCTATGACGCCGAGCATTTCTTTGACGGTTATCGGACTGACCCCGCTTACGCGCTTGCAACGTTAAGGGCCGCAGCCGCGGGCGGACCACAGTGTATCGTGCTGTGTGATACGAACGGCGGGAGTTTGCCTGAGACGGTTGGGCGAGTTACACGCGAAGTGCGTGAACAGGTTGCGCTGCCGTTAGGCATTCACTGTCACAACGATGGGGAGCTTGCGGTAGCTAACACCCTGGCCGCCGTTTCCGCCGGAGCTTCACATGTGCAGGGCACGATTAACGGTTACGGCGAGCGCTGCGGCAATGCAAATCTCTGTGCGGTTATTCCCAATCTGGAATTGAAACTCGGTCGCGACGTTATTGGCCCAGAACGTTTGCGGCGGTTGCGCGATACTGCACGTTTCGTCAGCGCTATAGCCAACGTGTCGATCGACACAAGGGCCGCTTTCGTGGGTGATAGCGCTTTTGCGCATAAAGGCGGAGTTCACGTATCCGCAGTAGAACGGAATCCCGCTACATACGAACACATAGCGCCGGAATCCGTTGGCAACAATCGACGTGTACTGGTTTCGGATCTTGCCGGTCGTGCAAATCTGCTCGCGAAGGCGCGACAACTCGGAATCGAATTGAATGATGAGCAAGATGTCCTCAATGAATTGAAGCGATTGGAGAATGAGGGCTACGAGTTCGAGGCCGCGGAAGCGAGCTTTGAATTACTTATCTCTCGGCTGCGCGGCAGCTATCGGCCATTCTTTAAACTACTTGGGTTTCGCGTAATCGATGAACATCGTGGAGCACTGATGCCGATGAGTGAAGCAACTGTCAAGGTAATGGTTGGTGATCGCATCGAGCACACCGCAGCGAGCGGAAACGGACCGGTCAACGCACTCGATAAAGCGCTCAGAAACGCTCTGAAGGAATTTTACCCCTCGCTCACCGAGATGCACCTTGTTGACTACAAAGTGCGGGTTATTTCGAGCAATCTTTCCGGCACGGCGAGTCTGGTGCGCGTGTTGATCTATTCCGGCGACGGACGGACGCGATGGGGGACGGTGGGTGTTTCAGCAAACATCGTCGAAGCCAGTTGGCAGGCGCTGGTAGAGTCTGTTGCCCACAAGTTGATCAGCGATGGCGTCGTCCCGCCCTGCGACGAACTTCAAATTCACGATACAAACAACTCTCTGAAAGGAGCGATTGGCTAATTATTAGACTGCATCGGCGCCGATCGCAAAACAGTAGGATTCGAAATAACCTCTGGCGCCAACGCGCGAAACCGCACACCGAGCCACGCAAAGGACACGCAACTGAACACATATACCGCGACGGCCTGAACGACGTAGTTGCGGTAGTGTAAAACCCATCTGGACTCGCCCGGAGAACCGAATCGTGGGTTGTCGGTAACGTAGGGAAGTAGCTCCGCGATTAGCAGGCCCGCACCTTGCGCGAGTGCGAAAAGAACGAACCACTCGCCTATACGCAGCCAGAACGCACCGCTTCGAGTTTGGAAAATGCGGCGAACGGTGGCGTTCGCCGTGGATGGCGACCAACCTTCGATCGGCGCAACTCGAGCGGTGACGCGTGGAGTGGTCAGAAGGGCGACGGTGATGAGGGCCAGGTAAAGGACAGTGCCGATTGCAAGCAACGTCTCCGACCCCGCGCGGCTGCGCATCAGTTGAGGCACAAGCATCAAGGCGAACATCGGCAGGTTGGCAACTATACTTGCAGGCAAAGCTCTGCCAAGTACAGCGACAATCCCAAGGCCACTGCGTCTTGAAATGTTAGTGTCACCCACGAGTCCTCCTGATCTCACCGAATCCGGTTGTGCGGATGGGACCGCCCTGTTCCGTTGTTGTGACTAACGTGCTAATAACTCTTCAGGTTCGCGTTGCGTTTGAGTCAACTTAGCGCGCAGCCTAAACTCTGGACACGTAGATGGATTTAACGTAACTTGGCCGTGCTTTCACGTTGCCTCACGGCATTAAACGCCGAGTTCGCAGATTGCCAGCGAAGATCGAGTAAGACGTTAGTGACAACTTATCTGGCCGAATCTTCATGAGCGATGTTTTCATCAGCTATGCGCGCGAAGACCGAGACAAAGCTGAATGTCTGGCGCGCGCATGTGAGCAGCAAAAGTGGGTTGTGTGGTGGGACAAAGTAATACCACCCGGCAAGAAGTACGCCGACGTCATCGGTCATGAGCTTGAGACCGCGAAGGCCGTCGTCGTCCTCTGGTCGCGCGCGTCCGTGGCGTCCGATTGGGTGAAGGACGAGGCGCAGGAAGCTGCGAACCGCGGCATCCTCATCCCGGCGCTCATTGAAAAGGTCAACCCTCCTTACGGCTTCCGACAGGTCCAGACCGCTGATCTCTCGGAGTGGGACGGTTCGTCGACAAACCCCGAGTTGGAGAGTTTCGTCCGCGCGATCGGTGGTCTCCTCAACAGGCCGGTCAGTAATTCTGTCGTTGCGCGCGACCACCTTGGTCCAGGCAATCGACGAATGCCTCTCTATCTGGTAGCTGGAGTGGTGCTGGTCCTAATTCTCGGCTTCGCGGCTTACCGTTTCTTTTCCGGGCGCGGCGCACACAGTAATCAAAATCAGATCGACGCAGGAAATCGGGGAAGCACCAACGAGAATCGCACGGCTGCAAGTGCCAGGAATTGTGAAGTCGAGTCGCGCCGCAGCGCTGCGGACCTGACAGGCAAAGGACTGATGATGATCGACCCCGGCGGTAATCAGGCCGCCGCGGTTCTCCAGTTCGACCAAGCCATTCGTGAATGCCCTGATTATGCTGACGCGTATTTCTGGCGGGCGCAGTCGTTCGTCGCTTTGCAGCAGATCGGAAAGGCCATAGCAGATTTGAAGAAGGTTGTCGAAATAACAACCGATGCGGACATGCGTCAGAAGGCGGAGACGTTTATCGCCGATATCGAACGCCCACAGCCCACGCCTACGTCTCCGGTCTCCGGAAACACAAACAATGCCAACACAACCGGCTCGAACACGAATGCGAACACGAATGCGACAAACGTCCGACAGGTCAACGAAATGTTTGCCGC
>JAICGZ010000235.1 GCA_025922875.1 Pyrinomonadaceae bacterium
ATCGTCGATCCCGACATGTCGAGCAGCAACACCAGACTGAACGGCGCATTAACGGGTTCGAAGTGTTGAATGGACTGCTTAACGCCATCTTCGTAGACCGCGAAATCGTTTCTCGTCAATGAAGTTACTGCGCGGCCCTGTTTGTCGACCACGCCAACATTCAGCTGCACCAGCGACGTCTCGGTACGAACGACGTCGTCCACTTCCTGGGCGTCTGCTTTAGCGACGGTGAGTAGCGCGAAAAGCGCAACCAACAAAATCTGGTAGAAGTATCTTTTGTATTGCATGGAAAATCGGCCTGCAAAGTATGCCCGCCCATCTTTACTTTTTCAAACGCGCTGATTTCGGACGCTGCTGAAACGAGATCGGTTGCTTATTGAACCTCCGGGGCATGCGTTGACACGCTTCTGACTCGCAAATATCATCTCCACTCCTTCCTCCCACTTTAAGGCGATTAACTCAATCGCTCGTGATGCCCACAAACGTTCTCACGAAAGGATGTGACAGATGAAATACTTAGCTTTGCTGGCAGGTTGCTTCATTTTTCTGGCTGCGTGTCCGGCTCAGTCGATTGCGCAGCAAGCCGCTGATCCTATCAATCCGGCAATCGCGCCTATCAAGATAACAGCTCTCCCTCTCAGCTCGGGTAAGACTGTTTCGAGACGCGATAACAACTGGTTAACTCAACCTGTCGTTCAAGTTGAAAACACTTCCGCTAATGTTATCGAATACCTTGTAATCGAGATCGCTGTCCCCGGCGCAGGCAGTGGTCCAATTATGCTCGGTTACGGACAAACACCTGGGCGCAGGTCTTTCCTGAAGGCGACGGAACCACTTCAGCCAGGGAAGAAAATTAGTTTAAGTGTGAGTCGTAATACGTGCGATGCGGTTCAATCACGATTGCTCGCGAGCGGTATACGCCCGGCTCCAGGCAGCCGCGTGAGCGCGAGAATCAACGCAGTGGTTTTCACAAACAAAACGGCCTGGTTCGACGGGCTCTTACACGTTGCCGATCCCAATGATCCATTGCGGTGGAAGGTAGCGGAGAATCTGGACCGTGCCGGCGTGTCCGGCTCCAGTCCGGTATTCGACTTTATGCCCGCGGTGTTCGGTCCCAAAGTCATACCAGAGCCATGCTGGAAAAGAATCGGCACTGAGTGGGTCGATTGCTGCGGCCTGCAGGTCGCATCAGCAATATTGGTCAACGTATGGGGCGGCATTTTGGAGCCCTTCCCCATGAGCAGTCAGTGTGCGGACGGAAGCTTTTGTCACTGGATAAAAGCGGTCGGATGTTCTAATGATCCCACGGGTGGTGATCCCGTGGGTAGTACGTACTAGGTCGAAGCATTCGATGTGATTCGAGTCCACCCTCGAATCACATCGTTCGTTTAGAAGGGCCTCACAAACTTGTCGCTCCTCACGAGTTATCGTCCAAACTTCTGCTGCGAATGTGGCGACAAGATCGTGCGCCTGCGTTGGCGTGTCTGGACCAGCCGCAGGTTTTGCGACAAGTGTTTCGCGCGTTTTGTTAGAGCGCACTGGCTGCAACGCACGTGCGCCACGATCGTTCTCGTTTCCGTTGGGATGTTGATTGGGCGTGCATGCCGGCGCGAACGCCCGCCACTCGTGATCCAGCGGACCGTCACCACACCGTCGCCGACTCCCACTCAAACTCCGGTGACCGTTGAACAGCTTTACACGTGTGGAGCGCGAACGAAGAAGGGTACGCCGTGTTCACGACGCGTACGTGGACCAGTACGTTGCTGGCAGCATAAAGGAACTGTGGCCATGCTGCCGTTAGAGAAGTTAGTTATTAAAGAATAGAAATTTTCCTTCTATCCGCAGCTGCGAGACATCCCTGGATATCAACTTCTCACCGAACGACGCCCAAACAGTGGTCGGAGCCCAGCCTACAAAAAAGCCGATCCTTAGAACTGCCACCCGAACTCCCTCGCGAAATGTTTTACTCGCTTTCTCCATTGATATTGAAAAAGGCACTTAAACCAATAACTCGACGAGGAAACACGATGGCAACCATTCAACGCGTGACTGAGCTGTTCCAGGCTCGTATCCAAAAGGATTCACCAAAACAGATGGCTAAAGCCGGGGCTCTCTGGCGCGATCTGCCCTTCAACTTCTTCTATCTAACTAACAACGAAGACACCGTCGATATCGTAGTGAAGGCTGTTACCAGGCAAGCTGCAAACGAAGATGGCGTCACGTTACCAACTTTCGTCTACAAGAAGCTGGAGAATATGGTTGGACCTTCGACGCCCGTAAAAAAGGGAATCCAACTGGTCTTCCTCACCAGCTTTACACCACCAAGCGGATGATTACCTCTCGCTCATTACAACCCCAACCGCACGGCTGATTTTTGCACAAGAGAGGTCCGCTTATGTTCGTTACTCGAATAGATGTTGCACGTCTGTTTTTCTGCCTTACACTACTGGCACTCTTCGTTGTCCCTGCCTACGGCCAGACGGATAAACCTGAAGCATACCTGCGATTCGAAGGGCCGCCCGAGGCGCGAAGTTACTACGTTGCGGTTTACATAAAGAAGGCTCCCGCTGGTGGACTCGACCAAATTAGAGCATCGCTGCGCGACACGGCTAACAAGAAGCTGATTTCAACCACGATCGACTCTCCTCCTCCGAGAGACGACTCGAGATTTATTATCAGGGTGGCACTGACCGAAAAAGACCTCTTCGAGCAGCTTGCCGGTTATCGAGTATTCGTGGACAGCTATCCGACTGCCCAAGTCGTTGAAGACCACGAGATCAGCGTGGCGCTGGACGTGAAAGTCGAATTAGCAGAGACATCGGCATGTCCCCAGGACGCGATTCACGTCAGGCAAATCTCTAACACACAGTACGGCGCGGCACGATTCAGCGAGATAGTGAGGTTTTTAGATCGCGCCAACGTCGAACAGTTCATCACTGCAACAGTCGCGAAGCCATCACAGCCTGCGGAACCACAGCAAATTAGCGTTCTGCGCACAGTCCGCGGGGTAGGCGAAAACGACTTGCCCATGGCTAGCGCCTGTGTCGAGCTTGAATCAGCTCCGCCGGCAGGCGAATACAAGCTCAAACTCGAGTTCAACGCCTCAGCACCTCCCGAACTACATCGTGGAGCGTTTGAGATCACCCGCAAAGGACCAGACGTTCCAAGCGCGACAGCGGAAAAGCGAAACTTGCAGGACTTTCTCGATCTTGGTCTGACTCTAACAAGTTCAGTCGAGGATAAGGAGCAGCCGGACAACACCACCAAACGCGTGAGGACGACCCGCGGCGTCACGGATCTGTTTTTTGCGCCGATACCGAGTCTCAGGACAGTAGATACACGCGGCGCAGACGGTGGGGTAGTTCAGATCTTAACTCCGTTTTATATCGACGCGAAAGTATCGACGGGGAAGATCACTAAGGACACCCTCGCACTAAATAAAATCGACATGGGATTCACCTACGAATTCCGTCACTATCTAAACACAGATGAATATCCTGACGTGTTGCGCCATGCACTCAGCTTCAAACATTCTTCCGACCGGGATTTCAAGCAAGATGAATTCAAGTTTGCTTACGAATTTCAGCCAAGTTTCGGAGCCGTTAACCAACCACGCGGCAGCGCTCTAATCCTCGAAAACGGCCAACCCAAACGTGATGAAAATGACAAGTTCGGTCTCGAAATACTGCCGGTTCTTGGCGTGGAAATTGGACGTACGTATCGCGTCAGAGATCCGAAAGAATTCGAAGGCACCAGCCGCAACCTGCGGCGCTTTTACTTCGGCGGCTCAATGACGTTCGAACTGACCAGATATATCAGATTGTCTTTCAAGGACTTGTTCTACGTCAGAGGAGAGAACCCCAAGGATCGCACGGAAAACTATTTTGTCGGTTCGGTTGAGGCTCCGATCGGAATGTTTGGAGGTGATAGGGCAGCACATGCCTTGTTCTTCTCATTCGAACGGGGTGAACAACCGCCCTTTAGTAACCCAAGTGCAAACGTGTTGAAGGTCGGCTACAGGATACGCGCTCGGAGACTGATTGATTTCTAAAGGCCAGGCGATGACAGGATTGTTTTGCAGCAATCCTGTCACCCTGATCATCCAGTCTCACTGCTGAGACGCCCGCGAAGTTTGACGATTATTGATCGTCTTCACCGGTGGCGCGGGCCTCGGGGGCAGCTTCACCGGTTGTTTCAGTTTCGCCATCACCTCCGCGATCGCTCGTTCCAACTGCGGATCCTTGCCGGCGATTACTGACTGCGGATCGTTATCGACCTCGATATCCGGATCGACACCGTAGCCTTCGATGATCCACTCGCCATTCTTACTCGCAAATCCCGACTCGGGAACGCTGATCGACCCGCCATCAATCAATGGCCCTCGGCCACTGATGCCGACCACGCCTCCCCACGAACGCTTGCCAATCAACGGCCCAAGACCAGCTTCGCGAAACATCGCCGGGAAGATGTCGCCGTCAGAAGCAGAATTCTCATCCAAAAGCGCGGCCATGGGACCGATAAAAACGCCGTCAGGATACGTGTTCGCGTTGTCGTTGGTCCTTGAGTAAGTGAGCGCGAGCACTTTTCGTCGCAGCCGCTCGATGAGCATGCGCGATACGTTGCCGCCGCCGTTTGCACGCACGTCAACAATCAGCCCTTCCTTGCGCAATTGCGGGTAATACCACTTGATAAACTCCCGAATTCCGCTCGCGCCCATGTCAGGAACGTGAAGATAACCAACCCGGCCGTTCGTCGCTTTGCTGACCTTTTCACGGTTGTGGTCCACCCAGTCGAGATAGATCAGATTTTCTTCATCCGTGATCGGCCTGTAAGAGACTGTGCGCGCCCCCTGCATTGACGGAACTTTGTTAAGCGTGAGTTGCACCGGATGGTCCGCTTTGTTTCTCAGCAGCCGGTACGGATCGTCCGTCGCTTTCAACTCTTCACCGTTAATCGCGAGCACGTAATCGCCGACACTCGCATTCACACCCACTTCCGTCAGCGGCGATCGATAAATATCTTCAGAGTTGTCCCCTTCAAAGATCTTGGCAATCCGATATCGCCCGGCTTGTTTATCAAACTCAAACCGTGCACCCGGCAGTCCGTAGCGTGGCCGAGGCGGAATTTGGAAATCACCACCTTCGACGTACGCGTGCTGCACGGCGAGTTCAGAAATCATCTCGCTGATGACATAGTTCAGATCCGAACGATGGGCCACGTACTTCAGCAGCGGCTTGTACTGCTCGCGCAACGCAACCCAGTCGTAACCGTGCATGTTCGACACGTAGAACCAATCGCGATAACGTCGCCAAACTTCATTGAAGATCTGGTTCCACTCTTCAACCGGTACTCGATCGACAAAAAGTCCGTTAGTTGCAACTGCCTTGCGTGATCGTTCACCAACCGGTGTCGCGTCGTAAAGATTGTAATTAGCTCCCTGCGCTACCAAAACCTTCGAGCCGTCGCCGGAAATAACGAACCCGCGAACATCGTCTACTAAGGTCGTTTCCTTGCGATCCTTCAACGCGTAAATGCGCAACGACGTATTGCGATCGCCCTGGCGGCCGTAATAACCCGCGCCGCCAACCATGTAAACAAGGTGTCCGGTCTTTGCGGATAATCCGAAGTAGTTGTCCGCCCCAACCGGCACGCGTGCGATGCGATTTGAAATATTATCGAAGTCGATCGTTAGCGTCGGTGGCGGTTTCGGTGCTGCCTCCGGCTTTGGCTCGGCAGCAGGCGCATCCGCGGGCTTGTCCGGAGACGATGCGGGAGAGGCTGCCGGCTTCGGCGATTCGTCCGGCTTAGCGATCGTCACCTCATCGCTCTCAGGCGGAAACGGATGCTTGACGTCTTTACGCAGCGCCACAGCGTAGATGTAAGTCGAACGGTTGGTTGCGTAATTGAATTCGATGTCTGAAATTTGCGGAGCAAATTCTCTGTCACTCAGGAAATACAGATAGTCTCCCTGCGGATCCCACGCCGGAGTAAAGGAGTTGAAGTGATCGTCTGTGACACGCCGCAACTGCCCGTCCGTAGCGCTCCAGACAAATACCGAGGAAAAGGGATTCTGGTTCGCCATGGTGAAGGCCAGGAAATTACTTCGTGGTGACCACGTGAAGTCGCGAATCTGACCACGCGGCGAATCAGTGACTTCAGTGATTTTCCGATCGGCTAAAGTGAGCACGTAGAGCTTTCCGTCTTTGTCACTAAACGCGATCCGTTGTCCATCAGGCGCCCACCTTGGCGAGTAGCGCATCGCTGAGCCGCCGCGCGTGATCTGCTCGGCGGGCTTAGAGCCATCCTGCGGTACGAGATAGATCTCCTCTTCACCTGAAAGATCTGAAATAAATGCTATCTGCGAACCATCAGGCGACCAACTGGGCCACTTGTCATGCGCACCTGACGAGTCAGTTAAATTCCGCGTTGGACCTTTTTCGATTGGAGCGCTGAAGATGTCGCCGCGAGCAGCAAATAATGCGCGCTCACCTTTCGGACTCAAACCAACTGACTCGATCAGATTCCCTGCCGCCACGCGACTCGGTCGCCGCGCGTTACCTTCGTCAGGAACATTGATCGATATCGGCGTGCTCTTCCTGCTACGCGCATCCATCACCTGTAGCTCGCCGTTCAACTCATAAACAATCTGACCTTCATTATCCGAGCTCGGCCAACGCACGTCCCACGGCCTGTTGCTGGTCACTTGCGTTGCCTTCCCACTCGGAACGTTGTAGGCATAAAGATTGAAGTGTCCATCGCGATCGGAATTAAAGAAAATCGTGTCGCCAATCCACATTGCATCGCGAGTGGCACGCGGGCCTTCGGTGATGCGCTTCGCAGACTTGTTGTTGAGGTTGAAGATGTAGAGTTGATTTGCCTGGCCGCCGCCGTAACGTTTTTCCGATCTGAAGTCGCGTGATTGCGGCGAGTAAACAATCTCATCGCTGTTTGGCGACAAGTCGCCCGAACCAGCGGATGGCATCGGCAAAGCGGTGGCTGGTCCACCGTCAATCGAAACTGAATAAAGGCGCGCGATCGGAAGCGTCCATGAATCTCTGAGCGAACGAAAGATGATTTCCTTACCGTCCCTGGTCCAACCAAACACCTGGTTGTCCCAGCCCCAGCGCGGCGTGAGAGGCCCGCGCGCAGGATAGAACGTGAGTTGGCGCGGTTCGCCGCCCGAAGTCGGAACCACGTAAACCTGTTCGTCACCGTCATACTGGCCCGTGAAAGCGATCCACTTTCCGTCCGGCGAAAACTTTCCAAACACTTCAACACCGGGGTGCGACGTTAATCGCACCGCGGAACCACCGCTCGAAGGCGCTGTCCAGAGGTCGCCCGCGTAAGTGAAGACGACGCGATCGCCTCGGATATCGGGAAAGCGCAGGAGCTTTGTTTGTGAGAAAGCACTGGTGGAAATGGTCAGTACGCTGGCGATGAGCACAGCACTACGTACGAGGTTTGTAAACAAAAGGAAATCCTCCTCGGGAATGATTGGCGAAAAGATTTACAAGACGGCTACCGATTTTTGAATGCTTCATTCAATTCGGTGTGTCTACTGGTTAACACCACCGGACGGCCATCTATGAACAAGTATTTTATGCGTGTGCGAATTTCGAGGAGATCGCCATCAGTCACAACCAGATTCGCCATCTTGCCCGTTTCGATGGAACCTAAACGGTCCGCCACATTCATTATTTGAGCCGGATACAGCGTGATTGACTTCACTGCGTCCGCCTTCGATAAACCAAAAGCCGCGGCCATGCCTGCATACTGAGCGAGATTTCGCACTTCGGGACCGCTATCGCCGGTGGAAATGCAGAAACGTACTCCAGCCTGCTGAAGTTTCGCCGGATTTTCAAACAGCGTGTCGTACGCGTCGTCTTCACGACTCGGCAGAGAGAACACGCCAGTCAAGATCACCGGCACGTTCTTCTCCCGCAAGAGACTCGCTACCTTCCACGCATCGTTGCCGCCGAGAATGATCGGTCTCAACTTCATCTCTTCCGCGAACCGGATGGCGCCGCGAATCTCAGCTTCGCGATCCGCGCGAAAGATTACCGGCTGTTCGCCACGAACGTACGGAACCAACGGCTCGAGCACAACGTTCCGATCCGGACGCGGCAACGATTTGTCCTTAGCGTAAGCATCCTGTGTACGACCGTAGGCTTCGGCATCGCGCAGCATCTTGCGAATTTGCTGTAGCCGTCGCTCGTTTGCGGTCAAAGTTTCGGAGAGATTGGCAGGCGGTTGGAACCCGCCAAAACCGCCACCGCCCCCACCGATGCGCGGATAGTTGATCACGAGCGCCGCATGAGGCACCACCGCCATCTCTTTCGGTGCGGTGCCGAGTAGATTGATCAACGTGGCCTGACCCGAGATCAGCCCGCCGGTCGGCGCAGTGAGTGTGGTTGTGATGCCCTCCACTCGAGTGACGGCGATATGCGCACTGTGCGGATTGACGGCGGTAATTGCCTTCGCATTTGGATTTAGATCGCCGACTTCGGATGTATCGACGGTGCCATTCGCACCCTGAGGAACTTCCACGAGTCCCAGGTTTGTGCCTGCGTCGATCATTCCGGGATACACAGACAAGCCACTGCCATCGATCGTTTGCGCACCGGCGGGGACGGCGACAGTCGCGCCCACGGCTTCGATCTTGCCGTCGCGAATTATCACGGTGCCGTTTTCAATGTCCGGACCACTGACCGTGACGATCCGCGCGTTGCGAATTGCAAAAACGCCGCGTGGTGGAATGACGCCCTGCTGCGTGGTTGGGTTTCCGATCTGTTGGGCCAACACCGAACCCGCGCAAATTAGTAGTGCCACTATGATTCGCATGTGCTTCTCCATTTTTCGCGCAAAGGCGCAAAGGCAGCAAAGTAGATCCGAAGTCGTTGGCTCCCTTTGCGCCTTTGCGGGAAAACTTCTCTACGGTCTCTCTATCTCCATCTCCTCAGTTGGCCGGCGGCGGCGAGGGCCCAGCGGCGACTGACCTTCTGCCGGTGGTTTATTCGGCTCCGCCTGCTCCAATCTCGCGCGTTCCTTTGCAAGCTCAGGACGCCGTGCGATGTCCTGTTCACGATCGAAAAACACCTCTCCATCGACGAACGTCGTGTCCACTCGTGAGTAGACGCTGAACGGATGTCCATTCCAGATAGCGACGTCTGCGTCTTTGCCAACTTCAATCGAACCAACCCGTTCCTGAATACCAAGTTGAATCGCCGGATTGATCGTCACGAGTTTGAGCGCCTGTTCTTCGGTCAGGTCACCCCAGTGCATCGCCTTCGCGGCCTCGATATTCAACCGGCGCGCGCGTTCGTCGGAGTCGGAGTTCATTGAAACAACCACTCCGGCGCGAGTCATGATTGCCGCGTTGTAAGGAATGGCGTCGTAAGCTTCGATCTTGTAACCCCAGGAATCGGCAAAGATCGAAGCGCCTGCTCCGTGCGCGGCGATCTCTTTCGCGACCTTGTAACCTTCGAGCACGTGCTGAAAAGTTTTGATCTTGAACCCAAACTCATCGGCAAGGTTAATCAGCATCAGGATCTCGCTCGCGATGTAGCAGTGCGCGTGAACGTAGCGTTTGCCTTCTAAAATCTCCACGAGCGGTTCGAGTTGCAGATCGCGTCGCGGCGGCATCACGTCTTTATCGTTCTTCGTCGCCGCTCGATACTCATCCCACGTTCGCTTGTAATCACGCGCGCGCGTAAACGCGTCGCGAATAACTTCTTCAACGCCCATGCGCGTGTTTGGATAACGGCGCGGAACGCCAGCTTGCGTGGGAGAGCTTGATCGCTTCACGTTTTCACCGAGCGCAAACTTGATCCCCGGCATCGCGCCCGGAAACAGAAACTCGCTCGCGGGCCGGCCATACTTGATCTTCACCACTGTGTTCAATCCACCGATCGGGTTGGCGGAGCCGTGTAGAAGATTCAGCGTGGTTACGCCGCCGGCCAGTTCACGATAAAGATCCGCGTCAGTCGGATTCAGCACGTCTTCCGTTCGCACCATCGACGTGACCGCGAGAGTGCCTTCGTTGATCGTGTCGAGCATCGAGTGAGAATGGGCGTCGATGATGCCGGGCATGACGTATTTGCCGGTGCCGTCGATGATACGCGCGTTTGCGGAAGCGTTGAGGTTCTTCCCCACGCCCGCGATCTTGCCGTTGCGCAAGAGCACGTCCGTGTTCTGGAGCGTGCCGCGCGTAACGGTGAGCACGGTGGCGTTGCGGATGAGCGTTTCGGGCGAGGTTTGTCTCTGCGCACGAACGGCGCTGGCTGGCAACGTGCCGGCAATTGTGAACAAAACGAGTCTGGCGATGAATCGTTTCATGGTTTACTCCGTGTGAAACTAAGTTCCAGGTAAATTCCCGCAAAGGCGCAAAGGACCCAAAGAACCTACTTGGCGCACTTTGCGCCTTTGCGGGAAAAAATCAGTTTGGTTGACCCGAGCGTGTGGCCGTAAATGTTCCCGGCGCGGAACCAACAATCGTAACGTTTCCACGAATCTGGTTATTCTCGAACCGGCCGGTAAACGTCGCTTCTTTAGTTTGACCTTCAACGTTCAGAGCGACGGTGAAACGAACTTCACCGGTGCTCGAAGTTGAAG
>JAICGZ010000236.1 GCA_025922875.1 Pyrinomonadaceae bacterium
GATGGCTGATTACCGACGTCGACAAATTTAACGAACGAGCCGCTGCTGATCTCAACCGCCAGCGCGGCTGCCTGGGCCACAACGAACAGTAGTGGCGTCCACCTGAGATAATTTCGCCGGTGACTGGCGGCCAAACAACCGACCGACATGCCCAGGAACGCCGCCAGGAGTACTACATTGGTAAAAAATGTCAGGTAGAGAACATGCGCAGGAAACCAACGAATTGCGGCCAGTTCCAGAAACAGAATTATGAAACTGATCGCAAACAATTCGAATCCATGACGGCGCTTAGAGGAGTGCGGGGAGTCGTTCGTAGTCAAGGTGATTATTCTCGATTTTGGCGAGCGCGCATCTTAACACAAGATTTCTTAACCACAGATTTCACAGATTGATTTTTTAGAATCTGTGAAATCTGTGGATAACAAAAGCCTTGCATGTACGGGACGAACTTCACTAGGATGTGCGACGAAGGCTGAACTCTCACGGGGGGCTCTTCTTTCCACACTCGCTATCAGCCTTATTCCAGTAGTCAGATTTACATCCGAAGTCTAACGAGCACCCGGGCTGGCAAGTAGCTCTCACAACGCCACATAGGAGGATCGTAATGACAAAAGCAAAGAAAGGTGTGTCGCGACGTCGTTTTCTCGAGCGAATTGGTATGGCGGGCGGCTCGGTCGCTCTTTACGAAACGATGACCGCGCTGGGACTGATCAATCTTCCGGAAGTTTGGGCTGGTCCACCTCAGCTTCCCGCTGGTTCAGGAACGGGCAAAACAGTAGTCATACTAGGAGCCGGCATCGCCGGGCTTACAGCCGCTTACGAGCTCACAAAAGCGAACTACCAGTGTCAGATCTTTGAACTGAGCGAGCGGGCCGGAGGTCGCAACCATACCGCTCGTCGCGGCACTGTCCTCTTTGAAAAACAATCGAGCGGGACTATTCTCAAACAGGAGTGCAACTTCGATGACAAGTTATACCTGAATCTCGGACCGGGACGCCTTCCCTACCATCACCGGCGCGTACTTCACTACTGCCAGGAACTGAACGTTGGGCTGGAAATTTACGTCATGGAAACAATGGCGAATCTTTTTCAAACCAACAAGGCGTTTGGCGGTAAAGCTCAAATCAGGCGCCGAATCGCCAACGACATCCAGGGCTATATCTCCGAGATGCTGGCAAAGGCTATAAATCAAAATGCTCTGAAAGAGGAACTAACAGACGATGACCGCAGCCGGCTCCTGTGCCTCTTAAAGAATTTCGGAGATCTCGGCGCAAACAAGATTTGCACTTCGTGCGGCAAGGAGAAGTGTCAGACCTGTAATTCGAGCTGCCTGGATTGTCTTAATTGCGGCAAGCAATGCGTGACCTGCTTCCAATATACCGGCTCGACACGCGACGGTTGCAAGATCACTGTTTATGAACCCTGCGAGCCTGACCCTCAATTGAAGCTTGCGTTGAACGAACTTCTCAGTTCCGAATTCTGGCGCCACAAGTTCTACCAGTCGTTTGAATACGAATGGCAGCCAACGCTCTTTCAGCCAGTCGGCGGCATGGACAAGATCGTCGACGGCTTTAAGAACAAGATAGGCAACCTGATTCAGTACCATACCGGGGTGCTGAATATCGAAACACAAGCTGACAAGGTAACCGTCACTGTCAAGAATTTCATGACCGGCGCTACCACTAACATCACGGCTGACTACTGCATCAGCAACATCCCATTGCCTCTGTTGAAGAATATTAAAAACAACTTCACACAGGAGTTCAGGGATGCGATGGACCAGTGTGTCTATGATCCAACCTGTAAGCTCGGGTGGCAGGCGAACAGCCGCTTCTGGGAAAACGACCAGAACCAGATCTACGGCGGCATCAGCTACACTGACGATCCAATCACGCAGATGTGGTATCCGTCATACGACTACTTCACCAGGAACGGAACACTGACAGGTGTCTACAACTACGACAAAGACGCTATCGCTTTTGGAAATATGAGTCTCGAGCAGCGGATCCAGACGGCACGAGCCGGTGCAATCAAGTTTCATCCGGAGTTTGCCGATACCAACCTGGTTCCTTCAGACAAGGCTATTTCGATCGCCTGGCAGAACATTACGAATGAGGGCGGCGGTTGGGCCAACTGGTCTCCTGATAACCAGGACCACTCGCAGGCCTACACTCGGCTACTGGCGCCGGATCGTTCTTTCTATGTGACGGGTGATCAAGTCTCTCAACTGCCGGGATGGCAGGAGGGCGCGATGATGTCGGCGCAACATGTCATCGAACAAATAGGAAATCGCCGGCCGAGGACGGTGCCATCGCTCATACGCGCTCCAAATACACGCCGTCTGGTTCAGGGCCGGTCTTAACCAATCAGGTTCAAAGTTCAGAGTTCAACAGTTCAACCAGTTCAACCTTTAGGTTGCTCTTTGAGCATGATCTCACAGGCCAGTGTCTGAGTTTCATCAACGAAGACACTGGCCTTATCATTTCGTCGTGTTTCTTACTTCATCTCGAAGGAGCTTAGCGTATGGCTTGTGACGTGTCGTTGTTGGCGGGGATCGATATGTTCGAATTGCTGAAAGAAGAGGATCGACGTCTGCTTGCCGGCGTCGTTGACTCAATAAAACTTAATTCCGGCGAGACTCTCTTTGAAGCAGGCGAGCCCGGCGAATCCTTATTCATGGTTCGCTCCGGCTCAATCGAACTCTTTATCAAAGACAACACGGGACAAAAGATTGTTCTGACCATCGCTGAAGAAGGAGATCTGTTCGGTGAACTTTCGCTCCTCGATAGTGGTCCACGAACAGCCACCGCGCTTGCCCTGACGGATGTGGAGTTGCTCGTGCTTGATCGAGACGATCTACTGCTGCTCTTTCAGAAAAGACCTGACGCGGCGATCAACATGCTCGCAGCCATGAGCGCCATGACGCGTAAGGCAGACGAACTGCTCCGCACGCGTGTATCGCGCAACGTGAACGTAGAAATCGAAGAGCACAGCACGCCTTTACAGCGAGTAGCCGACTGGATTGCCTGGTTCAGCGGCAGCATGCCTTTTCTGATGATCAATGGCGCCTGGTTTGCCATTTGGATCATTATCAACACCGCGCCTCTGGGCATTCCTGCATTCGATCCCTATCCTTTCGGACTGCTGACAATGATTGTCTCGCTGGAAGCGATCTTCCTGTCGTGTTTTGTTCTTGTTAGCCAAAACCGGCAAGCTGAGAAGGATCGAGTGCGTGCAGATATCGAGTATGAGGTAAACGTCAAAGCGGAGCTTGGCGTCGCGCACCTTCACGAAAAAACCGACCGCATCTACGAGAACATGCTCGCGAGGTTTGCAAAGCTGGAAAAACTGGTTGGATCCATCAACTCTTAGCCTGCGAAGCAGGCTGGTGCTGTTGTGCTGCGTGGTGCTCGATAGCCTGACTCGCAAGTCGCGTGGCGACTTCTGTGAGACGAGCCTCAACGGCAGTGGGCGCCTGCGGCCGCCGGTAATACATCGCAAACGAACCGAGTACCTTACCGCGTCGCGACATGATGGGCGTAGACCAGCAAGCGCGCAGGCCGGTGCCGGCTGTCAGATCTCGATAACCGTCCCATAGTGGGTCTGTAGAAATATCGGTGACAACCACCGGCTCGCCACGATACATAGCCGTCCCGCACGAGCCGACGCTTGGTCCAATCGGAGCGCCATTCACTGCTTTGACGTACTTCTCCGGAAGATTCGGCGCGGCGCCGTGCCGTATGTGATTCCCATCGTCGCTGAGCAGCAGAACAGAACAGAGCATACCCGGCGATTGCGACTCGATCATTAGCACAAGGCTTTCGAGTATTTCGCCGAGCGGTGCGTTGGCAGCGATCATGTCACGAACTTTTTCCTGCCCCTCCTCCAACTTCTGCTCATCAATAACCAGCGGTCGCAGCTCTTGCGTCTTTGCTATGTCGTCCATCGGAACACTCCTGTGTGATGTACGCTATATTACTGCCGGATAGCGCCGAAGAGGAACCCAACTTGTAACGTGAGCAGTGGGTCAGTTTGAATTGCGCCCCACGTTTCAAACTGACCCACTATTTGTAACGTGGTAAATATTGACTTGTGCTCTACAGTTAGAATACCGTTCGCGCGCAATCCAATTTAAAAGGCTGGTTCTCTGACCCTAAGACATTCACACTAGCCTGAAACCACAGCGATGGTACGGATCTTTTGGATCCTAGTCTTCACCTGATCTACTAAGAAGCCTTTGCTGTGCACATGAAGGAGAACACATTGAAATTCGATCTCTTTATCTCTTATGCGACGAGCGATGGTCTCGACTTTGCAACAGCCATCGCGGACTTTTTGAAACAAAAGTACCTTCTGTCGGTCTACGTTGCAGAACGGGCGGCTCATCCGGGAGAAGCACTCGACACTAAGATCAAGAAAGCAATGAGGAGTTCAGATAAAGTGCTGATTCTCTTCACACCCGCTGCAACTAAATCCAGTTGGGTTCAGGGTGAAGCGATCTTCGCGTCAGATCTCCAGAAGAGTCTCGTCATCTGCCGGCGACAAGATGTTGACAAGAACGACTTGCCAATTCAGTTGATGGAAAAGGAGCACATAATATTCGGTGACGATAAAAGTTTGATGGCCTTAATAGACAAGTTGAATTGGGGAATCCCGGTGATCATCCCGGCAGCAGGAAAATCGGGCGGCCTTTATCCGATGAATCTTGGGATGCCTAAGATAATTCTTCCGGTAGGCGATCGTCCTATCCTGCACCATATTGTTCAAAAACTGGACCGAACCGTCTTCTCGCAAATCATTATTCTTACCGACATGTTTTCAGACATGATTGAATATTTTGCGGGACTTAGCAGGGCGAGCATTCCAATCAGGTGCATGAAAACACCAAATCCCAAATTACCGATGGCACTCAAGGAACTCGGCTTGCAAACGACCTTCCTAATTCATTATTCAGACATACTCATTGAAGGTGATTTCAATTGGAGGCGTTTGCTCGACCATCACAAGTATCACAAAAATCAGCACAATGTGATCGGCACATTAATGGCCAGCAATAGATACAACATTCCGGTAGGTCGAATTCAGACGGGAACGCAGCAGATGATCACGCAATTTACCGAGAAGCCGGATAGTCTGGAATCGATTGGTTACAGCATCAACATGGCTGTCTCAATATTCGAACCCGACTTCCTGGAACACATCGACGAGGATGACACCAGCCTGTATGGGGACAGCCTCAAAAGAGCAATGGAAGGAGAGAAGAAGTTTTGTTTATATCAGCATGATACGTGGCGCCATATTCAGACTTTGGGCGATTGGTATGAAGCTCAGAAACACTATGTACCCCAGAACGAGGTTTCGTTTTTAAGGGAAGTAACCTCGGCGGATAATTGAAACGTTTGGATACGATGCCCAGTCCTACTTAATGCTGATCGTCATCGAGTACATGCTGTTGCGCTCATCGGCATCGACGATGATGTGGTAGTCACCGGTTTCAGGCAGGGTGCCGCTCCATTCGCGTGCGTTGTCCGCCACCAGGTTTCTCGTGGTCGGACTCATCACCAAAAATCTCACGGACTTGCGTGCAGCGGTTAGTTTTACTGTCATCACTTGCCCGGCACGCGCGCCGACCAGAAAAGTATCCGGAAGCGCGATCGATACCTTGCCTGTAACAGTCGTTGACGAGGCCCCTCGTTTGAATTGCAAACGGCGAGAAGCGGGCTTGGTCTCTCCAGTCTCGACGTGAACTATCATCGTCTTTGCTTCACGATATTGCTTGCCATCGAATTTGTAGACTGTCTCAACACGAGTCGCTGCCGTATCGCGCGCCTCGACCCGCAGATCGCTGTACCCGTTAGAGGAAGTCTTCAGCACTTCAACACCAAGTCCGGAAGCCTCATCCAAAATCGTTTCGAATCCTTGTGCTGTTTTGCGATAAATATAAATTGAGCAGTTGACTGCCCCACACGCGCACGCGCCGCTCAGCTGGACTTCATATTCAGGCACGCCATCGTGATTCAAATCGCGCGCTTCGACAGTCATATTTTCATGCGCGGTGCGAACTCCACCTTCTTCCTGCTCAATGCATTCGCGCAGATCGCGGAAGTCAGACAGCACCTGTTTGAATAGTTGGTTACGCAGCTCTGCCGATGGTTCCTGCTTCGACTCACCGTGAGGTTGCGCCTGGACCACCGTTGGCAACAATAAAATGTTGAGAAGTAAAACTGCTGTTTTGGGTTTCAGAAAAATCATCGTGTCTCCTAATGCTCAATATGGATGAAGAGCCGGTTGGATATTCGATCTCACAAGTGCGCTCGAATTGTAAACGAGGAGCTAACAGGCTCTTGCATAGTGACATGAACATTATCGCGGTAGGAAGCTGAGGAAGTTTTGGACTCCGGCAATATCAAGGTCGTTATTGATGATCATGTTGTTGCCCATTGAATGGACCGTGCCGCCACTCGTGGATACACCCGTGTTGTTCCCGATAACCGAACAAGAGGCGACCGTCCGCGATCATATAGCGTTCGACACGACCAGTCTCGGGAACGAGTCGATCGACTCCGATACCCGTGCCGACGTAAATTCGACCCCACTGGTCCTCGGTGATGCAGGTTATCTGATCGCTCGAGAGACCCTCCTTCGCGGTGTACCGAACAAAAGATGGACGGTCCTGAGTAGGGTCATCGACACGCGCCAACCCACCCTCCGTACTCGCGATCCACAATCGTCCCTTTGCATCGATATGCAGAGCGCGAATCAATCCCCGGGATCAAAAGATCGCGAACGATACGATGAGGCAAGCCCTGCGGGACGCTGTAATTAACGAATTCATAACCATCGAATCGCGATAGACCATCACTGGTACAGACCCATAAAAAGCCATGCGGATCAGTAACAAGCTTGTAAACCTGGTCTCGTGGAAGCCCCTCCGCGGTCGTGTGAGTGCGAATCGGAAGTTGTTCGGCGGGGCTATGCGCGACTGCAATGAGAAGCAGTATGAAGATTGCAGTGATTCGCTTCACGGCGCGCTATCATAGCCACAAAGAAGCACAAAAAGCACAAAATGAGCGGAATCATTTTGTGCTTTTGTGCTTCTTTGTAGCGACCCTTGTTATTGATCCTTCCGGGGACGGCGTCGCGCCGGAGTCCTTTGTGGAAGTAAGTCTTTGTGTCGCGTCTCCAGCATATAGCTTAGTGCTTGATACGACATGCCCAGACTGCGGGCAGCGTGAGTAACACTGCCCTGAGCATTCTCCAGCGCGCGTTTAATAAGCTCGTGCTCAAACGATTGGATTTGTTCACTCAACCCGCGACCGGCAATAAATTGACGCCCTTCCGTAACCGCTAAGTGTTCTCCGAGCTCCTGAAACGCTGCCAGCGCCGCTTCTGACGCTCGATTAAGACTTCCATTATGTTCAGCCAGGCCGATCGCGCGCCGGAAAGCGAAAAGCGCGGCGCTGCGATTACCAAGGCGGGCCAACGCTCTGCCGTGAGTTATCAGGCTTTCAGCCAGTAGTGTGTGTCTACCGCTTTTCTCCAGACTACGCACGGACAAACGCGCAGCTTTTTCAGCCTCGGTTAATCGGCCCTGTTTAAGAAACATGCACGCGCGAGTTTCATCAACTTGCGCGACGGTGCCGGAGTCTTTGAGATTAACCAGAATACGTCGCGCATGGTCCAGATGCTGATGCGCTTCTTCCAGGCGGTTTATCTTGAAGTAGAGAAACCCGAGATTGTTTTTGACGTTGGCTAAGTAGGACCTGTGCTGTGCTCGCTCAAAGTGATAACTGGCCGCCGCATACTCAACCAGCGCGCGGTCGAGATAAGTTGAACGCTTCTCTGTCTCCCAAAGTCTCTCGAGGACATTTCCGAGAGTGACGTAATAACTACCTTTGAGCGTTTGATTGTTTATTTTTTGAAAGAGGGGCGCGTATTCGGTAAGTATGCTTAACGCCTTATTAAACTGAGACGCCTCGATCTCCACGATAGCAAGTCGAAGTATAGCCTTACCTCTTAACTCACTATCCACTGTCAGGCGTGAAAGCGTTTCCTGAAGCAGATCGCGGGCCTCGTTGATCTCACCAGTGCGCCAGTAGCAAAGGGCCAGCTCGGTTTGTGCTTCAGCTATCTTCTTGCGGTAACTGAGTGACTGAAAGATGGTGAGACTTTCGGTAATTAAATTCTTCGCTATTTCCTGTGCTTCACCAATCTGATTCTTACTACCGATTGCGCCAGTCAGCGTTCCGGCACGCAAGAGGACTTCGCCGGCCGTGCTTGGCTCCAGGCCCGACAGCTTTGGACGCTCGCCAATGCCGCGCCACTGCGCACTAAGCACCTTCCTTGCGGCTTCATACTCGCCCTTGTCCTCGAATTCTTTCGCCAGTTCACAGCACACTTCGGTGCTGCGCTCGGCAGTGAATGGTTGGTTCTTCAATTCACGCGAGCGTGAGGTAATTAAGGTCATGTGAGAACTGCCTTTCACAAATTTGATGATGGAAATAATCTAGGGAAACCGAGGGCAAATCTTACGCAGTCCTTCCCGGTCTTGCAAGAAAAATTAAAAGCTGTTCTATTTAGTAATGCAAAATTTTTGCATTTCGGCCTAGGAGGCACCTAAAAGTGAACACCTTACGTAACACATGCGCTGTCGCGATCCTTACGCTGATTCTGGCGATTTCTGCATCCGCCGGGCAAATACAGTGTCCCGGAGTGGCATCAGGCGGCGGAACGACATCAACATCCAACAGCGAGACAACTCAGACGATTCCAACATCCGATATCACTACTTCCATCATCCTGGCGGCCAGTAGCGTAGTCAGCTAGCCGACCGCGGGGCTCCTCAAACCTTCGAACAACTCGCGTGAATTGGCGAGGAAGTACTAGTGTGTCCCTGTTTCTATATAGAAAATTCTTGCATCAAATTTAGCTGATTGCGCCATTCGATGTCGCCTTGCGGACTTGTTTTTAGGGCCGATATAAAGCGGCTGTCGAATGGCCCCGCATGCCCAGAGTGGGGCCGGGGGCGTCATCGTTCTTGCGTGAGGGGGCAGGTGACGCCCCACCGGCCGATAAGCGCGACAAGCAACTCAGTGCGACATCGCATCAACTACTATGCAGTGAGGCAGCTCATTTCGGGTTGATGCTCTTACTTATTGAGCAGGCATCTTGACTTTGACGTGCCGATGGGTTTGTTGACGTAGCTTATAGTATTTACTTTCCCATCATCACTCACCGATACAGCGATGCCGCGATGACGGTATTCGACTTCCAGCAATGGGCCGTTCGGGGATTCGTATACAGGTGCTGACTCCTCATTTCCCAGGCACTCATCAAAATTATACCTGGTAAGAATGTAGTCTGGACCAAAGTGCTTGACCGCCTTCTTCCTCGATAAGCTCTCCGGATGCAGATCAATGGCCAGTACAACTTCGGTACGCCTATCTATGACAACGGTCAGATCTGCCGCAAAGTCTCCGTCAGGGTCGTATCGACGTTCGTATACATACCAAACTTCCGGATTTGGATCCTCCGTAGTTTGGTCTGCCGGTGTGTCCACTCTCTGAGGCTCGCCGAGGACACGCAACACATCGGCCCGCGTTGATTTACCGACGGTCAAACCTAAATAGGTTCCAGCGCGCCACTCACGCTTACTCTGCACAGTCTTCGCAGCGATTTGTTGCTTTGTTTGCTGTTGCGGTGCAGGCGAACCTGGCAAAGCAAACATGAACTGAATTAAGAGCGCGCAAAGTGCCAATATGGTTTTCATATCTCTGCCAAAATCCTATCTCATCCCGGGGCAGGCAAGTCATTATTAATGCGTTCTTGAATAAAATTAAACCGGGCAGGCATCACTGAAGAGTGTGGCATTCCGCAGTCCAACTGTGAGGCTCAAATCACTCCCGAGCAGCTAATTCAGTTATAACCCATGTTCCGTTAGCTCTTCTAAAGCAAGCCCCATAATCCATTGGGCCTTGAATGTAGTTATCTGAAACAAATCCTTCCTGGCCTGTCGGTGTCTTTATTTTTACCCACGAAGAAGCCTGTGGCATGGATCGGTCGAATACCTGTGAGTTGGGGATGGATTTAACCACATCATAAGATAATGTTCCGATGATCTGTGCAGTTAAATGCGCCTCACGCCGAACCACCACATCTTTACCTGTAATTGCCACGTACTCTAAAGTATCGGTTCCTTTAGGAAGTTGGCGAACAATCTTAGACCACTCACTGACAACATATGGACCACAAAACTCCGTCTCACCATTGCGCTCGCGAAAGGATCCACCTCCGGTCAAAATCGTTGATAGTACATCCCAAAGTTGACTTTGTGGATCTTCAGGGTGCCAAATCTTTTGAAACTCCCTTGTTCCTTCTTCAATGTCGTATCCATTCTCGATTTTTGGATCAAGAATTCCGATCAGGAAGTTCGTGTCATGATTCCTGACGGCGTCTAACAATTGATTACGGAAACTTTCAAATGATGGATCTTTGCCGGCCTCGTCCACTGGCAACA
>JAICGZ010000237.1 GCA_025922875.1 Pyrinomonadaceae bacterium
TGATTTTTATGTTTGCCCGGACAATACTGCGCACATCGTGCTGGAGCAGATCGCTCCCGGGTTACCGCTACCAGGGCTGCACATCGCGGAGGTGGTTTGCCAGGAAGTCACTATGCGTGGATGGAAGCACGTTGGACTTCTCGGTACGCGTTGGACCATGACCGGGCCTGTCTATGAAACGGCCTTGAAGAAGCGAGGTTTGGAGATGCTGGTTCCCGACGAGCCAACGATGAAGCGAATTAATGACGCGATCTTTGACGAACTATGCATGGGAGTCTTCAACGCAAGCACTACTGATCTTTTCGTAGGTGCGATTGAGGATCTGAAGTCGAGGGGCGCTGAGTGCGTCATACTTGGCTGCACGGAGATACCGCTGATTGTTACAGAAGCGAACTCTCCGTTGCCGGCGTTTGATTCAACACGACTGCTTGCGAAATATGCGGTTCGTGAAGCGGTCAGCGAGCAACCGATCGAGGTGAAGGCCGGCTGGCTCGCAGTTTAACAAGTACCGTTTTAGTCACATACAAATTCGAAGCCAGTTACTCGCGCGTAGTGTTTCCGGCGCGGGACTTCTTGGCCTGCGGTTTGGACGCGAAGGCGATTCCCGAAAGCATCTTTAAAAAGAAATGAACAGGCAGCCACCCCTGTTCCTGAGCACGCTTCGACCTCCACATATCCCTTACGCCAGAAGAGCCGTCCATTCCCGTACGAAATATCCGGATCGCTCGTGGCCTCGTCGAACGACTTCCTCTGAACAGGCTGCCACCCAGCAGCCAGCAGTCTCTTTCTCGCTGTATGATACGTAGAGTCTGTTATGGCCGGAAGCTTTGCATGTCTGCGAGGTGGGCACGGTCTCTCTTGCGTCAAGACAACGCCGGGCAACAAACCACCAATGAGAACTGCAAGCCAAGTTCGTCTCACGAGTTTCGCCTCCAATGGAGCAAGGTTAACCTTTATTAGACTCGACGCGCTCACAGTATAAGCTGTAGCAATGCCGTTGGTTGTCCTGAATAGCGGACAATCACCCTCCTTGACAGATGCAGGTATTCCGTCAATCATTCACGCCTGAGCCTTACATCCATTCAAGAGGAAATTGTTCGCCTTAGTTCCGCTGAGCGCGCGATGCTAATTGATATTCTCTGGGGAAGTCTCGATGAAGCGCATATCAAGAAGATTGAAGCGAAATGGACTGCTGAATCGGAGGAACGGATCGACGCTGTTGACCGGGCCTGGCATCAGTTGTCTCCACGAACAAGACGCTGTCGAACTCACCGCTTTCCGTTTGGTCTCATCTACCAGATCCGTACTGATGAAATTCTCATAATGGTCGACATCAACTGTTCGAAGCGTTTACTTTATCCCCTACGGGTGCTTCAGTTCGGAGCCATCCGTCAACGGTGTGCTTGAATTGCTCGAAAGTCGAAGCGCTAAAGGAACTGGTTAACGGATTCCACGCAAACTGCTCCACGCTTATCAACGGAAAAGCAATGCGTAGCACATTGAACGAGTTGGCTTCACCTCTCTCACGCGTTGAAGTGGCCGTACCTGCCTGCACAACAAGAGCCGAGTAGCCCTGAATTTTATATCGCTTGGTATGACCCCTGTGGCTGATATGCAAATGACCGGCAAGAAATAGATCAGCACCGCATTCCGCCAGTCCGGTCATAGCCATTTTCGCTCTACCCACCAGGTGGCGTTCATCATGACCTTCAGGCAAATCAAATGGATGATGCGTCACCAGCACCTTCACCACTTCCCTTCCAAACGAGCAGAACTTGTCTCGTAACCGGCTAACCTGAGATTCGTTAATCCGTCCCCCCTTAAAGACCAATGATCGGGCCGTATTCACACCTACGATGACCATCTCTTCATCTTGATAAGTCGGTTGCAGATCATCGGTGATGTAGCGCTTGTACTTTGTTAATGGCTCGAAAAAGCGCGCAAAGAGATTGTGAAGAGGAACATCATGATTCCCGGGCACGACTATTTGCGGCTTTGGCAGGGCATCGAGGAACGAACGGGCCTGTTTGAATTGATGCGAACGCGCCCGCTGTGTAAGGTCGCCCGAGATCGCCACAAGATGTGGTTCAACCTCTCTGACAGTTCTTATTAAAGGATCGAGCAACGCCGGATTCACGCGCCCGAAGTGCAAGTCAGACAGATGAACTACCGTTCGCATTATTCAGCTTCAACACCTTCCGGCACTATCACTCGCAGCGCGCGCGGACGAACCCGGTATTCAAGTGGAGGCTCCATCAATTCAATCTCACCGTCAAAAGCAACGCGCAGGCGTTTGTGACGTGTTTGTATCTTCACCTCGTTAGAAGAAAGCGCCATGAAATCCTGGTGGTCGCGCAGGCGTCCGAACAAGGCGCGCACTGCAAGACCGATCAATTTCAGGCGACTTGTTCGGTGTGTTATGTAAATGCTCAGCGCTCCTCTATCAAGACGGTGGCGCAAACCAATGTTGAACAAGTCCATTGAATACTCATTATTTCCAATAAACACAAACGGAGTCGTCGAATCCACAAGTTTGTCGTTAACGCGGAGTCGAACGTCGAGAAATGGATAACGGCGTAATGCCTGAATCGTGGCCCAGATGAAGGCGGGCCATTTTCGAAAGCCAAGTCGCTCATGCTTTTGTCGTTCGCGAACGATAGTTGGATATAGACCCAAACTCGAGTTGTTAACAAAAATGCGATTGTTTACTTCCGCGACGTCAACTTCAACAGTATGACCAGCGACGATTGTCTGCGCCGCTGCTTCCAGGTCGAAAGGAATATTCAGGTCTCTGGCGAAATGATTGAGCGTGCCCAGCGGCAGGACTCCCAGAGTCTTGTCGCTATCGATAACCGCTGCTGCGACAGTATTAACCGTCCCATCGCCTCCCGCCGCCACTATTATTTCATAAGGACCTCGTGCGGCATCCCGCGCGAGTTCAGTTACTTCAGCGCCGCTTTCGGCAAGCGATATGTCGACGTCGATCTGATTTTCGTTAAAGATTGAAGTGAGTTGTTCGGTTAGTTTGTGATTATCGCCGGCCGCGGCAACCGCACCGGCATTGGCAGAGATGATGATCTTAATCGGTGTCGAAGACATGTTAAGCCACAAAGAAGCACAAAAAGCACAAAAGGTTTTTGCCGAAGTTTTGTGCTTTTGTGCTTTCCTTGTGGCGGTTCTTCTCCTTCCGTATGCTGCGCAAGCACCCTTCATTCACTGTCGTTGCTGTGCTGACACTTGCCCTGGCTATCGGCGCGAGCACGGCTCTTCAGCATCGTCAATGTCGTGGTGCTCAACCCATTCGCTTACAAAGAACCTCATTCCGGCGAGACGGGCAATGCGAGTCGATCCGCTGGTGGCATTAAGGTAAGAGTGAAAAGTGGTGGCCCCCAGGCTGCCTGTGGCGTGCCACATTGTTGCAGTGAATTTAGTTGCTTAGCTTTGGCCTCGTGCGATCCACGTTTCTCCGAGTACTAGTTGCCTGCGCTGCCTTTGCCGTTGGTGTGTTCATTGGATCCATTTATCGTTACACGCAGCAACCGCGGTGCTTAGCGCAACCGAGTAGCACTGCGGAAGCCCCAGCGCCCTCGCAAACACCCAGTATCGAACAGCCTATAAAACCCTATCCGGAAGATTTGGGGATCGGACCATTCGACATCGCGTTCTTTATCGACGACCATCCGGAGGCCGATCTAGCTCGGTTATGGGAGCGACTGAAAATAACCGCTGATGATACGTACTTCAGCTCCAGTGGTGTATGCGGGCGATGTAAGGCTAGTACGTTTCAATACGATTTGGATAATGATTCAACAGATGAAGTTGTGGTGCAGATCAAGAGCCATTTCGGAGAAGCGTATAGGTACCTGGTATTTGAACGTTCTCAAGATCCGAAACTCTTAGGACACATTGACGTTTGGGCTAAATATCCACCGTTAGATCCTTTCGTACTCGCGAGTAATGGTCAACCGTGGTTAGTTGTGCAGAGTACGGCTGGCACGGGTAGCGGCCTTGGTGCCTGGCGCGACACGGTGTACCACGTGTCAGATCGTGGAGTACGACCAGTTGCTTCATACTTGGGCAGGGTAAATCAGAATGGGGAGCCGACTTTTCCTGCCAAAGAGTTTATCGGGCGTCCGGTGTCGTGTGAGATGAAAGGTGGACGGGTGATTCTAACCGTGGCTTATACGGTTGAATACTCCGAGTTCGGCGCAGACGGCACTCCTCTCTTCACAAAACGACAAAAGGCTGTTTTGGTCGGTTCTCTCGCGAACGGTGCGTCCTTTTTAGATGCCGCACAATCTGAGATGTCACGAGATGAGTTTGAGTCTATTTACAACTTTGATTCCATGAGCGCAGAGGAATTCTTAAAGTTCAACCGCTCTGAGTTACGTACCATCGCTGCCGGCAACAATGAAAAAAAGAAGAAGTGGTTGAATGGGTTTCTGACTACCTGCGACGACAGCCTAATCAAGCGCGAGCTTTTGGGTTTACTGGGACAAGACTAAGGATTTCTCCCGCAAAGATGCAAAGTCCTGTTGAAGTCCTTTGCGCGAGAATTTTCTTAAGACCCCTGCCTCTCATCGAGATTCAACGATCGGTGAATGTGAATGGCGGCCATCGCACCTTCGGCGGCGGCCACGACGGCGAGTTGCGAGTTGGGAGTGATGTCGCCCGCTGCGAACACTCCTTTAGTGCTGGTTTGTCGTGTCTGATCTACCCACAACAGACCGCACTCCTCATCCAGGCGACATCCGAGTGTTTCATGAAAATCAGTGGCGAGTTCGGTGCCGAGATTGAAGAACAGCGCGTCGCATTCGAGCGGCTCACCCTGCGCAAAGAGGACGCGCTGCAACTGCCTGGTTTCCTTATCGCCGTCTAACGCGACAACTGATTCTGTGCGTACCGCGACATTGAGGTCCGCTAACTTTGCATGGTCCTCACGCGAGATTTCTCTTCGATCAGTCAACAGCGTTACGTGCTTCGTCCACGTCAGAAGGTTCGTGGTGAAAGCTGCCGCGTTGCGGTCATGCGCGAGCACGGCCACTCGTTTGTCTTTCACTTCGTAACCATCGCAATCCGGACAATGATGCACACTCGTTCCATAAAACTCGCGGAAGCCTGGGCAGTCTGGAGTTAGATCCCGCAGACCCGTAGCAAGCAACAATCGCCGCGCCTCGAAGACCTGGGTCTCCTCACTGCCAGCCGAAACCCGAAAGTGATCGGACGAAACTTTTTCTACCGCAGTTACACACGCTTCAATAATCAACCCGCCGTGGCTGGTCACTTCATCGCGGCCTCTGGCCAGAAGTTCGCCCGGGCGAATTCCATGGTGTCCCAAAAAGCCATGCACGCCATGCGCATATTCATTACGCGGGCTGTTGTGATGAAACGTCAGTGTCCTGCGAAGGTACCGAGCCAGAAAAAGCGATGCAGACAAACCGGCCGGACCCGCACCGATGACGATGCAGTCGTATAGATCGTTACTCATTTACTAAGGCCGCGACTCTATCGTCGCCCCTTCTTTGCCGATTTCTTAGTCGATCGTTTCTTTCCTGACGCCTTTCGAGATCGCCCTTTGGAAGCGCCTTTCTTGCCGGAGCTCTTCTTCGCTGCTTTCTTTGCCGGCTTCTTTGCGGATCTCTTTTTGCCGCCTTTTTTCGCCGCCGCAGATTTCTTACTCGCTTTCTTCGTGCTGCTCTTTTTCGCCGACTTGCGTGCACCGCCTTGTTTACGCGCTTTCTCGGCCTCCATTTGTTGTCCTAACTCTTCGATCTCTTCTTCCTCCAAAGCCTGGCGGGCCTTACCGAAGAGTTCGTTTTCCTCTTCCTGAACATGGTGCTCTACGTTTTCCTGCAGTGTCTTAGCCAGGATCTCCCATTGTTCGTTCGGGGTCCTGGCGCCGCTCAGTTCCCGCAGCAAGTTTTTGACGGTGGCATGCTCTTCGTAGGCCTCTGCCGTTAGCTCTTGCGTTTCCGCAGGCCTTTCCAGAGCTGGATAGAAAATCTTTTCTTCGATGTGAGTATGCAGCTCAAGTTCCGTCTTGATCTGGTCGAACACACCCAATTTCGCCTTGCCGGTGGCAGACTCCAATCGTTCAAAGAGCTGGGCGACTTTCTCGTGATCGGCTCTCAGTAACTCAAAAGCATTCATAGTGGTCCTCCTTGCGATTGTTAAATCTCAAGCAATATCCACGCGTTCTGTTGAGAGAGTCGGTCAAAACTGTATTTTTTCGCCACAAAGAGGCACAAAAAGCTCAAACCTTTTCTTTGTAGTGATGGTCCAATTGACCCCAGGACGTCGCGACCGCGCTATACTTCAGGGCGATGTCTGAGTTTGTACATAGAAGCTCGATTGTGAGGAAAATCTGGGGTGATCCGGATCTCATCCTGTTGATCTTTGCTGGTTCGGCAGCAGAGTTTGCGTTGAACCGGGCTGTCGACTGGCTTTTCTTCACGGGTAAAATCCCGCGCGATCCGATCGGACGGCTTTTCTCGACGGTCCGCTATGCTCAAGAAATCGTGTTCGTCAGCGAGGAAGAGGCGCAGCGTACGTTGAATCGCATAAACGCCGCCCACCGGACAGTCGAGCGACAACGCGGCGACACCATACCGGATTGGGCCTTCCGCGACGTGCTCTATATGTTGATCGATTATTCTGAACGCGCTCACGCTCTCCTGTATCGGCCACTTTCACCATCCGAACGGAATGAGTTGTATGGTGCGTTCTTGCGGATTGGCGAGGGGTTATCGATCTCCCAATTACCAGAGAACTATGCCGACTGGCGACACGATCGGCGACTTCACCTCGTACGCGATCTCACTTACAGCCGGCACACCGCGATGTTGTTTCGGCAGTACCGCGTACACTTGGGAATCTGGCGCTATTACTTGCTACTCCAGGTACAAGCGCTGCTTGTACCCGACGAGGTGAGGCGCATGCTTCGTCTGAACTCGAACAGCTTGATCTCGGGTCTTGTGCACACATACGGAATCCTGACGACCTTCAATCTACGTTCTGTGGTCCACTCCTTGTTGGTACCGCCGCGATACTGGGCGGAACTGCGACAGTTTGACAGAATTTAAGCCACGAAGAGGCACAAAAAACACAAACCTCATTTCTTGCTTCTTGTGCCTCTTTGTGGCGACACTGGTTGGAAGGTTCCAAAGACTATGTCGAACAACGGCGAGGTGACGCCGAAACGCATTTCGGGAGTCTGATGGTGGTGCAGTAGATGATATTTTTTGAGATACCTGAAGAAGCGGAGTCTTGCTTTCGAATGATGCGAACGGTAGTGAAGCCATTCGTAATAGAAGTAACCTACTACCAGTCCGGTAAACAGTAATGACGCCGCTCGCAATGACCCTGTTGTGATCCAGGCCAATAGTAAGTAAGCGGTCGCCACCGGCGCGCTGATTAACAGACTTGAAAAGAGACGATCGGTCGCGCCCGGATTCTCGTGGTGTGACCAGTGCATGGCATACACGAATTTCCTGCCTAACTCCGACCGCGCGTTGTAATGAAAAACAAACCGGTGCAGACCGTACTCGAGTAACCCCCAACTCAAAATACCCGAGGTGAGTAAAACTGAACTGGCGCCCCACGAAAGCGCTTCACTGCGAGTGACAACAAGAAGGCAGAGAACAACTGCTGTGTAAAAATAGAGCGGTGTTAACGTCGAACCTCTGACTGACACCTCTCACCTTCCCGCGCCGAAATTGCTCACGGAGAGTTAGTCCTTAGTATGAACTGTCTTGCCGCAGGTTGCCAACTCTTTTGAGTTCGGACGCCTCCTTGGAGTGCGGCCGCCGCAGCTCCAAGGAGTTCGCGTTGACTTTTCACGTGCTTAGTACTAGTGTGCGTTGCACGCCTGAATTCAAACACAGCAAATTGAGTTTTATGTTCACAACTCTCCGCTAACGAATTGTGAGTCTCGACCTCACCACTTTCGCCCAGGCAGGAGAAAATTCAGGCGGCTGCCGCGCTCGACAAACTCGAAAATTCGAAAGGAACTGTTATGCTCAAGCGCCTCTTGTCACTCAACGGGATAACTTTAGTCATCATCATCCTCAGTGCTTTCACCACAGCGACTGCAACCAACACAGGCTTTACGACGCTCAACGTTAACGGCGAAGCAGTGAAGATCTATCGTGACGACTTCGGTATCCCGCACATTTTTTCTGAGACGAATCGAGGCCTGTTCGAGGCTTACGGTTACACAGTCGCTCAAGATCGGCTTTGGCAACTCGAGTTGAACCGCCGCGCAGCCAGAGGCCGGCTCGCCGAGATCTTCGGAGCCGGCGTAGTGAACGCCGATCGCGCCGCGCGAGTTGTTGGATATACCGACGCCGAGCTCGACGCGCAATTCGCGAAACTGAGCGCGGAGGAACAGGAAATTTTCGACGCATACCTGGGCGGGATCAATCGCTACATCAGCGAGGCGGCGCTGGCTCCTTTAACAAAGTTGCCCTTCGAGTTTCACGCGCTGAGCTTTTTCCCACAGCCATGGACGAGACGCGATTCAGTAGCATTCGGCGCCTTCATGGTGCGCCGTTTCGGTGAAATTGGCGGTCGTGAGTTGACCAATCTTTCGCTGCTCGACAGTTTGATCGCTGCTCACGGCCCGGTGAACGGCTTTGCCATCTTCAACGATGTTAGATGGATCAACGATCCTGATTCTCCAGTCACAGTGCCCACATCGGGAGCATTCGGTAAACGGCAGAAGCCGGCAAGTTTGAGCAACGCGCAACTACAAATCGTAGCCTCCCATTCGCTGGACGTATCCGAAGATGACGCGCGTGCGACCTGGCAATCGTTGGGTGTGCCAACCAAACTTGGCAGCTATGCGTGGGCAGTCAGTGCGGCTCGTAGCGCAAGTGGGTTTGCGATGCTTTACGGTGGTCCGCAGATGGGCTTCAGTGTGCCCGAAGTTCTGCATGAAGTTCAGCTCAACGGTGGAAATGGTTTCAACGTTGCGGGTATGGCTTTCGCAGGTGTGCCTCCCGTTCTCATCGGGCGCAACGAACACGTCGCGTGGACTTCAACGACTGCGACCGGAGATAACCTGGACCACTACATAGAAACCACGTGTAACGCCGGCGCTGGACCAGGTTCAGGTTATGTATTCAATAGTGTATGCACACCATTCGAAGTGCGCGTCGAGACGATCAATGTTCGCGGTGGCAGCCCGGTGATTTTGAATGTGCTGCGAAGCATTCACGGGCCCGTCGTTGGAACCAGCGGAGCTAACGCAATTACTCAGAAGCGTTCTCACTGGCAACGAGAACTCGAGGCCGTCCACGCCTTTTTAGGTTTCGATCGGGCGCGCAACATTCAGCAATTTGAAACGGCGGTAAAACTCATTCCGACTTCCCACAACTTCATCTACGCCGACAAGATTGGCAACATCGCATACTGGCAGGCTGGGCAAATACCATTGCGCCCGGCAGGGTTTGATGCGCGTTTGCCGTTTCCGGGAAATGGCAGTGCTGAGTGGCCCGGTGGAAACTTACCGGTACCCACGTCGATCAATCCCGCACAGGGTTACCTTGCGAACTGGAACAACAAGCCGTCGGTGGATTACGACAATGCCGACAATCAAATTTTCGGCAAGCAGTTTCGTCTGTGGGACATCAACGATCGGCTGGCTACGGGAGTCATTTCTCTTGAAGACATGCGGGACATTCCCAAAGACATCGCACGGGTGAAGGGTAACGGTCGCGAGTCGCGTTTCCTCAAACCATATCTCCTGATGGCGCTGAACGATGTGCCTCCCGCGCATCCACTCGCTGCACAAGCAAAGGCAATCATCGAGGCCTGGGACGGCAACGCTTTTGCTGATGCAGTGACTAGCACCACGCTGCATTCGGGCGAAGTGATTTTCTCAACCTGGCTAACGCTGATGCTGACCAATACTTTCGGCGACGAACTAGGTCCAAGAGCAAGTGAGGCCAGTTCCAACATGCTGATACACGTTCTCGATTTTGCTCTAACGGGCGATTCCGGTGTTCCTCCGAGTCGAGACTATTTCAACGGAGTCAATCCAAACGCGGTCATGTCAGCGACGTTCGATCAGACATTAGCAATACTTGCCGCAGCGCAGGGCCCCAATCCCGCGGCGTGGACAGGACCGAGAGGCTCGATCACATTCTCGCATCCGCTCCTCGGCGTTATAGCGAGTATCCCAAACTCGAATCGCGCGACGTATGGACAAATTGTCGTGCTCGGCCGCCCGAGGATAACGGGCGAGAGTATTTTCACGCTGGGCCAAAGCGGGTTTGTGCACCTGGTCTTGCCAAACAGTTTCTCGTTGGATCCACATTTCCTGGATCAACTCGGGCTGTTTAGGAACTTCGAGCACAAACCAATGAGGTTCTTTAGAAACACACAACTGCACGAATAACAAAACCTCCCGGGAGTGGGGCGGGGGGGGGGCGCCGTGGGAGGCACCCAAAACGCTATATAAAACAAAAGCCCGCCCCCCCCCCGCCCCACCCCCGGGGGGAAAAAAAACA